>DATBMU010000062.1:0-16325 GCA_036554665.1 Actinomycetota bacterium | reverse complement strand
GTCGCGATGCACACGCACCTGGCCGAGACGCTGGACGAGGAGCGCTTCTGCCTCGAGAGGTTCGGCCGCCGGCCGGTCGAGCTCATGGAGGACTGGGGCTGGCTCGGCGAGGACGTGTGGTTCGCGCACTGCGTGCAGCTCGCCGAGAAGGACATCCGCCGGATCGCGGAGACGGGGAGCGGCGTCGCGACGTGCCCGTCGTCCAACCTGCGGCTCGGCGCCGGGATCGCGCCGGTGCGGGCCCTCGTCGACGAGGGCGCCCGCGTCGGCCTCGGCGTGGACGGGTCCGCCTCCAACGAGCCCGGGGACCTGTTCCCCGAGATCCGCCAGGCGATGCTCGTCTCGCGGCAGGGCGGCCCCGAGCGCGGGCTCACGGCGAGGGAGGCCCTGCGGATCGCGACGCGGGGAGGCGCCGCCGTGCTCGGCCGCGACGACGTCGGGTCGATCGAGGCCGGGAAGCGGGCCGATCTGGCGCTGTTCGGCGTCGACGACCTCGCGCACGCCGGGTCCGAGGCCGACCCGGTCGCCGGGTTGCTGATGGGCGCCGCCCGGCGAGTCCGGCACCTGCTGGTCGAGGGCCGCGTCGTCGTGCGCGACGGGGTCCTCGCGACGGCCGACGAGGACGAGATCGCGCGCGAGGCCCGCCGCGTCGGCCGCCGGGTCGCGGAGGCTCGAACGTGAGCACGCGGATCCGCGAGCGCACCCGCGGCGCGGTCGGCGAGAGCGTGCGTCGCGTCGACGGCGTCCCGAAGGTCAAGGGCGCGTTCGCCTACGGGAGCGACCTGTGGCACGAACGCATGCTCTGGGGCGCGACGCTCCGCAGCCCCCACCCGCACGCGAGGATCGTGCGCATCGACCTCGCCGAGGCCGTCGCGAGCCCGGGCGTGCACGCCGTGCTCACGCACGAGGACGTCCCCGGCGCGCGGACCTACGGGCTCGAGATCGCGGACCAGCCGGTCCTGCCGTGGGACCGGGTGCTGTACGCGGGGCAGCCGGTCGCGATCGTCGCCGCCGAGACGCTCGAGCTGGCCAAGCGCGCCGCGGCCCGGATCCACGTCGAGTACGAGGTGCTGGAGCCCGTCCTCGACATGGTCGGCGCGCTCGACCCCTCGGCGCCCGCGCTGCACGACTGGGGCAACGTCCTGCGTCACGTCCGGATCGAGCACGGCGATCCCGAGGCCGAGGCCGAGGTCTGGGTCGAGGGCTACTACGAGACGGCGATGCAGGACCAGGCGGCCCTCGGACCCGAGGCCGGGCTGGCGATCCCGGCCGAGGACGGGGGCGTCGACCTGATCGTCTCCACCCAATGGCTCCACGTGGACCGCCAGCAGATCGCGCCGGCCCTGAACCTGCCGGAGGAGCTCGTCCGCATCACGCTCGCCGGGGTGGGCGGCGCGTTCGGCAGCCGCGAGGACCTCCACATGCAGCTCCACGGGTGCATGCTCGCGTTGCACACCGGGCGTCCCGTCAAGATGTCGTACGGGCGGGAGGAGTCCTTCCTCGCCCACGTCCATCGCCACCCGTCGCGGATCTGGCTGCGTACCGGGGCGACGCGCGACGGGCGCCTGGTCGCCGTCCGCGGCCGCATCCTGGTCGACGGCGGGGCGTTCGCCTCCTCGACGCCGGCCGTGATCGGGAACGCGACGACGTTCATGTCCGGGCCGTACGAGGTCCCGAACGCGCTCCTGGAAGGCACGGCCGTGTACACGAACAACCCGCCGTGCGGGGCGATGCGCGGGTTCGGGGCCCCGCAGGTCTGCTTCGCGCACGAGGCCAACATGGACCGCCTTGCCCGCGAGCTCGGCCTCGACCCGGTCGAGCTCCGGCTGCGCAACCTGGTCGCGCCGGGGTCCTCACTGCCGACCGGGCAGGTGATCCGCGGCAGCGCCCCCGTGCGCGAGATCCTCGAGCGCTGCCGCGACCTCCCGGCCCCGCCGGATGCCGAGCCGCCTCGGGTGCGCGACCCGATCACGTTCCCCGGCGGCGCCGGCAACGTGGGCCACGGCGAGGGGCTGCAGCGCGGGATCGGGTTCGCGCTCGGCTACAAGAACGTCGCGTACAGCGAGGGCTTCGACGACTTCCACCAGGCGCGCGTCACGCTCTCGGCAGGCCCGGACGGACCCGTCGCGGAGGTTCACACCGCCGGGGTCGAGTGCGGGCAGGGGTTCTCGACGATCGTGACGCAGGTCGCTCGCGAGGAGCTGGGCGTCCGGGACGTGGCGCTGCACGCGGCGGACACGACGGTCGACTCCGCCGGCTCCACGAGCGCCTCCCGACAGACGTTCATGGGCGGCGGTGCGGTGCAGATGGCATGCCGGGCGGTGGCCGAGGAGGTCCTCGGCCGGGCGATCGCGCGGCTGCAGCCCGAGGGGACGCTGAGCCTCGCGGACGGCGCCGTGCTCGCCGACGGCGTCGCGGTCGCCGCCCTCACGGAGCTCCTGGACGAGCCGGTCTCGGCCACCCGCACGTTCCACCACCGTCGGACGACCGGCCTGGACGAGATGGGGCAGGGGGACACGCACGTGATGTTCGCGTTCGGCGCCCAGCGAGCCGTCGTCGAGGTGGACGTGGAGCTCGGCCTCGTCCGCGTGGTCCAGCTCGCCTCCGTGCTCGACACCGGCAGGGCGCTGAACCCTCAGGGCGTCGAGGGCCAGAGCGAGGGCGGGAGCGCGCAGGGGCTCGGGCTGGCCGTGATGGAGGAGATCCAGCTCCGGGACGGGCGCATCGCGAACGCCTCGTTCACCGACTACCTGATCCCGACGATGCTCGACATGCCCCCGGTCCTGACCGCGATCGTCGAGGACCCCGAGCCCGACGTGCCGTACGGCGCGAAGGGGATCGGCGAGATCTCCACGATCGTGGCGACCGCCGCGATCGTCGCGGCGATCCGGGACGCGACCGGGCTGGAGCTGAACCGGGCGCCGGTGCAGCCCGACGACATCGTCGGCCTCCGTGCCCCCGCCGCGCATGCGGGGTGGCCGCCGGTGCCCGACGTCCCGGGGAACAGGCCCGTGCCGGAGTATCACGGCGTGGAGCTCGGCCAGAGCGAACTCAAACCGAAGGAGTGAGCACATGGATCGTTCGAGCCTGAAGGGGCGCGACTACATCGAGACGCTCGACTGGAGCACCGAGGAGATCGACGAGGCGGTCTCGCTGGCCGGCGAGCTCAAGGCGAGGTTCAAGGCGGGGGAGCCCCACCGCCTGCTGCCGGACCGGACCCTGTTCATGCTCTTCCTCGACAAGTCGACGAGGACGAGGAACGCGTTCGAGGCCGGGATGACCCAGCTCGGGGGGCACGCGCACTTCCTCGACGCCGACAAGACCCAGGTGGCGCACGGCGAGAGCCCGAAGGACATGGGCATCATCCTGTCTCGGTACGGCCACGGGCTCGCGATCCGCCACGACCTGGTCCCGTACGAGGGCAACGCCTACATGCGCGAGGTCGCCCGGTGGGCGGAGATCCCGGTGATCAACCTGCAGTGCGACATCGACCACCCGACGCAGACGCTCGCCGACCTGATGACGCTCCGCGAGCAGCGGGGGAACGACCTGCGCGGCCTCCGCGTCGCCGTCTCGTGGGCCTTCGCGCCGAGCTACGCCAAGCCGCTCTCGGTGCCGCAGGGCCTGCTCACCCTGCTGCCGCGCTTCGGCATCGACGTGGTGCTCGCGCACCCGCCGGGCTTCGACCTCATGCCCGAGGTCCGCAAGCGGGCCGAAGAGGCTGCGGCGCAAGCGGGGGCGACGATCGAGGTGACGGACGACATGGACGCGGCGTTCGAGGGCGCCGACGTGGTCTACCCGAAGTCGTGGGGCCGGCTCGACCTGTTCACCGACGAGCAGGCCGCGCTCGCCGACGCCGCGAAGTACACGGGATGGATCTGCGACGAGCGCCGGATGGACCTCGCGAAGGACGACGCGCTGTACATGCACTGCCTGCCGGCCGACCGGGGGACGGAGGTGACCGACGCGGTGATCGACGGGTCGCACTCGGTCGTCTACGACGAGGCGGAGAACCGGATGCACACGGGCAAGGCCCTGATGGCGCTCACGATGGCACCCTGAGCGCCGTTCGCCGGATGCGCTGGCCCGCCTGGATTCGAACCAGGACTAACTGATCCAGAGTCAGTCGGGCTACCGTTACCCCACGGGCCAGTGGGGAACCGATGCTATCAGGCGGTCCGAGCCGACCGGGGCCGGCACGCGGGGTGGAGCTGCGTCCCCACCTCCCGGGACGACGCCCATTGCCAATCGGCTCCGTCGGTCGTTACGGTGCAGCGAGAGACGCGGGAGGCGATGCATGAACAAGAACGGTCTCGTCGCCGAGGTCGCCAAGCGCACCGGGTCCAGCAAGGCGGACGTCGGCCGGATGATCGACGCGTCGATGGACGTGATCCGCGAGACGGTCGCCAGGGGAGATCGGGTCTCGCTCGTCGGGTTCGGAACGTTCGAGCGCAAGCGCCGGAACAAGCGCATCGCGCGGAACCCCCGCAAGCCCGAGACGCCGATCGTCGTCCCGGCTCGCGACCTGCCCTGGTTCACGCCCGGCAAGGAGTTCAAGGAGATGATCGCCGCGAGGCGGCGCCGTGTCCCCGCGAGGCGCGGCTGAGGCTCGCCCGCGGGCGATCTAGAACGTCACGACCCTGAGCGTCCGCGCGACCTTGCGGCCCCCCTCGTCCACGAGGTCGAAGCGGACGCGCTGCCCGATCCGCAGGGTGAGGATCCCCGCCCCCTCGACGGACGTGGCGTCGATGTGGACCTCCGTCGCGTCCTCCATCAGGAGCGAGCCGTCGCGGGTCTCGGTGTCGAAGTGCTTGATCGTCCCCTGCGGCATCCCGTCCCCTCCTCGGCTCACGCGGTGTGACGGAGCCGCTCCGGGAGATCCATCTGCAGGCACACCTCGCGGGTGCGGCCGCGGCGTCCGTCGGACAGCAGCGTGAGGATATCGTCGGGCCGGTCGAGGTCGAACGCGAGCTCCCGCCGCTCGAGCACCGCGACGGGCAGGCCGCGCTTGCCGGCGAGCTCGACGTGACGCTGGAAGGAGGCCGGCCCGAACCGGGCCGGGATCGCGCGCGGCGGGCGGCGCAGGAGGAAGCTCGTGCCGGCCCCGTCGGTCGACCGGACCAGGACGACCGCGCCGAGCGTGCGGAGCGCCTCGCTCAGCGCCTCCGGCGTCACCAGAGGCAGGTCGCCCGGCACGATCGCGAGCGCGTCCGCGTCCTGCTCCTTCGCGAGCGCCTCGACCTGCCGGATCGCGCCCGACAGTGGGGGCTTGGCCTCGGCGACCGCCCGCACGCCGCGACGCGCGGCGATCTCGAGCGCGACCTCGTCGGGCGACACAACCCAGGTCTCCCACCCCGCGACCGCCTCCATCGCGTCGAGCACGTCCTCGAGCATCGCGAGCGTGAGCGCGCCGCGCTCGAGCGGCGACAGCACCGGCGCGAGCCGGCTCTTCGCGCGCGAGAGCGCCTTCACGGGGATCGCCACGACCCGCATCGGTCCAGGCTAGCGTCCGGGACGCGGTAGCATCCGGCCGCCCGGAAGGAGGCACGGCCCTGGAACCCTGGTACCACGTGCTGAAGGGCCTGATCCGGCCGCCGTTCCAGCTCTGGTTCAACTGGCGCTTCGAGGGGCTGGAGGAGGTCCCCGCGAGCGGGCCGCTGATCGTCGCCGGCAACCACCCCTCGTACCTCGACCCGTTCGCGCACGCCTACTTCGTCATCGAGGCGGGACGGCGCCCGCGGTTCCTCGCGAAGAAGGAGCTGTTCGAGAACCCCGTGGTCGGGACGGCGCTCCGCGGCGCGCGACAGATCCCGGTCGTGCGCGGCACCGGCGACCGGTCTCCGCTGCGCGCGGCGGCGGCCGCGCTGGAGGCCGGAGAGGTCGTCGTGGTGTACCCGGAGGGGACGACGGCCTCGACGAACGCGGACTTCTCGCCCGGTCGCGGCAAGACCGGGGTGATCCGGCTGTCGCTCACGACGGGCGTCCCGATCCTGCCCGTCGCCACGTGGGGCGGACAGTACGTCTGGCGCAAGAGCGGACGTGAGGATCTATCGTTCGGCCGGCCGATCTGGGTGCGCGCCGGCGAGACGTTCGACCCGGGCGCGCGCGCCGGCCCCGACGCCGACGTCGCCGCGCTGCGCGCCCTCACCGACGACCTGATGGGCCGCCTCACCGAGCTCGTGGACGGCCTCCGGGCACGCTACCCGTCGCGCTGGGCGACCGCCGTGACCCCTCGCGGGTCCGACGGGGCGAGCGGGTAGGCTGGCCGGGTGGACGAGCGGCGACGGCCGGGCTTCGCGACCCGCGCGATCCACGGGGCCCGCACCCCGCCGGTCGAGCAGGACACGCCGAGCGTGCCGATCTACCAGACCTCGACGTTCCGCTTCGAGACGGCGGAGGCGTACGCGGACACGATCTCGTTCCGCCGTCCCGGCTACACGTACACGCGCGGGTACGGCAACCCGACGCTGCTCGCGTTCGAGACCGTGATGGCCGAGCTCGAGGGGACCGAGGCGGCGTTCTCGTTCGCGAGCGGCATGGCGGCGATCCACACGCTCGTGACGAGCGTCGCGGCGGCCGGCGATCGCATCGTCTCGAGCGGCGAGCTCTACGGGGGGACGTACTCGCTGTTCCGCAAGGTCCTGCCGCGCTACGGCATCGAGGTCGACATCGTCGACCCCCACGACCTGGACGCCGTGGCGGCGGCGCTCCCGGGAGCCAAGCTCTTCTACTGCGAGACGATCGCGAACCCGAACGTGACGGTCGCGGACCTCGAGGCGCTCGGCCGCGCGTGCGCCGACGCCGGCGTCCCGGCCGCGGTCGACAACACGTTCGCCTCGCCCTACCTCTGCAACCCCGCCGGGTTGGGGTTCGCCTTCGTGCTGCACTCGGCCACGAAGTACGTCGGAGGTCACAACGACCTGATCGGCGGGGTGGTGTGCGGCTCGGCGGCGGACGTGGCCCGCCTGCGGGACACCGTGATCGAGACCGGCGGCACGATGGCCCCGTTCGAGGCGTGGCTCTGCCTGCGGGGACTCGCGACGCTCGAGGTGCGGATGCTGCGGCACGGCGCGAACGCGAGCGCCCTCGCGACCTTCCTGGAGGGGCATCCCAAGGTGGAACGGGCCCACTACCCGGAGCTCGCGTCCCATCCCCAGCACGACGTCGCGCGCCGGCTGCTGCCGCGAGGTTCAGGCGGGATGCTCGCGTTCGAGGTGGAGGGCGGGGTCGAGGCGGGTCAGCGGTTCTGCGACGCGCTCGAGCTCGCGTGGGTGGCCTCGAGCCTCGGCGGGACGCAGACGCTCGTCGGTCACGCGGCATCGACGACGCATCGGCAGCTGGACGCCGCCGCGCGCCGCGCCGCCGGCATCGGCGACGGGCTGATCCGCGTGAGCGTCGGCATCGAGGACCCCGAAGACATCGTGGAGGACTTCGACCGCGCGTTGGAGAAGGCGTGAAGCGCCGAGTGGTGATCCTGTTCGGCGGCCGGTCGGCCGAGCACGAGGTCTCGGTCGTCTCGGCGCGCTCGGTGCTCCAGGCGCTCGATCCGGATCGGTACGAGGCCATCCCGATCGGTGTCACGAAGGAGGGCCGGTGGCAGCTGATGTCGTCCGGCCCGCCCGGGCTCGGGTCGGTCGGCGGCGCGCCGCTCCCGGGTGTCGAGGAGTCGGAGGGCGGCGCCGTTGCGCTCGACCAGGGCCCCGGCGCGCAGGCCCTCGTCGCGGCGGACGGCTCGCGCACGGCGATCGACGTCGTCTTCCCGGTCATGCACGGGCCACACGGCGAGGACGGCTCGATCCAGGGGTTCCTCGAGATGGCCGGGGTCCCGTACGTGGGCTCCGGGGTGCTCGCCTCGGCGGTCGGGATGGACAAGGCCGTGCAGAAGGTGCTGTTCGCCGCGGCCCAGATCCCGATCGTCGAGCACCAGGTCGTGCTGGAGCGTGGATGGGAAGAGGATCCCGAGGGCGTGCGCGCCCGGGCCGAGCATCTCGGCTTCCCGCTGTTCGTCAAGCCCGCCGCGCTCGGCTCCTCGGTCGGGATCTCCAAGGTCGGCGAGCCGCAGGGGCTGCGGGCCGCGCTCGAGGAGGCCTTCCGCTACGGCCACAAGGCGGTGCTCGAGCGCGCCGTCGAGGGCGCGCGCGAGCTGGAGTGCGGCGTGCTCGGCAACGACGACCCGGTCGCCTCCGTCGCGGGCGAGATCGTGCCGCGGGGCCACGAGTTCTACGACTACGAGGCGAAGTACCTGGACGAACGCGGCGCCGAGCTGATCGTGCCCGCCGACATCCCGCCGGAGACCATGGAGGAGGTGCAGCGCCTGGCGGTCGCCGCGTTCCGCGCGATCGACGCGGCGGGCATGGCGCGGGTCGACTTCTTCCTGACGCGCGACGACCGGCTCCTGCTCAACGAGGTGAACACGATCCCCGGGTTCACGAGCATCTCGATGTACCCGAAGCTCTGGGAGGCGTCGGGCATCCCGTACCCGGACCTGGTCGATCGCCTGATCGAGCTCGCGGTCGAGCGGCACGAGGCCGGGCGCAAGAAGGGGAGCGTCGAGCGCCGGGTCTGATCGCCGGCGGCGCTACAGGTGGACGACGGGGCAGGTCAGCGTCCGCGTGATGCCGTCGACGCCCTGGATCTTCGCGACCACGAGCTTGCCGAGCTCGTCCACGTTCTTGGCCTCCGCGCGCACGATCACGTCGTACGGGCCGGTGACGTCCTCGGCCTCCGTGACCCCCTGGATGTCGCGGACCTGCTTCGCCACCTGGGCGGCCTTGCCGACCTCGGTCTGGATCAGGATGTAGGCCTGGACCACGCGTCCCTCCTCGTTCCGTCCACGATCGCGGAGGCCCATGCTATGCAGCCCTCCGAGCGCGAGGCAAACCGAGGCCCGGGGACGCGGGATCGCCGTGAGAGGATGAGGTCGTGGGCGAGCGGAAGAAGCGCTCGAAGCGCAAGACCGATTCCCTGGACGCGTACCGCCGGATCCGAACGCCGATGCCCCCACCCGAGCGGGTGCTCCCCGACCGCCGACGCGAGCTGGAGGAGGAACGGGCGCGCCGCGAGATGGAGGAGCGGTGAGCCTGTTCGTCGACCGCGTCGAGGCCGGGCGGCGGCTCGGTGAGGCGCTCGAGGGGCTCGCCGGCCCCGACGTCGTGATCCTCGCGATCCCGAGGGGTGGGGTCATCGTGGGCGAGGCGGTCGCGCTCGCCCTGGGCGCGCCGCTCGACGTCGTCGTCCCGAGGAAGATCGGTGCCCCCGGCAACCCCGAGCTCGGCATCGGCGCGATCGCGCCGGGGGTCCGGGTCCTTGACGAACGGATGATCCGGGCGCTCGGCGTCGCGCCGGAGTACGTCGAGCGCGAGGTCGCCGCGCAGGAGGTGGAGATCGGCCGCCGTCAGGACGCCTACCGCGCCGGCCGGCCACCGCTCGACCTCCGCGGGCGCGTCGCGATCGTCGTCGACGACGGCATCGCGACGGGCGGGACGGCGGCCGCGGCGTTGCGCTGGGCGCGAGCCGGGGGTGCCGCGGAGGTCGTGCTCGCCGTGCCCGTCGCTCCCGTCCAGTCCCTCGCGCGCCTCGCGCGCGAGGCCGACCGGATCGTGGTGCTCGCCACGCCGGAACCGTTCTTCGCGGTGGGGGAGTGGTACCGGCGCTTCGATCAGACGAGCGACGACGAGGTCGTCTCGGCGCTCGCCCGCGCGCACGGCGACGCGGCGTGAACGTCGTCGAGCTCGGCCTCGCGGCCGTGTTCCTGCTCGCGGGTCTCCGTTCGCTCTGGGTCTGGTCGCGTCGGCCGTTCGAGGGCACGGACGTCGTGGATCACGTCCTCTACGCGCTGTACCTCACCGGTCGGATCGGGCTGTGGTTCTCGTTCGCGGGGTTCTTCCTCATCTACGCGTCCGTCGACACGCAGGGGCGGCCGGCGATCGACGAGCTCGAGCCGTACCGCTGGTACCTGATGGTGCCGGTCGCCCTGGCGGCGCTCCAGCTCGGCGCCGGGTGGTTCCTCGGGCGCCGCGAGCCCCGGGCGCGCTGACCGACGGGGTTCGGGTTCTCCGCAACGCCCGACGGGAACCCCGAAGGTCGCAGGTCTGCGGGTTGCTGCATAGCGCGACGGCCGTGCACGGCCGATGGTTGAAGCACGGAACAAGGGTCGGTCCCGACAAAGGCAAACCGCCGGTGACGGCGGGACGCAAAGCTCCGGGCCTCCGCTCCGCGGAGGTGGCCGAGCCGCCGAAGGACCCGGGCCGTCGGCCCAGGTCCCTCCGGGACCCTGGCGCGAAGGGGCCCGTCATGACCTATCGCATCCGACGCAGGATCTGGGCCACCGTCATCGGAGCGCTCGTCGCGGCGAACCTGCTGTTGAGCGCGGCGCCCTCGCAGGCCGACGCGAACGTGCGCCTGGAGTGCGACGTGACGACGACGGTGAGCGAGGTCCTCGCCCGCTGACGGCCGGGCGGCCGACCTAGCTCGCGGCCTTGACGATCTCGGGCGAGAGCTCCGGGAACTCCTCGAGCCGCGCCACCCGCTCGGTCTTCAGCCGCTCGACGAGCCCGCGGTACTCGGACATCCGGCCCTGGCGCTCGTAGAGCCGGCGGGGCTGCAGCAGCTCGGCGTCGTCGAACCCGGGGACGTCCTCGGCGACCAGGTACCCGAAGTCCTCGTCCTCGGTCCAGCCGATCGAGCCCTCGGCGATGCCCTTCACGCAGGCCGACGTGTGCGGGATCTTCACCTTCTTCGATCGATCGTCGCCGTCGGGCCCACCCACGCGGCCGGTGTTCAGCAGGTAGGTCTCGATCGGGTGGGTCGCGAGCAGCTCGAGGATGCGGTTGCCCTGCAAGCCGTGCGGGAGCGGGAAGAACGGGTTCGTCCCGGGGACCCGAAGGAACTTGCCGGCCTCGGCGGCCCCACCGGCCGAGGTTCCCGTCGTCTCGCCGAGCATGAAGTAGGCGGCGGCCTGCTCCTGGTTCAGCTTGGAGACCGACGGGATGATGTTCTCGTTCCGGTTCAGGATCAACAGCACGTCGACGGTGCCGACGCCGCCCGCGTCGCGGTGACGCGCGAGGTCGTCCATCCGGAACACGGCCCTGCCGTTCTGCGTGTAGCTCTCCTCGAAGAAGTTCACCTTGCCCCGGTCGTCCTGGTACACGTTCTCGAGGTACGCGGACGGCTTGACCACGGCATCGTAGATGTTCGGCTCGAAGTCGGGGTCGAGGCTGAAGGTCTTCGCGAAGCACCCGTTCTCGGTGCCGTACGCCGCACCGCCCGGCATCAGCGCGACGAAGTCGTCCTGGACCGGGAGCGAGTCGTTCTGCGTCGTGAACGTGGTCGTGGTCTTCCCCGTCCCGGAGAGCCCGATGATCATGACGACGCGCTCGCCGTGGTCGGTCGGGATCACCTTGAGCCCCGCGTGGAGCGCGAGGCCGCCGAGCCCGTAGACCTTGGCGTTCCACATGCGCAGGCCGCCCTTCTTCGACTCACCGAAGTAGTCGGAGTTGAGCACGCGGGTCACGCCGTTCTCGAGGTCCACGGCGATGATGCGGTCGTCCGGGTATCCGGGCGCGGCGAGGTTGGGCGTGTAGATCACCTGCACCTCGGGCTCGGCGCCGTCGTCGCGCGGGAAGTACAGCTTCTGCTGCATGCCGGCGACGTTCGCGTTCGCCCGCTCGATCGACAGGCGGGCCGAGGTGCGGAACGTCGGGTCGTTGCCGATGAAGCCGTCGATCACGACGACCTCCTGATCGCGGAGGTAGGCGTCCTGCATCGTCGCGATCGCGTCGAACTCCTCACGCGTCATCGTCTTGCCGGACGAGCGCTCGGCCACCACGAAGGTGCTCCCGGCGCTGCGCGACGTGACGCGCGTCTGCACGTTCACGTTGTCGAACTCGGTGACCCGGCACTGCGGCATCTGCTCCGTGAACGCTCGGAGCTCGGCCGGCGAGGGGTTGTCGTGGGTCGCTCGCGCCTGGACGTCCAAGGGATCGCTCCTTCGTGCCCTGAGGTGCCACGCGGGCGAGCGGGTGCTGCTCGCGGGGCGCAACTATCCTACCCAACGGCCGTTCCGGGTCCCGCGATGGAACGGTCGAGCCCCGACCACGGACCCGGCGATGACATGGAGCTCTCCGAGGATCGACTGATCGCCGCGCTGTCGCGCCTGCTCTCGGGCGGGGAGCCGGGCGTGGTGCTCGGCCCCGGCGACGACGCCGCGGTGCTCGAGTCCACGTCGGGTCAGCCGGTGCTCACGACCGACCTCCTGGTCGAGGGCGTCCACTTCGAGCGGGCATCCATCTCCGCGCGCGACCTCGGCGCGAAGGCCGTCACGGTCAACGTCTCGGACATCGCGGCGATGGGGGGCAGCCCGCGGGCCGGCGTTGCGGCGATCGCGCTCACCCCCGACGTCGACGCCGGCTGGGTGATGGAGCTCTACGGCGGGATGCGCGACGCGTGCGCCGAGTACGCGCTCGCCCTCGTCGGAGGCGACACGAACCGCGGCGGTCTGCTGATCGTCTCTGTGACCGTCCTCGGAGAGGTGGCACCGGGCAGGGCGGTGACGCGCTCGGGGGCGCGCCCCGGCGATGCGGTCGTGGTGACGGGCAGCCTCGGCGCGGCGGCGGGGGGGCTCGCGGTCTCGCGGACGCGTGCGGCGGAGACGGCCGAGGCGCTGTCCACCTCGTGGGGCCGGGCCCTGCTCGACGCGCTCGCGCGCCCCGTGGCGCGCGTCGGCGAGGGCCAGACGCTCGCACGATCCGGGGCGACGGCGATGATGGATCTCTCGGACGGGCTCGCCCGCGACCTGTCCCGCCTGTGTCTCGCGAGCGGCGTCGGGGCGCGCGTCGAGCTGGACGCCGTTCCCGTCTCCGCCGCGCTCCGCGAGGCCGCGCCGTCCCTCGGCGTCGACGCGTTGGAGCTCGCGATCGGCGGCGGGGAGGACTACGAGCTGCTCGCGACGCTGGACCCGGGCGACGTCGACGTCGCGCGGGACGTCCTCGACGAGCGCTTCGGCGTGTCGCTCACGGTGGTCGGCGCGATCGTCGAAGGGGCGGGGCTCACGGCGATCGACGCCGCCGGCGGAGAGGCGCCGCTGGAGCCGGCGGGATGGGACCACTTCGGATGAAGGACGTCACGTGACCTCGGCGGCGCGCCGACCGCGCGCCCTGTCGATCGCGGGGTCGGACTCGGGCGGCGGGGCCGGGATCCAGGCCGACCTGAAGACCTTCAGCGCGCTCGGCGTGTTCGGCATGACCGCCGTCACCGCGGTGACCGTCCAGAACACGCTGGGGGTGTCCGGCTACGAGGCCATGTCGCCCGCGATCGTGGGCGACCAGATCCGGGCCGTCGCGACCGACATCGGCGTCGACGCGGCGAAGACCGGGATGTTGGCGTCCGCCGAGATCGTGGAGGCCGTCGCCGACGCGATCGCCGAGACCGACCTCCCGAACCTCGTGGTGGACCCGGTGTTCGTCTCCAAGCACGGCCACGCGCTGCTGGCCGAGGACGCCGTCGGGGCCCTGCGCGAACGGATCCTCCCGCTCGCCACGCTCGTCACGCCGAACCTGCCGGAGGCGGAGGGGCTGTGCGGCTTCGCCGTCGACACGCGCGACGCGATGGAGCGGGCGGCCGACGCGATCCTCGCGCTGGGACCGCGCGCGGTCCTCGTCAAGGGCGGCCACCTTCCGGGCTCCGACGGCGCCGACGACCTGCTCCGCGACGCGTCGAGCCTCGAGTGGATCGAGGCGGAGCGCCTCGACACGCCGAACACGCACGGGACCGGCTGCGTGCTCTCCTCGGCGATCGCGGCGCACCTCGCGCGGGGGGAGGTCCTGGGCGACGCGGTCCGGCTCGGCAAGGCCTTCGTGACCGAGGCGATCCGGCACGCGCTCCCGCTGGGAGGGGGGATCGGGCCGGTCGACCCGCTGTTCGAGACGCCGCCCGCCTAGACGGCGCGCTGGACCTTGCCGGCCTTGAGGCAGCTCGTGCAGACGTTCACGCGCTTGGGCGAGCCGTCGATCATCGCGCGGACCCGCTGCACGTTGGGGTTCCACCGACGCGGCGTGCGGCGGTGGGAGTGGGAGACCCGCATGCCGAAGAACGGCTTCTTCCCGCAGATGTCGCAGACGGCTGCCATGACCGAGGAAGGGTAGCAGCGATGCCGCGGTGCGGACCCGTCAGGCGACGAGCGACTCGAGCCTGGCCTCGAGCTCGTCGGGCGGGATCGGCCCGACCCACCGATCGACGAGCTCGCCGTCGGCGCCGTAGAAGAGGGTGACGGGCTGCCCGAGCACCCCGAGGCCGTCGCGGACCACGCCCGGCGGGTCGAACAGGCTCGGGTAGGTCCAGCCGAACTCACGCATGAAGCGCCGGGCGCTCTCGCGCGCGTCCAGGACGTCGAGCCCGAGGAACTGCACCCGATCGCCGTACTCGGCGTGCGCGGCGGCCAGATCGGGCGCCTCCTCCCGGCACGGCGCGCACCACGAGCCCCACACGTTCACCAGCACCGGCGTGCCCTCGAGCTGCCCCATCAGGGCCTCGAACCGCGCCGGATCGAACTCGGGCAACGCGACGGCGTCCGTGGGCAGCAGGGGCGCCTCGGTAGCGTTGCCGGCGGCCACGGCCGGCGAGCCGCCCGAGGCGACGGGCGTGGTGGTCTCGTCCGAACATCCCACCGTGACCAGCGCTAGGGCGGAGAGCACGAGGACGGGTCGGCGGAGCCTCATCGACCGCATGGTAGAACCCATGCGTGGCGAAGGACGCCCCGGCGGTCGCGGCTCGGCGCCCATGGCGCTGACGCTCGATTCGCCCGTCGCGGCGATCGACCGGCAGCTGGCGAACCGCCGGATGGGGCTGCGGACCAAGGGCCCGCCCGCCGCCGAGGTCCTCGCGGGGATCGAGGTCCACACGGTCCGAGCGCTCCTGCATCACTACCCGCGCACGTACATCGATCGATCGGAGGTCACGGCGATCCGCGACCTCCGCGTGGGTCAGGAGGCGACCGTGATCGCGCGCGTCAAGCGCGTGCACAAGCGCCAGACGCAGACCCGCCCGCGGCGTTCGATCGTGACCGTCTCCCTCTACGACGGCACCGGCTACCTCGATCTCACGTTCTTCAACCAGCCGTGGCTCGCGAGCACGTACCGGGAGGGGCACGAGGTCGCGGCCTCCGGCATCGCTCAGAGGTACGGTCGGCATCTGCAGCTCGCGAAGCAGGAGGTCGAGCTGCTGAAGGGCGGCGAGCACGACCTGGTGCACACCGGGCGCATCACGCCCGTGCACCCCGCGACCGATGGCGTGTCGACCCGGACGATCCGTGAGCTGGTCTGGCGCGCGCTCGAGCAGATCCGCCGCATCCCCGACCCGCTCCCGCGCGAGCTGGCCGAGGCCGAGTCCCTCGCGTCGTTCGACCAGGCGATCCGCCGGATCCACTTCCCCGCCTCGCAGGAGGAGCTCCGGGCGGCGCGCGAGCGCCTGAAGTTCGACGAGCTGTTCGCGCTCGAGCTGGGCGTCGCGTTCCGCAAGCACCGCGTCGAGCGCGCGGAGCAGGGCGTCGCGCACCGCGCCGACGGCCCGCTCGTCGAGCGCCTGTTCGCCACGCTCCCGTTCGAGCCGACGGGCGCGCAGCGGCGCGCGATCGCCGAGGTCGGCCGGGCGATGGAGCGCCCGCAGCCGATGAACGTCCTGCTGCAGGGCGACGTGGGCTCGGGCAAGACCCTCGTCGCGCTGCACGCGGCGCTCGTCGCGATCCAGAGCGGTCACCAGGCCGCGGTGATGGCTCCCACCGAGGTCCTCGCGGGCCAGCACTTCCGGTCGATCGCGGCGTTGCTCGGGCCCTTCGGCGCGGTCCCCTTCCTGGAGCTCGGACACCGCGATCCGAGCGGGGGCGGACAGGCGTCGCTGCTCGAGCCGGACGCCGACCCGGAGCCGGCGAGGGTGACCTACGCGCTGCTCTCCGCGGCGGTCACCGGGAAGGACCGGCGGGCGATCGTCGACGGCATCGCCGGCGGCGCGGTGGACCTCGTGGTGGGGACGCACGCGCTCGTTCAGGAGGGGGTGGCGTTCGACGACCTCTCACTCGCCGTGATCGACGAGCAACACCGGTTCGGCGTGCACCAGCGGATGGCGCTGAAGGGCAAGGGCGGCTCGCCCGACGTCCTCATCATGACGGCCACCCCGATCCCGCGGACGCTCGCTCTCACCTACTACGGCGACCTCGACGTGGTGGTGCTCGACGAGATGCCGAAGGGCCGGCAGCCGGTGGAGACGCGGATCGCGCGGACGCCGGCGGAGCGGCGTGACGCGTACGACCTCGTTCGCCGAGAGGTCGAGGCGGG
>DATBMU010000012.1:0-27827 GCA_036554665.1 Actinomycetota bacterium | reverse complement strand
CGGCGCGTGGCCCGCACCTACGTGCGGACGGACGCGGCGGCCGCCGACGTCGTCCAGGAGACCTGGCTCGGCGTCATCCGCGGCCTGGCAAGTTTCGAGGGCCGCTCCTCGCTGCGGACCTGGATCTTCCGCATCCTCGTGAACACGGCGAAGACCCGCGGGCAGCGCGAGGCGCGGAGCGTCCCGTTCTCCTCCGTGTGGGCGCCCGATCCCGAGGCCGAGCCGGCGGTGGAGCTCGACCGGTTCCTGGGCGGCGACGCGCGCTGGCCCGGTCACTGGGCCTCGCCCCCCGAGACCTGGCGGACGGTGCCGGAGGAACGGCTCCTGGCGAAGGAGACGCTCGCGCGGGTGGCCGCGGCCATCGAGATGCTCCCCCCGAACCAGCGCGAGGTGATCCGGCTTCGTGACGTGCTCGGGTGGACGTCCGGCGAGGTGTGTAACGCGCTCGACGTCTCCGAGACCAATCAGCGGGTGCTCCTGCACCGCGCCCGGGCGAAGGTCCGGCGCGCGCTCGAGAGCTACCTCGCGGAGGAGGGGGCGCGGTGACGGCGCCCGCCACGAGATGAACTGCCGGAGCCTGGTCGAGCTCGTGACGGAGTACCTCGAGGACGCGCTGCCCGAGCGCGACCGAGCCGAGATCGACGCGCACCTGGCGGACTGCGACGGCTGCACGACCTACCTCGAGCAGATGCGGACGACGATCCGCCTCACCGGGCGGCTCGACGAGGAACGGATCCCGGTCGAGGCCCGCGAGTCCTTGCTCAGGGTCTTCCGGGAACGGCAGGCGAACCCGTAGGCGGCGCGGCTACCCGACGTCGCCGAGATCGGTCAGGCGCGTGTCGGCCTGCTGCACGAGCGCGTCGTTCCCGATCTCGAGCGCCGCGTCCCGCGCCTGGACGAGCAGGTCGCGCGCCTGCCGGCGCCGGACGTCCTGCTTGCCCGACGTCGCGTACTTGAGCTTCTCGTCCGCCTTGACGATCAGCTCGAAGATCTCCTTCGGGTCCACGGCTCCCCCTCACATCGAGTGGACGGGCTTGGCCTCCAGCGCGTCGAGGTACTGACGGATGCCGATCGCTGCTGCGGCGCCCTCGCCGACGGCCGACGCGAGCTGCTTCGTCGATCCCGAGCGCACGTCGCCGGCGGCGAACACGCCCGGCACGCTCGTCATGAGCCCCATCCCGGTGCGGATCAGGCCGCGCTCGTCCAGATCGAGCACGCCCTCCACGAAGCCGGTGTTGGGATCCAGCCCGACGAACACGAAGGCGGCCGCCGGATGCAGCTCCTCGATCCCGTCCGTCGTCGCGTCGCGCAGCACGATCGATCCGAGCTTGCCGCTGCCGTCGGCCTTGGCCCGGAACTCGACGACCTCGCGGTTCAGCAGGACCTCCATCCGGTCGTGCCGCAGCACCTTGTCCTGCAGGAGCCGGTTCGCGGTCAGCCGGTCGCCGCGTTGGACGATCGTCACCTTCTCGGCGAACTCCGTCAGGAACAGGCCCTCCTCGAGCCCGCTGTTGCCGCCGCCCAAGACGACGAGCTCGCTCGCCCCGTCGTAGAACGGGCCGTCGCACGTCGCGCAGAAGTGGATGCCCGCGCCGATCAGGTCCTCCTCGCCGGGCGCGCCGGTCCGCCGGTAGGTGGAGCCGGTCGCGACGAGCGCCGCGCGCGCGTGGTAGTGGTCGCCGGTGGCCGTCTCCATGTCGACCTGCTCCCCATCGCTCGAGATGTTCACGACCGAGACCGCCTGGAGCAGCTCGACGCCGTAGCGCTGCGCCTGCCGGACGATCCGGTCCGCGAGCTCGGTCCCGCCGATCCCCTCGGGGAAGCCGGGGTAGTTGTCGAGCCGCTCGGTCACGCCGGCCTGGCCGCCGAGCCCCTTGCTGTCGATCACGAGCGTCCGCAGGTTCTCGCGCGCCGCGTAGATCGAGGTCGTGAGGCCGGCCGGGCCGCCGCCGATCACGATCAGGTCGTAGACGTGCAGCATCGCGGAGCGCTCGAGCCCGAGCTTGCTCGCGAGCTCCTCGTTCGTCGGCTCGGCCAGGTGCGACCCGTCGGGGAAGACGATCGTGGGGATGATGTTGTTGCCGCCGTTGTGCTCCTGGACGACGCGAACGCCGTCGGGGTCGACCTCGATGTCGTGCCACTCGAACGGGACGCGCTGATCCCCGAGGAACCGCTTCGACCGCCGGCAGTCCGGGCACCAGCTCGCGCCGTAGACCCGGATCAGCTCGGCCATCGTGAACCCCCTCGTCGCTCCGTCGTGACACCGATGAGTACGCTCCGGCCCGGGCAGCGTTACACGGGCCGCCGCCGAGCCGCTACGGTGCCCTCACCGGGACCGGGAAGGAGGATCCGCGTGGACCTGACGCAGCGGGTGTCGGGCATGCCCGACTCGGTCGCCGAGCGCCTGGCCGCGCTGGATCGCGACCGCGTGGTCGAGCGGATCTGGGGCGAGGACCACACGGTCTGGAAGGACGACCCGACCGAGATCGCCGATCGGCTCGGCTGGCTGACGGTGACCGGGTCGATGGCGGAGCGCGCGGCCGATCTCGAGGCGTTCGCCCACGACGTCGCCGCGGACGGGTTCGAGAAGGCGGTGCTGCTCGGGATGGGCGGCTCCTCGCTCGCGCCGGAGGTGCTGGCCTCGACCTTCGGCTCGGCGGACGGCGCGCTCGAGCTGATCGTGCTCGACACGACGCACCCGGACACGGTCCGCCGCGTCACCGACGAGCTCGACCCGGACCGCACGCTGTTCGTCGTCGCGAGCAAGTCGGGGACCACGGTCGAGACGCGGTCGCACCTGGAGCACGTCTGGGCGCTCGCTCCCGACGGGCGGCGGTTCGTCGCGATCACCGATCCGGGGACCCCGCTGGTCGACCTGGCGCGCGAACGCTCCTTCCGTCGCGTGTTCGAGAACCCGCCGGACATCGGCGGGAGGTACTCCGCGCTCTCGTACTTCGGCCTCGTCCCCGGGGCGCTGATCGGCGCCCCGATCCACGAGCTGCTCGATCGCGCCGAGGAGATGCGGCGGGCGTCCTGGCTCACCGTGCCCGCGGCCGACAACCCGTCCGTCGTCCTCGGGGCGGCGATCGGCGAGCTCGCTCGCGCCGGGCGCGACAAGCTGACGCTCGTCCTCCCGGAGGCGTTCGCGGGCCTCGGGGACTGGATCGAGCAGCTGGTGGCGGAGTCGACGGGGAAGGAGGGCCTCGGCATCGTGCCGATCGTCGGGGAGCCCCTCGGCGAACCGGACCGGTACGGCGACGACCGCGCGTTCGTGACGATGGGCGAGCACCCGGGCATCGACGCGCTCGTCGCCGCCGGCCATCCGGTCGTCCGACTCGCCGAGGGCGAGGCCGACCGGCTCGGCGCCGAGTTCTTCCGGTGGGAGCTCGCGACCGCGGTGGCCGGCCACGTGCTGGGGATCAACCCGTTCGACCAGCCGAACGTCCAGGAGGCCAAGGACGCGACGACGGCGATCCTCGAGGGCGGGGAGCTCGAGGACCCCGGGCTCGACGCGCTCGGACCGCTGCTGAAGGAGGTCGGCGCGAGCGACTACGTGGCGATCCTCGCGTACCTCGACCGGACGCCGGAGACGGAGGAGACCCTCCAGCGGGCCCGCGTCTCGATCCGCGACCGCCTTCGGGTCGCGACCACGGTCGGGTTCGGGCCCCGGTACCTGCACTCGACGGGGCAGCTGCACAAGGGCGGGCCCGGCAGTGGCGTCTTCATCCAGGTCGTCGACGCCGCCCGATCCACGGACGTGCCGATCCCTGGGCGGCCGTACTCGTTCGGAACCCTGATCGACGCGCAGGCGCTCGGCGACCTGCGGTCGCTGCGGGCGCGCGGGCGCCGCGTCGCGCGCGTGACGCTCGACGCGCTCGTGGAGGTGATCTGATGCAGCTCGGGATGGTCGGGCTCGGCCGCATGGGGGCGAACCTCACGCGCCGCCTGATGCGCAGCGGCCACGAGGTCGTGGTGTTCGACGTGGCCGCCGAGGCGGTCGACCGGCTCGCGAGCGAGGGCGCGACCCCGGCGGGCTCGCTGGAGGACCTCGTGCGGGCGTTGCCGGCGTCGCGAGCCGTGTGGGTGATGGTCCCGGCCGCCTTCGCGGTCGAGACGACCGACCGGCTCGCCGAGCTGATGGACCGGGACGACGTGGTGATCGACGGCGGCAACTCCTACTACCGCGACGATCTCGAGCGCGCCGAGCGCTACGCGGAGCGGGGCGTCCACCTCGTCGACGTCGGCGTGAGCGGCGGTGTGTTCGGGCTCGAGCGCGGCTTCTGCCTGATGATCGGCGGCGAGGACGAGGTCGTCGGGCGTCTCGAGCCGATCTTCCAGGCGCTCGCGCCCGGCGTGGAGGCCGCGGCACGCACCCCGGGTCGCGACGACGCCAACGCATCGACGGCGGAGGCCGGCTACCTGCACTGCGGCCCGGTCGGGGCCGGCCACTTCGTGAAGATGGTCCACAACGGCATCGAGTACGGGCTGATGGCGGCGTACGCGGAGGGGCTCAACGTCCTGAAGCACGCGAACGTCGGCGCGGCCGACCACGCCGCCGACGCCGAGACCACGCCGCTGCGCGATCCCGGCGCCTACCGCTACGACCTGGACCTGGCGGAGATCGCCGAGCTGTGGCGGCGCGGCAGCGTCGTGTCGTCGTGGCTGCTTGACCTGACCGCGGCCGCGATGCTCGAGGATCCGGACCTCGAGGGCTTCGGCGGCCGCGTGTCGGATTCGGGCGAGGGACGGTGGACGGTGCTCGCCGCCGTCGAGGAGGGCGTTCCCGTCCACGTGCTCTCGGCCGCGTTGCTCGACCGGTTCGCCTCGCGCGGGGAGGCCGCGTTCGCGAACAAGGTGCTCTCGGCGATGCGGAGCCGCTTCGGCGGGCACGCCGAGACCGGCGGCTAGCGTTCGCGCACGCGGGGGGAGCTCGGGACGATCCCCAGGTCGGCGAAGTTCGCCGAGGACTTGCCGAACTCCCACCATCCCCGGACCCAGGGCTTGACGAACGCCATGCTCCGCCCGTACACGAGCGGGATCACCGCGATCTGCTCGGCCACCGCCATCCGGTCGGCCTCGTGGAACAGCTCGAGGCGCGTCCGGTCGCTGCGCTCCCGTCGCGCGCGCTCGATCAGCTCGTCGAACGGCGGATGCGAGAAGCCTCCCTCGTTCGTCCGGCTGTCCGAGTGGAAGAGGAGACGGAGGTAGTACTCGGGGTCGGCGTACCCCGGCAACCAGCCGGTGATGTAGATGCTCGCGAGGTCCCTGAGCTCCGCCGTAGGGGAGACGACACGGATCTGCAGAGGCCTGCCGTCGCGGGTCCAGATGGGTCGAGGCTGATCGATGGCCCAGGGGAGGAGCTCGCTCTCGATCCCCAGGACGTCGCGCCACATCCCGGTGACCGACTCGAGGAAGTCGTGGACCCACGTGTAGTAGCCGCCGACGGTCAGGCGCACGTCGCTGAGCCCGGACCGCTCCAGGCATGATCGGGCCGCGTCCGGATCGAAGGCCGGCACGATGTCCGGCGTGTGGCCCTGGAGCGCCGGGGGCACGATCCCTCCCCGGGCGACCACGAGGTTGTCGGAGACCTCGGCCTCGAGCGCCTCCCGGTCGACCGCGTGGGCGAGCGCGCGTCGGAGCTCGAGGTTGCCGAGCACCGGGTCGGCATGATCGAAGGCGATGTAGGCCGACCACGACGCCGGTCCGAGGGTGGCGTCGGCGGCCACGTGGGGGACGAGGTCGGCCAGGCGCGGCGTGTACCGCACCATGACCAGGTCGAGCTCGTCCCGCCCATAGGGCTCGAGCGCCTCGGTCACCCCCGTGTGGACCATCTCGATCCTCTCGGCGTTCCCCGGTCGAGCGCCGCCCTCGTCGCGTCGACGCTCCAGCACGATGGAGCCCTCGGTCCGCTCGGTGATCCGGAACGCCCCGCTCACGACCTGCGTGGCCGGATCCGTCCAAGCGTCCCCGTGGCGCTCGATCGCGTGCCGGGGCTGCGGGCCGCCGTCGGGGCGGTTCATCACGCTCATGAAGTACGGGGCGGGGGCGACCAGTCGGAACTCGACCGTCCGATCGTCCAGGGCCCGAACGCCGATCGCGTCCGCGTCCTCGTTGTGGCGCAGGTAGTAGTCCTGCCCGTTCTCCAGGACGAAGTAGATCGCGACCGAGGAGCCTGGCGCGTCGGGGTTCAGCACGCGCTTGATGCCGAACTCGACGTCGTGGGCCGTGAGCGGCGTCCCGTCGGACCACGCGAGCCCCTCGCGGAGGTGGAACACGTACCGCAGGCCGTCCTCGGAGATCTCCCAGCGTTCGGCGAGCGAGGGCACGATCGTGCGCTCCGGCCACGCCTCGACCAGGCGGTCGAACAGCTGCATGCAGAGCTGGATGTTCGGCCACGCGATCGCCGATCGCGGGTCCGGATCGTTGGGCAGGAAGCTCGTGGCGATCCGCACGACGGCGTTCGGCGAGCCCGTGCGCAGGTCGTCCGGGTCCCAGAACGAGAACGCCCGCTGATACGTGTCGTTCGCCTCGGCGAACCGGAGCGACATGTGCAGCGCCAGCGCGAGCTTGAACAGGACGAGCGCGACCTCCCGGCGTTCGCCGCGTCGCTCCAGGATCGGCAGCAGCTCACGGTAGTAGCCGATCGCCTCGTCGAGCGCGTACTCCTGCCGCGCGCGGTCGCCGGCGCGCGTCAGGTAGGTCACCGCCTTCTCTTCGTCCTCGGCGGCCAGCCAGTGGTGCGCCAGGAGGCCGGCCACCTCGTCCTCGCGGCCCGCGTACGTGGCCTCGAGCCAGTCGGCGGCCTTGCGGTGCAGTCGCGTTCGCTCGTCGGTGACGAGCGTGCGGTACGCCGCCTCCTGGATCAGCGCGTGCTTGAAGCGGAACTCGGGCTCGGGCCACCGCCGGCTCTCTCGGACCAGGTCCAGGCGCTGGAGATCGGCGATCGAACGCTGCACGGCGCCGTCGCCGCCCGAGACCGCCTCGAGCAGGGGGAGCCCGAACTGCCGGCCGAGCACGGACGCGGCCATCAACGCGGCGTGCGGGCCCGGCTCGAGCCGGTCGATCCTCGCGAGGATCACCTTCTCCACCGTGGGCGGCACCTCGACATCGACGGCGTGGTCGAAGCGCCAGCCCTCGCCCTCACGGACCAGCGCCCCCTCGTCGGCGAGCGATCGCACGAACTCCTCGAGGAAGAACGGGTTCCCGTCGGCGTGCTCGAGGACCCGTTCCTCGATGTCCGACGGCAGCGTCCCCGCGCCGACGAGCGCGTGTAACAGCTCGCGGCCGGCGTCACCCGAGAGCGCCTCGAGCCCGATCTCGCGCGTGCGGTGCGGGAGCTCTCGCGCGGCCGACTCCTTCACGCTCCACGACGGGTGGTCGCGCTCGGGCCGGCTCGTGACCACGAGCAGGAGCGCGGTCGTCTCGGTGTCGGTCATCAGCCGCTCCAGCAGTTGGAGCGACGTGACGTCGGCCCAATGGATGTCCTCGAGGGCGACGACGACCGGGCCGTCCTCGGCCAGGCGAGCGATCAGCGCGCGCAGCACCTCGAACGTCCGGAACTGGAGCGCCTCCGGGGAGAGCTCCGACAGGCGCTGCTGGGCGTCGGGCTCGAGCGCGAGGCCGAGCATCGCGCCGAGGTACGGGTAGATCTCGGGCACGCGCGCGCCGAACAGTCGGTCGAGGCTCCGTCGGAGCGCCACGCGGATCCGCAGCTCCGGCTCGTCCGCCATCACCCCCAGCCACGAGCGCAGGAGGTCGCGGAACGGCCAGTAGGTCATCGACTCGCCGTAGGACACGCACCGGCCCTCGACGAACAGCGCGCGGCCGTGCTCCGGCGACGCGCGCTCGACCAGCTCGCGGAGCTCGCCGAGGAGCCGGCTCTTGCCGATGCCGGGCTCGCCGCCGAGGAAGACGATCCCGCCGGAGCCGGCGAGCACGGCCTCCACCGCCTCGCGCGCGACCGCCAGCTCGCGCTCGCGCCCGACGAGCCGCACGGGCTCGAGCCCGAGGCCGCGCACGGTCGTGGCCGTTCGGACCCCCTGCACCCGGTACGCCGTCACCGGCTCGGCCTTGCCCTTGAGCGACAGGGACTGCGGATCGCCCCATTCGAACAGGGGGACGATCCGCCGCTGGGTCGCCGCGCCCACCAGGATCGAGCCGGGCTCCGCCTGCGCCTGGAGCCGGGCGGCCACATTGACCGCGTCACCGAGCGCGCCGTACTCGACGCGCCCACCCGCACCCACGGCGCCGACGACGACCGGACCGCTCGACACGCCGACGCGAACGCCGAAGTCATCGATCCCGAAGGCCGCCTCGACCTCGCGGGCGTACGTGCCGACCTCGTCGAGCGCCTGCAGCGCCGCCCGCACGGCCCGCTCCGGGTCGTCCTCGTGCGTCTGCGGGGCGCCGAAGAGCGCCAGGACCCCGTCGCCGGCCAGGTCCTTCACGGTGCCGCCGAACGCCTCCACGGCACCGATCACCCGCGCCAGGGCGTCGTTCACGACGAGCTTGAGGTCCTCCGGATCCAGCCGCTCGGCGAGCCCCGTGGAGCCCACGAGGTCGGCGAACAGCGCCGTGACGACCTTGCGCTCCTCGCGGACCGGGGCCGCGGTCCCCTCCTGCATCCGACCATTGTGCCCGCAACGACGGGCCGGCGGCACGGCCCGCCCCGCCCCGTAGGATGTGCCTCCGTGACGGAGGACGGCGGCCGCGACCTGGAGCGCGCGGCTCGCGACCTCGCCGCCCGGCTCCCGGAGCGGTTGGGGCCGCTCGCGCGCGCCGCGTACAACTACCGGTGGTCGTGGACGCCCGGCGGCGAGGAGCTGTTCCGGCGCCTGGACCCGCCCCGGTTCGAACGCGTCCGCGCGAACCCCGTCTCGCTGCTCCGCCAGCTCTCGATCGACGCGCTCGAGGCCGCGGCGCACGACGACGGGGTGGTGCGCGCCGCCGAGGAGCTCGACGGCGCGATCGAGGCCGACCTCTCGGCCGCGCCGATCTCGCGAGGCGACGTGACGCCGGAGCGGCCCGTGGCGTTCGTGTGCGCCGAGTTCGGCGTGCACCGCTCGCTCCCGATCTACCAGGGCGGGCTCGGCGTGCTCGCCGGCGACATCCTGAAGGGGGCGTCCGACCTGCGCCTGCCGCTGGTCGGCATCGGCCTGCTCTACTCGAAGGGCACGTTCCACCAGCGGCTGGACCCGAGCGGCTGGCAGCACGACTACTGGACCGACGCCGAGCCCGATCGCCTGCCGATGGAGCTCGTCACGGCGGACGACGGTGCGCCGTTGGTGATCGAGGTGCCGATCCGCGGGCGCGAGGTCCGCGTACAGATCTGGCGCGTCCAGGTGGGGCGCGTGCCGCTGTTCCTGCTCGACGCGAACCGGTTCGACAACGGCATCGCGGAGCGATGGATCACGGCCCGCCTGTACGTCGGGGACCGGACGGTGCGGCTCGAGCAGTACGCCCTCCTCGGCGTCGGCGGGATGCGGGCGCTCGAGCGGCTCGGGATCGAGCCGTCGGTCGTGCACGTGAACGAGGGGCACGGGGCGTTCGCACCGCTCGAGCTCGCGGTGCGCGAGACGGCCGCCGGCGCCGGGTTCGAGGAGGCGCTCGATCGCGCGCGCGCCCGCACGGTATTCACCACCCACACGCCGGTCGCCGCCGGGAACGAGAGCCACGACGGGGCATCTGTCCGTGAAGTCCTCGCCGGGCTCGTGCCGCCCGAGCGCCTCCGCGAGCTCGGCGCCACCGATGGCGAGGACGTCGTCGGGATGACGTCGCTCGGGCTGCGCCTGTCCCGGAAGGCGAACGCGGTGAGCCGGGTCCACGGCGACGTGGCCCGGCGGATGTGGAGGCCGCTGTACGCCGTGAAGCGCGAGGAGGACGTCCCGATCGATCACGTCACGAACGGCGTGCACCTTCCGACCTGGATGGCGCCACCGATGCGGGAGATCCTCGATCGCCACCTCGAGCCGGGCTGGTTGGAGCGCGCCGCGGACCCGGCGACCTGGGCGCCGGTCGACGCGATCCCCGACGAGGACCTCTGGGCGACGCGGACGCGCCTGCGCGCGGCGCTCGTCGACTACGTGCGCGAGGCCGACGCCGAGGCGCGACTCGGACGGTACGAGGACGCCTCGGCGGTCGAGGCCGTCGCCCACGCGTTCCAGCCCGACCGGCTGACGCTGGGGTTCGCGCGTCGGGTGGCGACGTACAAGCGGCTCCACCTTCTGTTCCGCGACCCGGACCGGCTCGAGTCGCTCCTCGGCAAGCCCGACACGGTGCAGATCGCGATCGCGGGCAAGGCCCATCCCCGCGACGACGAGGCCAAGGCGAGCCTGGCGAGCCTGCTCCGCCGCTCGTGGGGGCCAGACGTCGCGCCGCGCATCGCGTTCCTCGAGGACTACGACCTGCAGGTCGCGGCGAACCTCGTCGCCGGCTGCGACGTGTGGGTCAACCTGCCGCGACCGCCGATGGAGGCCAGCGGCACGAGCGGCATGAAGTCCGCGCTGAACGGCGGCCTCAACCTGTCGGTGCGAGACGGGTGGTGGGCCGAGGCGGACGACGGGACGAACGGTTGGACCGTCGGCGACGGGTCGGGCTGGGACGACCTCGAGGCGCAGGACGACCACGACGCCGCGAGCCTGTTCGAGCTCATCGAAGGCGAGCTGCTCCCGGCGTTCCACGAACGCGACGCCCGAGGCGTGCCCGTCCGCTGGGTCGAACGCATGAAGCGATCCCTCGCGACGATCGGGCCGCGGTTCGGCGCCGGCCGGATGCTCCGCGACTACCTCGAGCGCGTCTACGCGCCCGACTGACCTTCCGCGTCTCCAGCGAACCTCCAGCGTCCCTCCCCGGGACCTCCAGGGCCCTCCCGCAGGCTGCCCCTCGACGAGCCACCCGAGGGGTGGCGGAGAGGAGGTCCGCGATGGGAACGCGAGCGATCGATGAGGGGCTGAGGGCCGGACGTCCGGCGCTCCGCCTCGGGTGGGTCGGCTGGTTCGCGGCGGTGGCGATCACCGGCGTGGTGATCGCGAGCCTGGTGTTCGTCACCCGGCCGTCCACGACCACCACCGTGGAGCGAGAGCGGGTGACCCCCCTGTACACGCAGCAGGAGCAGGCCGTCATGCAGCTCGTGGCCCAGGGCCTGATCCCGGCGGCGACGCTGGAGGGCGAGCCGTACCGGACGAAGCAGCTGATCAACCAGGGCCTGATCCCGGCGGAGACGCTGCTCGCGCGGGCTGTCCAGCCGCTCTATTGCCCGGACGAGCTGGCGACGATCGCGGCCGTCGCCGCGGGCGAGCTGTCGCCGGAGGTCCTGGACGAGGAGCCCTTCCGGACGAAGCAGCTGATCACCCTCGGCCTGATCCCCCGAGCGGCCGCCGATCCCTGCTGAACACCGGTGGTTGCGGATCACCGACGAAGGGCGCCGGGGCACCGGCGCCCTTCGTCGCGTCTATCCGTCGTCGGGCCACGCGGCGTCGAGCTCGGTCAGGATCCGATCCAGGCTCTCCGGCCCCTCGGCGAGGTAGGCCATCATCGCCTCCCAGAAGCGGCCGGCCCCGACCTCCGCCGGCATCAGGTCGGACGCGTCGAACCGGAAGGTGTCGGCTGCGAGGGCGGCCTCGACCGCGCGGGCCTGCCGTCGCTCGAACGCCGGGTAGTGGCCGAGATCGAAGTCACGGTTGGCGGCAAGGAACCCACCGGTTCCGGCGAGGACGGAACCGAACCTCGGCGAGAGGAGGTACCGGATCGCCTCGCGGACCTCCGGGCGGTCGGCGAAGGCCACGACCATGTCCCCTCCGCCGATGATCCCCGGGACGTTGTCGCCGAGGGGCGGGAAGGGGAACGTGTCGACCTGCGTGCCGACGGCGCCGGCGGGCAGGAAGCCGGAGGCGAAGCTCGCCTGGAGATGCAACCAGCAGCCGGGTGGGTCGTCGGCGACCATGGGAAGCAACGCTTCGTCGAACGAGGTCTCGAGCGCGCCCCGGATGCCTCCGCGCACGAAGCCCGGCGTGAAGACGAGCCCACCCAGCCGCTCGAACGCCTCTCGCACCGGTGGGCTGTCGAAGGCGAGCTCGTGGGAGGTCCACGCGTCGTACGTCTCAGGACCGGCGGACGCGAGCAGGAGGTTCTCGATCCAGTCGGTTCCCGGCCACCCGCTCGCCGTCCCCGACTCGAACCCGAAACACAGGGGCGTCAGACCCGCGGACGCCAACCGTTCGATCAGGGCGAGGAGCTCCTCCCAGGTCCCCGGCACGGCGAGTCCCGCCTCGCGGAGCGCCGGTTCCGGGAACCAGATGAGGCTCTTCATGCCGAGGTTCACGAAGATCCCGTACATGTCACCCGCGTCGGACGGCCACGAACCGTCGGCGCCGATCGTTCCGAGCGAGACGAGGTACGGGCTCTGGTCGCCGATCAGCCCCTCCCGGTCCACGAACGTACCGAGGTCCACGAGATGACCCGCCCGGCCGAGCTCGGCCACCACGCCGGGCTGCGGGACGACCCCGAGGTCGGGGGGATCGCCGGCCGCGACGCTCTGGACCACGTAGTCGTGGGTGGTCGGGTTCCCGACGAGGCGTACCTCGATCCCGGTCTCGGCGGTGAAGGCCGCGAACTCGCGCCGGAACGCGTCCAGCCGAGCCTCGTCGAAGCCGACGAACATCGTCACCTGCGTTCCGGCGAGAGGCCCCGGGCCGGGATCGAGCGCCCGGAACGCCCGGACGCGCTCGGCCGGGATCGGATCCGGGAACGCGGCCGGCAGCGACGGGCACGTCGAGGCGCCGAGGTACCGCAGGCATTCGTCGGGGGTGAGCGAGCGGTCAACCTGCGCGCGGGCGGTGGTGGCGAGCTGGGACACGGGCAGGTCGAAGACGCCCTGCACGCCGCCGGGGCCGGCGACCAGCACGGTCGGGCCCTCGTCCACCGGGTACTCGATCGCGGCGGCCTGCATCGCCCAGTGCAGCGCCTCGACCGTGTCGGCCGGAACGCGCAGGCCGAGCTCCGAGCTTCGATCGACCGCGTGGAGCGCGAGGAGGACGGACAGCTCCGCGTCGGTCCCGAGGTTGACGAGGGCCGCCCCCGTGAGGGCGCCGACCGAGGCCTCGTCCTGCAGCCGCTCCGCTTCCCGGCTGCGACCCACCGCGACCACCGTCAGGGTCGCCGCGACCAGCGAGGCGACCGCGAGCACGGCGACGAGCGTGCGCGCTCGACGGAGCGCCCGGCGCTCCAGCTGCACCTCGCGCGACCGACGCGCCCGCTCGACCTCCAGCTCGGCTTGCTCCCGCCGGTCGCTGGCCTCGACGTACTCGCGCTCCCGCTGGGTGGGCGAGAGCGAGCTCGTGCGCAGGCCAGCGCGGATCTGCTCGAGACGTTCGCCCGCCAGCAGGAAGTCCGGGTTGCGGCCGGACTCCACCCACTCGGTCGCGGCGGCCGACAGACGGGCGTGCACCCGGAGGTCCTCACGGGCGGACTCGATCCACCCCCGCAGCCGACCCCATTCGCGAAGGAGGGTCTCGTGAGCGACCTCGACGGTGGGCCCCCGAGTCTCGGGATCGCGGTCGAACGAAAGGAGGCGGGACGCGCCGAACGCGTCGATCGCGCGCTCCATCGCCCCTCGACCGACGTCCATCGACAGGAGCTCCGCCCGGTGGACCCGCCGCCGGGTCCCGCCCGCACCGCCGGTCCCGATGTCGACGAGCCGCAGGAACATCTGGCGGGCGGCCTCCTTGCCGGGCCGATCGAGCTCGTCGTAGAGCTCCTCGGCGCGACGGGCGAGGGCGCCGGAGACACCGCCGAGCGCCCGGTAGTCCTCCAGCGTCAGCGTGGATCCCTCGCGCGACTCGAACAGCTCGGTCAGCGCGTACTGCAGGAGCGGGAGCGCCCCCGGCCGGTCGGCCACCTCCGACAGGACCTCGCCGACGACGCGGGCGTCGATCTCGACGCCGACGGCGGCCGCGGGCTCCTCGACCGCCCGACCCAGCTCGGCCACGGTGAGGGGCGTCACGACGTGGGTGCGGGCTGCGAGGAGCTCCCCGAACCCCCGGTAGAGCAGCGGGCGATCGTAGAGGTCGGCGCGGAGCGTCGCGACGACCCGGACGCGGCTCCGCGGATCGGTGGCCGCATCGACGATCGCGCGCAGGAACCTCGTTCGGACGTCCTCGTTCCGAACGAGCGTGAAGACCTCTTCGAACTGGTCCATCACGACCACCAACTCCGAGCCGTCGGCCGGGAGCACCTCAGCCGCGATCCGCACCAGCCCGCCCTCGTCGCCGCCGAGCCGCTCCGCGAGGGAAGGCGGGGCGTCGACCGCGACCTTCTCGAGACACGTCGCGAGCTCCTCGAAGGGACGCTCCCCCGGGATCATGTCGACGACGAACCAGCGATCGGATCCGGGGAGCGCGCCGCGGCGCAGCGCCGGCACCAGGCCGGCGCGGACGAGCGACGACTTGCCGCTCCCGGACGGCCCGACGACCGCGACGAACCGAGCGTCCTCGCGCTCCTCGCGCATCCGCGAGAGCAGCTCCTGGGTCGCTCCCTCCCGTCCGAAGAAGTCGCCGGCGTCGGCCTCCAGGAACGCGCGGAGGCCTTTGTACGGATTGCGGACGTCCTGCCGAGAAACGACGGGGGCTGCCGCCATCACCGCCTCGCGGAACGCGCCGGCGAACGCCGCGGCGTCCGCGTACCGCTCCCCAGCGTCCTCCGCGGTGGCGCGCGCGATCACATCGTCGACGGCGTCCGGCAGCTCCGGCCGAAGGGAGCGGACGGAGGGCACCGGCTCACGGACGCCCGGCGGACGATCGGCGGCCGCGCCCGCGAACGCGTACCGGCCCGTGAGGCACTCGAACGCGACGAGCCCGAGCGCGTAGACGTCCGCCTGCGGAGCGACCGGCTCGCCGCGCAGTGCCTCGGGGGAGACGTAGCGGGCGACGTCGGCGCGGTCGCTGGGGACCTCGGGGGCCGCGAGATCCATCGCGATGCCGAAGTCGGAGACGTAGGCGTTGCCGTCCTCGTCCAGCAGGACGTTCGACGGCTTCACGTCGCGATGCACCACGTTCTGACGGTGCGCGACCGACAGGCCCTGCGAGACCTGATCGACGATCCGCAGCGTGCGGTCGACGTCGAAGGGGCCGTCGCCGAGCGCCTCCCGGAGGTTCCCGCCCCGCAGGTACCGCATGACCAGGTAGGCGGCGTCCGGCTCCCGCCAGTAGTCGTACAGCGGGACGATCGACGGGTGCTCGAGTCGCGCCACGAGCTGCGCCTCGGCGTCGAAGCGGCGGATGTAGTCGGGGTCGTTCGCGAGGCGCGGCGAGACGACCTTGATGGCGACCTCACGGCCGAGCTCGGGCTGGAACGCGCGGTGGACCGTGCCGAACGCCCCCTCCCCGATCGGCTCGAGGAGCCGGTACCCGCGCAGCGGCGCCGCGCCGAGGTCGAGCCCCGCGTCCTGGCGGAGCACCTGCTCCTGGAGCCGGTGCAGCTCCGGCGAGGGGTCGATCCCGAGCTCGTCCCGGAGCACGTCGCAGGCGCGGCGGTACGCGGTCAGCGCGTCGGCCTGGCGACCCGATCGATACAGGGCGACCATGAGTTGCCCCCACAGGCGCTCTCGGAACGGATGCAGCTGGATCAGGGACTCGAGCTCGGGAACGAGCTCCCGGTGGCGTCCGAGCGTGAGCTCGGCCTCGACCCGCTCCTCGATGGCCGCCATCCGGAGCTCTTCCAGCCGGGAGATCTCCGGGCGCAGGGAGACCTGGTCCGCGAGGTCGTCCAGCGCCGGACCGCGCCACAGGTCGAGCGCCTCCCGCAGCCGAGCGATCGCCGCGGCCGGGTCCGAGGCCGCCGTGCCGCGAGCCTCCTCGATCAGCGAGACGGCCCGGAGGGCGTCGACCTCGCCCTCGTCCGCGGTGAGGACGTATCCGGCGGACCGGTGCTCGATCCGTTCGGGCCCGACGGCCTTGCGGAGGTGCTTGATGTACGTCTGGAGCGTGTTGCGGGCGGTCTCCGGCGGGTCGTCCCCCCACAGCGCGTCGATCAGCCGCTCGGACGTGACGATCCGGTTCGCCTGCAACAGCAGGTGCGCGAGGAGCGTCCGCTGCTTCGGACCGCCGAGGGCGGGCACGCGGTCCCCGTCGCGAACCTCGAGCGGCCCGAGGAGCCGGAACTGCATCGCCCGACGGTACGCCGAGCCGGAGCGGGATGGAATAGGCAGGTCGCGCGCTTCCAGCGGTCTTCCAGCGGGCGCGATCGGGTCTTCCAGCTACGACCGGAGCGCCGCGAGCGGCACCAGGCGCTCGGCCTCGCCCCGGATCTCGGCCTCGCCCGCGAGGCGGCGGAGCCAGGGCTCGGGCAGCCCTCCGACGCCGTCCCGCGCGCCGAGCAGCGCGCCGGCCACGGCGGCGTTCGTGTCGGTGTCCCCGCCGAGCGAGACCACGCGCCGGAGCTCCGCCTCGGCGTCCCCGTCGCGGAGGAGCGCCTGGAAGGCCACCCCGGCGGTGAACAGGCAGAAGCCCTGGTCGGGCCCGTCGATCGGGCGGGGGCCGCCGGCCGACTCGACCAGGAACTCGAGCTCCTCACCGCCCTCGAGATCCCCGACCGCCTGGAGCGCGATGCCGCCCGCCGCCTCGGCCGGCTCGCCCCGCACCAGGGCGGCCACCGCGAGGGTTACCGCGAGCACCGAGGTCCGGCATCGGCCGTCGGCGTGGGTGAGCGACGACAGCGCCGGCGCGAGCTCGACCAGCTCGTCAGGACGGTTCGCGTAGGCGAGACCCAGCGGGGCGCAGTACATCACCGAGCCGTTGCTGGCCGAGACCTCGGGCCCGCGCCGCTCCCAGACCTGGCGCGCCGCGGCCGTCGCGTCCTCGCCCCGGTCGACGAGCCGCAGCACCCGGCCGGTCAGCGTCCCGACGTCCGGCGGGTTGCCCCGGAACCACGCGAGGTGCCGGGCGACCAGGTCGTCGGGGTCGAACCCGCCGCGCTCGGCGAGGCTCCGCATCAGGTTCCGGGCCATCGCCGTGTCGTCCGTCGTCGAGCCGGGGGGCTGGTCGAGCCAGGGCCGTTCGAGCGCGGGGATCGGGTCGGGGATGTTGCGGGCGCGCAGGAACTCGAACGGCGCCCCGAGCGCGTCGCCGAGGGCGAGCCCGAGGCAGCACCCCACCACGCGATCTGCCGGTTCCATCGGCGGCCGATGCTACGCGGGCACGTCCGTGTCGGGTCCGGGGGCCGGTTGGTACGCTGACTGGCCGCTATGGACAAGGTCGGACCTCGTCATCGGATGTGTCGCCGGGTCGGGCAGCCGCTGTGTGGGCGCCCCAACTGCCCGGCCATCAAGCGTCCCTACCCCCCGGGCCAGCACGGCCGTGGGCGCAAGCGCATCTCCGAGTACCAGGTGCGCCTGCTCGAGAAGCAGAAGCTCCGGGCGATCTACGGCGTCGGCGAGCGCCAGATGCGCGTCTACTACGACCACGCCAGCCGCAAGACCGGCGTCACCGGCGAGGAGCTGATCCGCCAGCTCGAGACCCGCCTGGATGCCGTCGTGCTGCGGCTCGGGTTCGCGCTCACCCAGCGCCAAGCCCGCCAGCTCGTCAGCCACGGCCACGTCCGCGTCGACGGCCGCAGGCTCGACGTCCCGAGCGCCCAGGTCAAGCCGGGCCAGACGCTCGCCCTGACGGACAAGGCCCGGAACTTCGTCTCCGTGCGCGAGGCGATCGAGCTGACGCCGGACCCGCCCCCGTACCTGTACCGGAACAAGGACGAGCTCCAGGGCACGCTCTCCCGCTACCCGGAGCGCGACGAGATCCCGCTGCCCGTCCCGATCGACGAGCGGTTGATCATCGAGTTCTACTCCTAGCGCTCCGCCTCACGTCAGGCGAGCGAGCGCGCGACCTGCTCCAGCCGGTCCATCGCCTCCTGCATGCCGCCCTCCATGCCGGACTCGATGATCATGTCGCGGACCTCGCGCGTGTGGCACTCGACGAGCGTCGTGAGCCTCGTGAGCCCGTCCGCATCGGCGAACGTGGTCTCGTTCACGGTCGCGTCGTCCTCGGTGACGCCCGGTGCCCCCTCGTAGAGCTCGGTCGAGACGAGACGCTCGTCCGGCACGATCTCGCGGAAGGTGCCGTGGAACGCGACCTCGAAGCCCTCGTTCGCGACCATCACGTACCGCCACCGGCCGCCGACCCGCAGGTCCACCTCGGCGCTCGTGACCTTGCCGCGCTCCCCGCTCCACCACCGCTCGATCAGGTCGGGCTCCGTGTACGCCCGGTAGACGAGGTGCCGCGGTGCGTCGAAGTCGCGCACGATCAGGATCTGCGTGTCCGTCGGCAGCGTGACCGCGGCCTTCCCGCTATGCGTCATCGCGTCCATCCTCCTGCTCCTTCCGCTTGAGCTCCTCGAGCACCGTGTCCAGCCGGTCGAAGCGCTCGTTCCAGGTGTCCTCGTAGCGCGCGACCCAGTCGTGGATGGGCTTGAGCGAGCGGCCGTTGAGCCGGTAGATCCGCTGCCGGCCCGCGTCCCGCACGTCCACGAGTCCGACCTCGCGGAGGACGCGCAGGTGCTTCGACACGACCGGCTGCGACACGCCGAGCCGTTCGACGAGGTCGCCTACGGGTCGCTCGCCGCCGGCGAGCACGTCCAGGATCAGCCGCCGCCGAGGCTCCGCCACCGCGTTGAACGGGTCGGTCGTGGTCGCCGCTCGTGCCATGGCTCGGGACCATACATGCCGATATGGCTATATGTCAACCGTCGTCCATCATCCTCAGCAGGGTCGTCGTCGTGTTCCAGTTGCGGATCGTCATCTGCTGGTAGATGGGCATGGAGGCGACCCTGCTGAGCCGGCTCTGGGTCGCTCGGCTGATAAGCCGCGAGAAGTAGAGCACCCCCCTGCCAGCGGCCACCTGGTCGACGTCCTCTCGCGTCGGAACCTGCTTGAGCGCCGCGCTCGCCGTGAGCGGCGGTTTCAGGAAGATGACGTCGTACCGGTAGGCGGCGGGGTCGCGGCCGAACCCCTTCGGCGCGCCGTCCACGACCGCGCGCATCTGCGCGTGGCTCCGCAGCACGATGCTTGCCGCGTACTTCGGAAACCCCGCGGAGATCAGGCGCTCGATGCGACGCGCCAACGCGGTCGCTCCCGACGCAGGCGCGCGGAAGATCACGTTGCCGCTCTGGATGTACGTGACGACGTCCTGGAACCCGGCCGCCTCGAAGCACGCCTTCAGCGCCGGCATCCCGATCGGGTTCTTGCCGCCGACGTTGATCCCGCGGAGCAGGGCGACGTACGTCGTCACGGCATCACGCGCCGCGCTCGGGCAGGGAGAATCGGTACTCGACGATCGGCAGCGGGATGCCCAGCTGGTACAGGAGGGTGTTCAGGTCGCCGTGGTGCTGCCGCTCGTGGAGCATCGCGTGCGCGAAGATGTCCGCCGGGCTGTACCGGATCGGCTCGCCGTCGACGATCATCTCGCGGGGCGTGACGAGCTCGTCGTCGCCGAGCGAATCGAGGTAGGCGCGGGCGTGCTCGAGGACGCGGCGGCGGTAGTCCTCGAGCTCCACCCAGGAGCTCATCGGCTCCGTCCGATAGGGGGTCGTTCCGTCCGGTCTGGACAGCCAGCGCACGTACCCCCCGACGATGTGCGTCAGGGCGTCGCTCAGCGCGGGCCAGCCCGAGCCGGGGGCCGGCCTCGTGAGCAGATCGTCGCCGAGCGGGCGGATCAGCTCTTCGTAGGTGCGCCAGCCGTAGTCGGTGAAGGTGAACAGCTCCTCGATGGCGGCGCGATCCATGGGAGCCGCGATGGTCTCACATCGCGACGACGAGGCATGATCGGGCGGAGCAGGATCGAGGGGGTGCGGACGTGGAGAAGCCGAAGAGCGTCGAGGCGTACTTCGAGGGCCTGGAACCGGAGCCGCGGGCCGCGCTCGCGAAGCTCCGCGACACGATCGCGGCCGCGGCACCGCAGGCCGAGGAGGGCATCACCTACTCCATGCCGGGGTTCCTCCTGGACGGCAAGGGGTTCGTCGGCTACATGGCGTTCAAGGACCACTACAGCTTCTTCCCGATGAGCCCGGCGGCGATCGAGGCGCACCGGGCCGAGCTCGGCGACCTCGTCACGGGCAAGGGGACGATCAGCTTCGAGTACGGACGACGGCTCCCCGTGACGCTCGTGAAGAAGGTCGTGAAGACGCGGTTGGCGGAGGTCGCCTCGAAGCGCCGGTGAACCCTTCACCAAGTTGCGCCCTGGGCCGCACGGCGGCTAGCGTCGCGGCGTCCGTTCGTCCGGGCGCGGCGATCCAGAGGGGGCAACGTGCGCAAGCAGGCGTTCCGGCTCATCGCGATGGTCGTGGTCCTCGCGTCGCTGTCGCTCGGCGCGCCGCCGGCCGGGGCGGGCACCGATGGGTTCTACGTCTCGCTCGGCGACTCGCTCTCGGTCGGCTTCCAGCCGAACCGCGGCGAGACCGAGAAGGGCTACGTCGACGAGCTGTGGCGGCGGGTCCTCGACACGATGCCCACGCTCCAGCTGCAGAAGTTCGGATGCGTGGGCGAGACGACGACGTCGATGGTCGACGGTACCGGCTCGCTCTGCACCTACGACGCCGGGTCGCAGCTCGCCGAGGCCGTGGCCTTCCTGGAGGCCAACGCCGGACAGATCTCGTTCGTCACGATCGACATCGGGGCGAACGACGTGGTCGACGGGTGCATGGACTTCGATACCGGCGTGCTCGACCGGACCTGCGTCGAGGAGCTGCTGCCGGACCTGAGCGCGCGCGTGACGAGCATCGTCGACGCCCTGCGAGCGGCGGTGGGGCCGGACGTCCCCGTCGTCGGCATGACGTACTACGACCCGTTCCTGGGCCTCTGGGGGCTCGTCCCCGGGGGCAAGGTCCTCGCGCGGACGGCACAGCGGGCCTGGCGGACGTTCGACGCCGCGCTCACCGAGGCCTACGTGGGCGCGGGCGCCGCCGTCGCGGACGTGGCGGCGACGTTCCGCACCGACGACTTCGAGACGAAGGTCGTCGTGGACGGGCGGCGGGTCCCGATCAACGTCGCGCTCACCTGCCGGTGGACCTGGTTCTGCTCGAAGGTGTACGAGGGGGACCCCCACGCGAACACGATCGGGTACCGGAAGATCGCCCGCACGTTCCACCAGGTGCTGACGCCCCTCCTCGTGTAGCGGCGGCGATCACGCCGTCAGGTCGCGGGATCCCTCGGTCGGGTCGGGGGACCAGCGGCCCTGGAGCCAGCGATCCTCGTGCGGCCCCTCGTGGGGGCGGGGCGGGAACAGGCTCGCCAGCGAGCGCGGGATCCGTTCGTGGATCTCGACGGCGGCGTCGTACAGGCGCAGCACCTGCTCCGGTCGCAGCCGCGGAGCCGAGAGCAGCACGACGTCCCCGTTCACGTCGATCGTGACGCCCGCGGGAACGGCCAGGAGTCCCTCCATCATCCGCTGCTCGAGGAAGGCGATCGCGAAGCGCTCGTCCTCGGACTCGACGACGAACCGCCGGTTGAACGCCTCGAGCTCGAGCCGGATCTCGCGAAGGCCGAGGACCGACCGAACGCCGTCGTCGAGGTCCCGCGGCGCGATCCGGAGCCGTGGTGCCGAGGCACCGAGCGGCGCCACGGCGCACGTGAGCCGGCGCCTCGTCCCGGCCGAGCGGCCCTCGACGGGCTCCACGAACCAGTAGTCGAACACCCGGATCTCGGTGCCCCGGAAGCGCTCCCAGACCACGTTCTCTGTCCCGTGCTCCGGGCTCCCGAACATCGGGAACGGCAGCCACGCGGTGTCCCCGAACAGGTCCATCGGCGCGAAGTCCAGGCCGGCCCGCTGGCACAGGAGCATGAGCTTGCGCTGCCGCGAGACCCCATGGCGCCACCGCCACCAGGCGGCCACGAGGGCGACGACGATCACGAGGAGCGTGAGCCACGTCATCGGGAACCCGTCGGGAGGAGCCGCATCTGAGGTAGACGTCGGGCGTCGCCGGGCCGGGCTTGAGCCGCGGCGCGCGGCGGCGGCTCCCCCGTGGGTCGTTCCGGGACGTTCGCCTCACGCCGGGCGGGACCCCGCGCCTTGCCGCTGCCCCCACCGCGGGACGAACCTCGGGGCAAGGAGGGATCCCGATTGCTCGAGGTCGTCGACCTCTCCAAGCGCTTCGGCGACGTCGTCGCGCTCGACGGGGCGTCGTTCACGGCGGCGCCCGGTCGGATCGTTGGGTTCCTGGGCCCGAACGGCGCCGGCAAGACCACAACGATGCGGGCGATCTTCGGCCTCGTGCGTCCGGACCGGGGGACGGTCCGCTGGAACGGCACACCGGTCGGGCCGGAGCAGCGAGCCCGCTTCGGCTACATGCCGGAGGAGCGCGGCCTGTATCCGAAGATGAAGGTCGCCGAGCAGCTCACGTACATGGCCGAGCTGTCCGGATCCGACGCAGCCTCGGCCCGCCGGGCGGCCGCGGACTGGCTCGAGCGCCTCGGCCTCGCGGACCGCGCCGACGCCCACCTGCAGGAGCTGTCGCACGGGAACCAGCAGCGGGTGCAGCTGGCTGCTGCGCTCGTGCACGATCCCGAGCTCGCGGTGCTCGACGAGCCGTTCAGCGGGCTCGACCCGCTCGGCGTGCAGTCCCTCGCCGAGCTGCTCGTGCAGGCGGCAGCGCTCGGGGTCGCCGTGGTCTTCTCGAGCCATCAGCTCGATCTCGTCGAGGACGTGTGCCAGGACGTCGTGATCATCGACCACGGCAAGATCGTCCTGGCCGGCGCGGTCGACGAGCTGAAGGCGGCCTCGACCCACCGGTCGCTGGAGATCACGGTCGGCGGCGAGCCGTGGGTGCCGGTCCTGGCGCCCGGCGCCATCACCAGCAAGCAGGACGGTCGCGTGCGCGTGCTCGTGGACGCCGCGGTCGATCTCGACGACGTCCTCGCGGGCGCTCGCCGGGCCGGTGAGGTCACGTCGTTCAGCTACGAGCCGCCCTCGCTGACCGACCTCTTCCTGGAAGCGGTGTCGGAGGGAGGCGGCGGATGAGCGGCGGCACGAGACGCACGTGGCTCGTCGCTCGACGCGAGTGGAACCAGCGGGCGCGCACCACGGCGTTCCGGGTCTCGACCCTCGTCACGATCGCGATCGTGGTGGTGCTCATCATGGAGCCCGAGATCTACGGCGGCGGCGAGGAGCCCAGGCGCACGGTCGGCCTCGTCGGCGCGAGCGCGCCGGAGCTCCCCGAGGCGCTGCAGGGCACCGGAGAGCAGCTCGACCTCACCGTGACGACGCGGGTGTTCTCCGACGAAGACGCGGGACGTGCCGCGCTGCGCGACGGCGAGGTGTCGGTCCTCCTCGTGGATCAGCGGGAGCTCGTGTGGCAGTCGGAGGTCGACGAGGAGCTGCGGACCACCGTCATCTCGGCGGTGGCGATCGTCGACGGGCAGCGGGCTATCGACGAGCTCGGCCTGACCGCGGAGCAAGCCGAGCGCCTGCTCGCTCCGCCGGACATCCGGAGCTCGAGCCTGGACGCGACGTCGAGCGACGTGACGGCGCGCGGCGACCTGGGGAGGGTCGGCGTCGTGCTGATGTTCCTCATGATCGCCTTCTACGGAGGCTTCGTGCTCACCGGGGTGGTCGAGGAGAAGTCGAGCCGTGTGATCGAGGTGCTGCTCTCACGCGTGAGGCCGACCGAGCTGCTCGCGGGCAAGGTCCTGGGGATCGGCCTGGTGGGTCTGGCGCAGTTCGCGCTCGTCACCGCGGCGGGGATCGTCGCCCTCTCGGTCGCGGACAACTCGGTGATCCCGGAGACCGCGTCCGGGACGCTCGCATGGATCGTGTTCTGGTTCGTCCTGGGGTACGGGTTCTACTCGGTGCTGTACGCGGCGGCGGGTTCGTTGGTCTCGCGCCAGGAGGAGACGCAGAGCCTCGTCCTGCCGATGACGGCCGTGTTGTTCGTCGCGTACCTCCTCGCGTTCATGGCGACCGAGTCCCCCGACAACGTGGCCGCGGTGGCGGCATCGTTGTTCCCGCCCACGGCTCCGATGGTGATGATCGCCCGCAACGCCCACGGTGCAGTCCCGCTGGGGCAGACGCTGCTCTCCGTCGCGCTGATGGCGATCAGCATCTACGGCATGGTGCTGTTGGCCGCGCGGGTCTACGCCGGCGCGGCGCTCCGGTTCGGCGGGCGCGTGCCTCTGAAGGAAGCGTGGCGCGGAGCAGAGGCCTGACGGCCGGTTCACCCGGTTGATCGCCCGTGCCTCAGGGGCTCCGATCCGGCGCGAGGAGCTCGAGGAACACGGCCTCGGTCTCGGATGAGGGCGCCGATCCGAGGTCCTCGGCGAGCAGGATCCGGAGCCGTTCGTAGGCCTCGAGCCCCTTGGCCCGGTTCCCGGCGGCGGCGTGCGCCCGCATCAGGAGGGCGTGGGCGGTCTCACGGTACGGCTCCAGCTCGATGACGAGGCCGGCATCGGTCGCCGCGCCGACGGGGTCCCCGTGCTCGAGGGCCACGCGACCGCGGACCTCGAGCGCGCGGACGCGCACCTGCCGGAGGTGCTCGCGTCGCCGCTCGACCCACGAGCCCACGGTCCCGGGCAGGAACGGGCGACGGGCGATCGCGTTGGCCACGAGCGCGTGACCGTTCGCGCCCTCGAGATCGCCGACCCGGAAGGCCGACTCGGCCTCGTGGACCGCGGCGTCGGCCGCCTCCACGTCGAGCCACGCATCCGGAGCCAGCCGCAGCTGGTAGCACCCGAACGCGTGCTCGATGCTCGCGCCCCCGGTCCCGTCGAGCGCGGTCCGGAGCTTGCTCACGAGCGCGCGGAGCGCCGTCTGCCAGGCGGCCGGCGGCTCGCCGTCCCACACGACGTCGGCGAGCTCCTCGATCGAGACCGCGTGGTCGCGTTCCCACGCGAGGACCGCCAGCGTGAGCCGGCCCTGTCGCCCCGGCAGACGCCGTTCCGCCACGAGCACGTCCCCGTGCTCGACGGCGACGTTGCCGGTGAGGTACACGCGGAGCGTCACGGGCCTCCAACGTTCGGCCAATCGGCGGGTCCTAGTATCCGGCTGGTCGAAGGAGGTGGCCCGATGCTGAAGGAAGTGCAGTGCGAGTGTGGGTTCTACGCCCGCGGCACCGAGGAAGACCTCGTGCCGGTGGTGCAGGCCCACGCCACGTCGAAGCACGGGATGGACGTCACGTCCGAGCAGGTCATCGCGCAGCTGAAGCCCGTCGAGGCCTGAGCCCGCTCGAGCGATGGGCGTCGACGTCCTCACGCAGATCGAGATCGCCCGGCCGCGCGCCGCGGTGGCAGCCTTCGCCGCCGACCCGTCGAACGCCACGACCTGGTACCGCAACATCGACGCGGTGACGTGGGAGACGTCGCCGCCGCTCGCCGTCGGATCGAGGGTCCGGTTCCGCGCACGGTTCCTGGGCCGGACCCTCGAGTACACGTACGAGGTCCTCGAGTACGAGCCGTCCGAACGCCTGGTGCAGGGGACGACGACGGGACCGTTCGCGATGGAGACCACCTACACGTGGAGCGACGCATCCCCTGGGACCCTGATGACGCTCCGAAACCGCGGCGAGCCCGCGGGGGTCATGCGGATGCTCGGCGGTCTCCTCGAGCCGGCGATGCGCCGGGCGAACCGGGCCGACCTCTCGCGCCTGAAGGCTCTGCTCGAGTCCGACCCCGACGCGACGGGGTGACCTACGTGGGGGGCATCGGGTTGGTTCTCCCCGGGCCGCCTCCCATGCCCGACTGGATCGTGCCGCGCTGCCCGTACGTGCTGCCGTAGTGGGTGAGATCGAGCAGGACGGCGAGACCGACCCAGAGCCAGTCCAGGCCCTGGACCTCCTCCGGAGGCGCGCCGAGGAACAACCACATCAAAGTCGTGAACGGCAGGAAGATCAACCCCAGGAGCGGGAAGATCCACGTGTCGAACACGGCGTCGAAGTACGTGGGTCGCGCGATCCACGCGAAGATGACGATCAAGCGCGGCGCGAACGCCGCGAGCAGCACCAGTAGGCACCCCATCGGTTCCCCCCTGCCTTCCTGTGCCCGTCGCGCGATCGTACCCCGGTGGAAGTGGCTACGCGAACCGACATCCAGCCATCCCGTGCGCCGCGAGGATCTGCCGAGGCGGCGGGCAAGACGAAGGGCACCTCCGAGCGCGGTACGGGGATGGATCCGCTCGCTCAGTGCCTGCGAGCGACTCGCGTTCGGAGATGCCCTCGTCCCGATCAGCATCGGCGGTCGCCGAGGCGACCTGATACCCGCTGCCGGGTAACGATCCTCAGACCGTCACGACGACCTTGCCGGCGGGGTGGCCACCCTCGAGGTGCCGGATCGCGTCGGCGGCCTCGACCAGCGGGAAGGTCCGGCCGACCACCGGCGTGACGTCGCCGCGCTCGATCATCTCGGCGAGCGCGCGCAGGTCCTCGCCGGTCTCCTTCGAGATCACCGGGCGGAACCGCTGCTTCGTGACGAGCGAGAGGATCGGCGCCCGGAGGATCTGACGGAAGAACCCACCGGTCCACTTCCCCCCACCGTCGCCGCCGACGATCCCGAGCGTGCCGGTCCGCGTGAGGAGCTTCCGGAGCTCTCGGAGCGGCCGCCGGCCCGCCGTGTCGATGATCGCGTCCCACCGGCCGGCGAGCTCCCGGCTCGTGTAGTCGATCACCTCGTCGGCGCCGATCGAGCGGACGAGCTCGAGCTTCGACGTGCTCGCCACCCCCGTGACGTGCGCACCGAACGCCTTCGCGACCTGCACCGTCAGCGTCCCGACGCCGCCGCCCGCGCCGATCACGAGCACACGCTGCCCGGGCTTCACCTTCGCGACGTCGCGGATCGCCTGGAGGGCCGTGAGGCCGGAGATCGGCGCCGCCGAGGCCTCCTCGAAGGAGAGCCGCGTCGGCTTCGGCACGACGAGCTCGGCCTTGCCCGCCGCGAGCTCGGCAAGCGATCCCTCGGTGATGCCCATCACCTCGTCGCCGGGCTTGACGTGCGTCACGTTCGCGCCCACGGCGTCGACGACGCCGGCGACGTCCCGGCCTCGCGGGTGCTTCCAGAGCTTGCGGAACCCCGGCATCAGCCGCACGAAGTACGGAAGCCCCGTCATCAGATGCCACACGTCGGGGCCGATCCCGGCCGCGCGCACCTGGATCCGGACCTCGTCCTCCCCCACCGGCGGCTCCGGCACGTCCCGAAGCTCGAGCACGTCCGCGGTCCCGTAGGTGTCCTGCACGATGGCCTTCATCACTCGCTCCTCTCGGTCACGCTGAGTGTACACCGTACACCTTGCGCGAGACCCTAGGGTGTACGTCGTACACTTGTCAAGTTCGTCGGTCGCTCAGGGGTGGCATGAGCTCGAAGGCCGAGGTCGAGGTCCGTCCACGCGAGCCGCTCAGCCGCGACCGGATCCTCCGCGCGGCGGTGGCTCTTGCCGACGCGGGCGGCGTCGAGTCCATCAGCATGCGCCGGATCGCGCAGGAGCTCGACGTGGTGCCGATGGCGCTCTACAAGCACGTCGCGGGCAAGGACGAACTCCTCGACGGGATGATCGACGTCGTCGTCGGCGAGATCGACCCGCCGATCGAGGGCGCGGACTGGAAGGCGACGATGCGCGAGCGCATCCTGTCCGCCCGCCGGGCGCTGCTCCGCCACCCGTGGGCCTCCCGCGTGCTCGAGTCGCGCGGCGAGCCGACCCCGACCGTCGTCGCCTACTTCGACTCGATGATGGGCGTGTTCCTGGCCGGCGGCTTCTCGGTCGACCTCATGCACCACGCGATGCACGTGATGGGCAGCCGGATCCTCGGGTTCTCGCAGGAGCTGTTCGACGACACGTCGAGCATGCCCGAAGAGGAGGCGGCCGAGATGT
>DATBMU010000007.1:0-11767 GCA_036554665.1 Actinomycetota bacterium | reverse complement strand
GTGCGCACCTGCGGCATGAACCCGGACGAAGGCCGGGACGACATCGAACGGTTCCGCCCCGATCAGGTCATCGCCGGCATGGCCGACCCGCTCGTCTGCCCGACGGGCGTCCGGCAGGCCGCCGACCACAAGGTGATCGGGTTCGCGCTCGACTTCATGCCGCGCATCACGCGCGCGCAGAGCATGGACGTGCTCTCGTCACAGGCCACGGCGATCGGCTACAAGGCCGTGCTGCTCGCCGCCGACCGGCTCCCGAAGATGTTCCCGATGTTGACCACGGCCGCGGGCACGGTGCCCCCGGCGCAGGTCTTCGTGATCGGAGCCGGCGTGGCCGGGCTCCAGGCGATCGCCACGGCCCGCAGGCTCGGGGCGGTCGTCCAGGCCTACGACGTCCGGCCGGCCGCACAGGAGGACATCGAGAGCCTCGGCGGCCGTGCCGTGCTGCTCCCGCTCCAGCCCGGCGACGCCGAGGACCAGGCGGGGTACGCCCGGGAGCTCGGCGAGGCCTTCTACCGCCGCCAGCAGGAGCTGATGGCGCAGGTGGTCGCGGGCGTCGACGCCGTCATCACGACGGCGCTGATCCCCGGCAAGCGGGCTCCGACGCTGATCACGGCCGAGGCCGTGGCCGGCATGCCGCCGGGGTCGGTCATCGTGGACTGCGCGGCCGAGCGCGGGGGCAACTGCGAGCTCACTCGCCCGAACCGGCGGGTGGTCACCGAGAACCACGTGACGATCCTCGGGCCGACGAACCTGGCCTCGTCCGTTCCCTTCGAGGCGAGCCAGATGTACGCGAAGAACGTCACCGCGTTCCTCCTGCTGCTCGTGAAGGACGGCGTCCTCCACATCGACGAGGAGGACGAGATCGTCAAGGGCACCCTGGTGACCCGCGACGGCGAGATCGTGAACAAGCGAGTGATCGACGCGCTCGAGGAGGTGCAGCATGTCTGATGCCCTCGAGATCAGCCTCTACATCTTCGTCCTGTCGTCGTTCCTCGGCTACGCGGTGATCACCCGGGTCCCCGGGCTGCTGCACACCCCGCTGATGTCGCTCACGAACGCGCTGTCGGCGATCTCGATCGTGGCGTCCCTGATCTTCGCCGGCGCCGGTGAGGCGACCTACGCGACGATCCTGGGCGCGATCGCGGTCTTCGCGTCGACGACGAACATCGTCTCGGGCTTCCTGATCACGGACCGGATGCTCAAGATGTTCCGCCGCCGTGAGCGGCCGGCGGACAAGCCCACCGACACCGCGCCCAAGGGGGTGTCGGCGTGAGCGACTTCATGAACGACACCATGATCCCGCTCGCGTACCTGTTCGCGGGCAGCTGCTTCGTCCTGTCGCTGAAGTGGCTTTCGCACCCCACCACCGCCCGGCGCGGCGTGCGGACCGGTGAGATCGGGATGCTCGTCGCCGTCGTCGCGACGCTCTTCGACTTCCGGATCATCGAGTTCCAGTGGATCCTGGTCGCGATCGTCGCCGGGTCGCTGGTCGGCTTGCCGCTCGGGCTGCTCGTCCCGATGACCGCGGTGCCGCAGCGGACCGCGCTCTCCCACGCGTTCGGCGCGCTCGCGGCCGGCCTCGTCGGGACGGCGGAGTTCTACCTGTCCGGGCAGGGAGCCGACGCGAGCACGATGATCGCGCTCGGCCTCGAGGTCGTCCTCGGGTTCCTGACCTTCACCGGCTCGCTCGTCGCCGCGGGCAAGCTGCAGGGGATCGTCCGCGACCGGCCGTGGGTCTACCGCGGGCAGAACATCGTCAACCTGTCGATCCTCGCGTCCGCGCTCGTGATGGTGGGGCTCCTCGTCTACGACGCCAGCCTCACGTTCCTGTTCCCGATCATCATCGGCGTCTCGCTCGTGTTCGGCGTGATGCTCGTGATCAGGATCGGCGGCGCCGACATGCCGACGGTCATCTCCCTGCTGAACAGCTACGCCGGCCTGTCGGCCGCGATGATGGGCTTCGTCCTGAACAACAAGCTGCTGATCATCGCCGGGGCGCTCGACGGATCGAGCGGTCTGATCCTTTCGATCATCATGTGCAAGGCGATGAACCGGTCGTTCACCAACGTCCTGTTCGGCGGGTTCGGCGCCGAGGACACGACGGGCGGCGCGATCGAGCAGCGACCCGTCCGCAGCGTCGACCCCGAGGAGACCGCGTTCCTGATCGACGCGGCCCGCACGGTCGTGATCGTTCCCGGCTACGGGATGGCGGCCGCGCAGGCCCAGCACAAGGTCCGCGAGCTCGCCGACGCGCTGCTCAAGCGCGGCGTCGACGTCAAGTTCGCGATCCATCCGGTCGCGGGGCGCATGCCGGGGCACATGAACGTCCTGCTCGCGGAGGCGAACGTCCCCTACGACCAGCTCCACGACCTCGAGGCGATCAACCCCGAGTTCCCGCAGACCGACATCGTCCTGGTGATCGGCGCGAACGACGTCGTGAACCCGGCGGCGCGCACCGACACCGCGAGCCCGATCTACGGGATGCCGATCCTCGACGTCGACACGTCGGCGTCGATCATCGTGGTCAAGCGCTCGATGCGCTCCGGCTTCGCTGGCGTGGACAACGAGCTGTTCTACCTCCAGAAGACCCAGATGCTCTTCGGCGACGCGAAGACGGTGATCGGGGGCGTCGTCGACGAGCTCTCCAAGCTGCCCGCGAGGGAGGTGGCCGCCGCATGAGCATCGCGCTCGCGCCGGAGCGGGCCGCCGAGCACGCGTGGGTCGAGGCGCTGCGGACCGGCACGGAGCCCGTGCCGGTCCCGTGGCGCGGGCACCAGCTGCTCGAGCAGCCGCTCCTGAACAAGGACACCGCGTTCACCGAGCAGGATCGCGAGACCTTCGGCCTGCGCGGCCTGCTGCCGCCGCGCGTCCGGACGCTGGAGGAGCAGGTGGCGCTCGAGATCGAGAAGAACCGCCGCAAGGGCGACGACCTCGAGCGGTTCATCGGCCTCGCGGCGCTCCAGGACCGCAACGAGACCCTCTTCTACCGGCTGCTGCTCGAGCACCTCGAGGAGCTGATGCCGATCGTCTACACGCCGGTGGTCGGCCGCGCGTGCCAGGAGTACAGCCACATCATGCGCCGCTCGCGCGGGCTGTGGCTCACGCCCGACGACATCGACCGCATCCCCGAGCTGCTCCTGAACGCCCGGAACGAGGACGTCCGGCTGATCGTGGTCACCGACAACGAGCGCATCCTCGGGCTCGGCGACCAGGGAGCCGGCGGGATGGGGATCCCGGTCGGCAAGCTCGCGCTCTACACGGCGGGCGCCGGCATCTACCCGGCGATCACGCTGCCGGTCTCGCTCGACGTCGGGACGGACAACGAGACGCTGCTGAACGACCCGGACTACTTCGGGCACCGCCAGCCGCGGCTGCGTGGGCCCGCCTACGACGAGTTCATCGAGGCGTTCGTCGAGGGCGTCCTGTCGGTCTTCCCCCACGCGGTGCTGCAGTGGGAGGACTTCAAGCAGCACAACGCGATCCGGCTGCTCGACCGGTACCGGCACCGGATCACGAGCTTCAACGACGACATCCAAGGCACGGCGGCGGTCGTCATGGGCGGCATCTCGACGGCGCTCCGCCTCCTCGATGACCCGTTGGAGGCGCAGCGGTTCGTGTTCCTCGGCGCGGGCGCCGCCGGTATCGGCATCGCCCGGCTCGTGCGCGCGCAGATGCGCGCGGAGGGCGTCGCCGAGGAGGACATCCGGCGCTCGATCGTGCAGCTCGATTCCCGCGGGCTCACGTACCTCGGCCGCGACCCGCTCGACGCCGACAAGGAGGAACTCGCGCTCGGTCCCGAGGAGATGGCCGCCTACGGGTTCGAGGCCGGCGAGACCTACGGGCTCGAGGAGGTCGTCAAGCACGTCCGGCCGACGTTCCTCATCGGGACGAGCGGGACCCCCGGGACGTTCACCGAGGTCGCGATCCGGGAGATGGCCGCGCACGCGCGAGCGCCCGTCATCATGCCGCTGTCGAACCCGACGTCGAAGACCGAGGCCCTGCCGGAGGACATCTTGGACTGGACGCGCGGGCGCGCGATCGTCGCGACCGGCAGCCCGTTCCCGCCGGTCGTCCGCGGCGAGCGGACCCACGTGATCGGCCAGGCCAACAACGCGTTCTGCTTCCCGGGGATCGGGCTCGGGGCCGTGGTCGCGGAGGCGCGCGAGGTGACGGACGAGATGTTCCTGGTCGCCGCGGCGGCGATGGCGTCGGTCGTGTCCGGCGAGCGCCTGGCGCAGGGGGCGATCTACCCGCACCAGTCCGAGCTCCGGGCGGTCTCCCGCGCGGTCGCCGTCGCCGTGGTGAAGGCGGCCCGCGACGCCGGCGTGGGGCGGCACCTGCACGACGACGAGATCGAGCCCGCCGTGGACGCGATGATGTGGTCTCCGCGGTACCTGCGGTACCGGCCCGCCGAGGGATGACGGCACCGTGCGGGCCGGGCTGACGGGCTCGCGCGCGACCTCGTAGGCTGCCGCCCGCACCCGCCGTGGGCGGGCGAGGAGGAGGCCGCATGGAGGCACGTCTCGACCGCGCTCGCCTGCACGATCTGATGGCGCGCGAGCTCACGTCGTTCGAGGAGCAGCACCCACGATCGCGCGAGCTCTTCGAGCGCGGGAAGCGGAACCTCCTCGCCGGCGTCCCGATGCCGTGGATGACCGAGTGGGCGGGGCCCTTCCCGGTGTTCGTCGCCGAGGCCGAGGGCGCGCGGTTCCGCGACGTCGACGGTCGCGAGTACGTCGACCTGTGCCTCGGCGACACCGGCGGCATGACCGGACACGCACCGAAGGCGGCCGTCGACGCGATCGCCGAGCAGGCCTCCAAGGGCATCACGCTGATGCTGCCCACCGAGGACTCGATCTGGGTCGGGGCCGAGATGGAGCGGCGGTTCGGGCTCCGTTTCTGGCAGTTCTGCCTCACCGCCACCGACGCGAACCGCTTCACGATCCGGCTCGCGCGGGCGATCACCGGCCGCCCGAAGATCCTGGTCTTCAACTACTGCTACCACGGCTCCGTGGACGAGACGATCGTCACGATCGAGGACGGCGTGCCCGGAGAGCGCCCCGGGAGCATCGGGCCGCCCGTCGACCCGACCGAGACCACGCGCGTGGTCGAGTTCAACGACCTGGAGGCGCTCGAGGCCGCGCTCGCGCACGGCGACGTCGCGTGCGTGCTCGCCGAGCCGGCGCTCACGAACATCGGCATCGTCCTGCCCGACCCGGGCTACCACGACGCCCTCCGCGAGCTGACCCGGCGCCACGGCACCTACCTGGTGATCGACGAGACGCACTGCATCTGCGCGGGCCCCGGCGGCGCCACGCGAGCGTGGGGGCTCGAGCCCGACTTCCTCACGATCGGCAAGCCACTCGCGAGCGGCGTCCCGGCCGCGTGCTACGGCATGAGCGCCGAGGTCGCCGAGCGCGCGCAGGCCTTCATGGACTCGCTACCCACGACGGACGTGGGCGGGATCGGCGGCACGCTCTCCGGCAACGCGCTCAGCCTCGCGGCGATGCGGGCCACGCTCGAGCACGTCCTGACCGACGACGCGTTCGACCGGATGATCGCGCTCGGCGAGCGCTGGGCCGCCGGCGTGAAGGAGGCGATCGACCGCCACGGGCTCCCGTGGGACGTCCAGCGCCTGGGATGTCGCGCCGAGTACTGGTTCACGCCGGCGCCCCCGCGCAACGGCGGCGAGGCGGCCGCGGCCGACGACCACGAGCTCGCGCGCTTCACCCACCTGTACGCGCTGAACCGCGGCATCCTGCTCACGCCCTTCCACAACATGGCCTTGATGTCGCCTGCGACCGGCGAGGACGACGTCGACGCGCACTCGCGGGTCTTCGACGAGATGTGCGGGGAGCTCGTCGCGTGACGGGACGGCGGATCTCGCACGTGATGATCGACGCGCGCGATCCGGAGACGGTCGCGCGCTTCTGGAGCGCGCTGCTCGACACGGACGTGGAGTACCGCTTCGACGACGGCCGGTTCGTCTTCCTGCGCAGCGGGGAGCACGGGCCCTCGATCGGGATCCAGCGCGTTCCCGAGGCGAAGGTCACGAAGAACCGCGTCCACGTCGACATCGAGGTCGAGGACCTCGAGGCCTCGACCCGGTGGGTCCGCCAGCACGGGGGGGCGCGCGTGGCCGATCACCAGGCGGCGGGCATCCACTGGCGGATCATGGCCGACCCCGAGGGCAACGAGTTCTGCCTCGTGCCGCGTGCCACCGAGGGCTGACCGGGCCACGAGGGCTGACAGAGCCACCGAGGTGGCGTGCCACCGAGGGCTGGCAGGGCAGGAAGCCGCCACCCGGCGCCGGCCTCCGGCGCGTAGGCGGAGGCGGAAGGCCCGAAGGGAGGAGCCGTGACCGCCCGACCCGCGCACGTCTGGTACGTGACCGTCGACTGCCACGACCCCGACGCCCTCGCCGGCTTCTGGTCGCGGGTCCTCGGCCTCGAGGTCCGGGGCACGTTCGGCGCGGACTTCGTGATGCTCGCCCGCCCGAGCGAGGACGCGGTGGCGATGGCGTTCCAGCGCGTGCCCGAGCCCAAGGTGACGAAGAACCGGGCGCACGTCGACCTCCGGATCGACGATCTCGACGGCGTCACACGGCTCGTGGAGTCGCTCGGCGGCGCCCGCGTCCAGGATCACGAGGAGGAGGGCTTCCGGTGGCGCGTGATGCGCGACCCCGAGGGCAACGAGTTCTGCTTGATGCCCTCCGGTCAGGGGTGAGCGCCCCGGGTCACGCGCGTTCGGCGCGCAGCACCTGGCGGATCCGGACCCTCCCGCTCTGCAGCACGGCGCGTGAGTAGATCTTCGTCGCGATCGGCACGAGCGCGATCGTCGCCGCGATCGAGATGGCCGCCGACAGGAGCGCGCCCCATACGCTCACCTCGCCGAGCACGATCCGCGACGGCATCACGAGGGGAGCCGACGGCGGCAGGTACGAGGCGACCACGGCCAGGGTCGACGACGGATCGCCGGTCGCGCTGATGCCGATGAAGAACGACGCCACGATCACGATCGTGAGAGGGGTCATCGTCGTCTGCAGGTCCTCCTGCCGCGTGACGATCGCCCCGGCCACCGCGAACAGGCCCGCGTAGAAGAAGAACCCGAGCACGAACCACACGAGCACGATGCCGATCGTCGCCACCGCCCCGGAGGGGAACTCGAGCGACCCCATCGCCTGCGCGGTGAGCAGTCCCACGAGGCCGATCAACAGCAGCTGCACGAGCCCGAGCACGCCGATCCCCAGGATCTTGCCGCGCAACAGCTGCGAGGGTCGGAGCGTGGCGAGCAGCACCTCCACCACCCGGGAGGACTTCTCCTCCACGACGCCGGCCGCCACCCAGTAGCCGTACGCGAAGATCTGCCCATAGAGCGCCAGGACGCCGACGAACGCGACCGTGGAGTTCTCGCGTCGCCGGTCGTCGATCGGCTCGAGCGCCTCGACGGGCAGCGGCGGCTGGTCGAGGGCGTCGAGGACCTCCTGCTCCGAGAGCCCGGCGGCGGCGAGCGCCGCACGCGATCGCTCGCGGAGCGCCACCGCCTGGATCACGGCCACCAGCTGGGCGGGCGGCTCGGACTCGACCACGATCCGCTCGCCGTCCACGAGCGCCGCGTCGACCTCCCCGTCGCGCACCGCCCGCGCGGCGGCCTCGGCGTCCGCGGCGGTCCGGATCGTGACCTCGATCTCGAGCGCGTCCGCGGCGATCACGACCTGGTCGGCGATCTCCCGCGACCCCTCCCCCGCCACCACGAGGTCGAACGTGGTCCCGCGGTTGAAGATCGCGGTGATGACGATGATGCCGACCAGGATCAGCAGGGTGATCGCCGTCGAGATCAGGAACCCCTTGTCCCTGCCGCGCTCCACGAACTCGCGCCGCGCGACGATCGCCCACATGCCGCGCGGCTCGCCGCGCTCGAGCGCGCTCATGCGCCGACCGCCGTGCGGAAGATCTCGGACAGGCTCGGCTGGACGACGCTGAAGTGCCGGACCTCCCCCGCGGCGCGGGCCGCGTCGAGCACGTCGGCGCCGCGCGAGTGGTCCAGGAGCTCGACGATCGCCCCCGCCGGCAGCGACTCGAGCACGCGGACGCCCCCGAGGGCGTCGAGCCATCCGGGCGGCGCCCCCGCGACCTCGACCCGCACGAGCCGCCGTGGATCGGCGGCTCGCAGATCGGCGATCCTGCCGGCGGCCACGATCCGCCCGCGGTCGATCAGCACGACGGACTCGCACAGGCGCTCGACGAGGTCGAGCTGGTGGCTGGAGAAGACCACGGGGACGCCGCCGGCGGCCTGCTCGCGGAGCACGCCGGAGAGCACGTCCACGCCGACGGGATCCAGCCCGCTGAACGGCTCGTCCAGCACGAGCACCTCCGGGCCGTGCACCAGCGCGGCCGCGAGCTGCACGCGCTGCTGGTTGCCGAGCGACAGCGCCTCGGTCCGGTCCCTGGATCGATCGGCGACGCCGAGGATCCCCGCCGTCCGCTCGGCCTGCGTCCGCGCCTCGTCGGCCGTGAGCCCGTGCAGCCGGGCGAGGTACACGAGCTGGTCGAGCACGCGCATCTTCGGGTAGAGCCCGCGCTCCTCCGGCATGTAGCCGAACCGGCGCCGCATCCCGGCGTCGACCGGCGCCCCGCGCCAGCGCACCTGCCCGGCGTCGGGCGCCAGGACGCCGAGCGCGATGCGCATCGCGGTGGTCTTGCCGGCGCCGTTCGGCCCGACGAAACCGACCATCTCGCCCTCGGCGACCGAGAACGAGACGTCGTCGAGCGCCACCACGTCGCCGAACCTGCGGGACAACCCGAGCAGCTCGAGCACGTCCCCCAGCCTACGGGCCGACGGTGAGGACGGCCTTGCCGTTCACGCGCCGGTCCATCAGGGCCTCGATCGCGCCCGCGGCCTCCTCCCACGGCGCGCGGAGATCGATCGGCGACCGCAATCGGCCCTCGGTCACCAGGGCCGCGAGGGCGGCGAGCCGCGACGACCCGATCCGCCCCTCGAGGAGCTCGTGCGTCACGAAGTAGCCGACGATCTCCGGCGCCCCCTTGCGGTAGAAGGTCCGTGGGTCGAACGTGGCCGGCTCGTTCGACGAGTTCCCGAACGAGACGATCACGCCCTCGGGCGCGAGCCGCTCGATGGCCCACGCGAGCGACGCGCCGCCCACCGACTCGATCACGAGGTCGAAGGGGTCCCCCGCGCCGTCGCTGCCCACGACGACCTCGTGCGCGCCGAGCTCCTGCAGCCCGGCCGCTCGCTCGGCGCGACCCACGATCGCCGTGACGTGCGCGCCGGCCAGATGCGCGAGCTGGATCGCGAACCGGCCGACGCCGCCGGCCGCCCCCGTGATCGCGACGCGCTGGCCGAGGAGCGACCCGGTCACCGACAGGACGCCGACCGCCGTCAGCCCGGCGACGGGCAGGGTCGCGGCCGTCTCGACGGACAGGACGGTCGGGATCTCGGCGAGGTGGTCGGAGCGGACCGCCGCCCGCTCGGCCCAGGAGCCGCCGTTCGCCCACCCCACGACCCGGGCGCCGGCGGGCGGCCCGGTGCCGTCGGCCGCGCCCCGGGCGACGACGCCGGCGAGGTCCCACCCCGGCCGCCACCCGTCGTCCGCCGCCCGGAGCGCGATGCACTCGCCCCGGTTCAGCGAGACGGCGCGCACCTCGACGACGGCGTGGTCCGGACGCGGCTCGGGCTCGGCGACGTCCCGGATCTCGATCCCGCCCGGCGCGGCGGGCGCCGCGACGAGAGCCCTCACGCGCTTCCCCTTCGAACGACTGCCGGGATGGTAATGCGTCGCAGGGGTCGCGGATCAGGCGGGAGCGGACACACCGACGACGTGACCGACCCAGTCGTCGCGCCCGAGCGCGTCGAGCGTGAACGTCGCGAAGTCCGCGGCGCCCAGGCGCTTGCCTGGACCCTTCGCGTCGGGGACGGCTTCGTAGGCGCCGGTCGGCGGGTCGTCGGTCACCCGGGGTGAGGCGCCGATCGTCCAGTCGAGGCCGCTCGCCTCCAGCGTCGCCCGATTGCGCCGGTGCTCGCGCCCCATCGCCGCGTACTCGCCCGTCAGCTCGCGGTCGGACAGGACGTCGTTGTTCGCGGTCACGACGATGCGGCGGACGCCGGCCTCCTCGGCCGCACCGACGATCGTCCCCGTGGCCTCCGAGTGCTCGGGCTCGCGGTCGGGCGACATCAGCGCCAGGACCGAGATCGCCGCCTCGGCGTCGTCGAGCGCCGTCGCGGCCGCATCGCGATCGCGCGCGTCGCCCTCGACGACCCGGAGCCGCTCGTGCTCGACCCCGAGCTTCGATCGGTCGCGCACGAACGCCGTGACGTCATGACCGCGCTCGAGCGCCTGCTCGACCACCTGCCGGCCGGTCCGGCCGCTCGCTCCGAAGACCGCGATCCTCACTTGCGCAGCTTATGCCGGACGCGCGGAACGCCGTGCGCCGAAGGCTCAAGGGACGGTCGTGACCGGCGTAGCGTCGGCCCGCTCGAGGGCGATCGCGAGGACCTCGTCGATCGTCTCGACCGGGTGGAACGCGATCTCCTCGCGGACCTGCTCGGGGACGTCGTCGAGGTCGCCCTCGTTCCGCTTGGGCAGGACGACGTCCTTCAGCCCGGCGCGGTGCGCCGCGAGGACCTTCTGCTTCACGCCGCCGATCGGGAGCACGCGGCCCTGGAGCGTGACCTCGCCGGTCATGCCGACGGTGCTCTTCACCGGCGTGTCGGCGAGCAGCGATGCGATCGCGGTCACCATCGTCACGCCGGCGCTCGGGCCGTCCTTGGGGACCGCGCCCGCCGGCACGTGGACGTGGAACCGCCCGCCGAGCCTCGACGCGTCGATCCCGAGCTCGGCGGCGTGCGACCGCACATAGCTGAGCGCGATCTGCCCCGACTCCTTCATCACGTCGCCGAGCTGACCGGTGAGGACCAGTCCGTCCTGGTGCTCGCCGCCCTCCAGGCGCGTCGCCTCGATGAACAGGACGTCGCCGCCGGTCCCCGTCACGGCCAGGCCGGTCGCGACGCCGGGAACACTGGTGCGATCGGCCGCCTCGAAGAAGAACCGGGGGCGGCCGAGGTGCTCACGCACGTCCGCGACGTCCACCGTGATCGGCGCCCCAGCGTCGCCGCGTGCGAGCTTGGTCGCGACCTTGCGGAGCGCCTTGCCGAGCTCGCGCTCGAGGTTCCTGACGCCGGCCTCGCGCGTGTAGTCGGCCACGATCCGCCGGATCGCGTCGTCGGTGACGACCACCTCGCCGGGGTTCAGGCCGTTGCGCTCCTCCTGACGGCGGAGCAGGTGGTCGCGCGCGATCGCGACCTTCTCGTCCTCCGTGTAGCCGTCGAGCCGGATCACCTCCATCCGGTCGAGCAGCGGGCCGGGGATCGTCTCGGAGACGTTCGCGGTCGAGATGAACAGCACCTCGGACAGGTCGAGGTCGACCTCGAGGTAGTGGTCGCGGAACGTGTGGTTCTGCGCCGGGTCGAGCACCTCGAGCAACGCGCTCGACGGATCGCCGCGCCAGTCGGCGCCGACCTTGTCGACCTCGTCGAGCATCATCACCGGGTTCTTCGTGCCGGCCTCCTTGAGCGCCCGCACGATGCGCCCGGGCAGCGCGCCCACGTAGGTGCGACGGTGCCCGCGGATCTCGGCCTCGTCGCGCATCCCGCCGAGGCTCAGGCGGTGGAACTTGCGGCCCATGGCCGAGGCGATGGAGCGGCCCAGGCTCGTCTTGCCGACGCCCGGAGGGCCCAGGAAGCACAGGCT
>DATBMU010000158.1:0-13964 GCA_036554665.1 Actinomycetota bacterium | reverse complement strand
CGACCGTCCGGCCGTGCCACCGTCCGTCGGTCACTGAGATCGCGTCGCCGGCGATCCGGCGATGAAGGGAGGGATGCGGGATGGACCTCGGCGAGGTGCTCTGGGCGATGCTCGCCTTCTTCTACTGGTTCATGGTCATCTGGATGTTCATCTCGGTCTTCGGCGACATCTTCCGGCGCAACGACATCTCGGGCTGGGGAAAGGCGGGCTGGATCTTCCTGATCTTCGTTCTGCCCTTCCTCGGGATCCTCGTCTCCGTGATCTCGCGGCCGCGGATGACTGAGCAGGACCGCCAGATCGCGGCGCGGACGTACGAGCGCCAGCGCCGCGCCGCCGGCTACTCGGCGGCCGACGAGGTCGCCAAGATCGCCGCGCTCCGGGACGCCGGGGAGATCTCCGCCGAGGAGTACGAGGCGTTGAAGCGCCGGGCGATGATCGACGCGTGAGCCGCGGCGAGGAGATCCGCGAGCGCCTGCTGGTCGCGCCCGGCTCACCCGCGGGCCTCGCCGAGCGGGACACGGCGTGGACCGGTGGAGCGACGTACGAGCAGCTCTCGGGGTCGAAGCTCAAGGCCGCCGCGAAGGACATCCTGAAGGAGGGGGTGAAGGAGCTCGCCGACGCGCAGGAGCTGCTGTGGGCGAGCGACACGTACGCGCTGCTCGTCGTGTTCCAGGCGATGGACGCCGCCGGGAAGGACTCGACGATCGAGCACGTGATGTCGGGCGTGAACCCGCAGGGGGTCCAGGTCGTCTCGTTCAAGCAGCCCTCGAGCGAGGACCTCGACCACGACTTCCTGTGGCGGATCAGCAAGGCGCTGCCGGAGCGGGGCCGGATCGGGATCTTCAACCGCTCGCACTACGAGGAGGTCGTCGCGGTCCGGGTGCATCCGGAGTGGCTCGAGGCCCAGAAGCTCCCGCCGGGCCCACGCGGGAAGGCGTTCTGGCGGGGGCGGTTCGACGACATCAACGCGTTCGAGCGTCACCTGGACCGCAGCGGGACGAAGGTCGTCAAGTTCTTCCTCCACGTCTCGAGGGCCGAGCAGAAGCGCCGCTTCCTGGCCCGGCTCGACACGCGGGGCAAGGAGTGGAAGTTCAGCGCCTCGGACGTCGCGGAGCGCGCCCACTGGGACGCCTACATGGCGGCCTTCGAGGACGCGATCACGGCGACGTCGACGACCTGGGCTCCCTGGTACGTGATCCCCGCGGACAACAAGAAGGTCATGCAGGCGATGGTGGCGCGCATCCTCATCGAGACGATCGGATCGCTCGACCTGTCGTGGCCCGAGATCTCCGACGAGGTCCGTGCCGCGAACGCGCAGGCTCGCCGAGCGCTGGAGGCGGAGGACGATGGGTAGCCGCCGTCGCGCCCGGCCGTCCCGACATGCGAAAGGAGATCCGATGCGTCGGATGACCGGTTCCCGAGCGAAGGTCCTCGCGGTGTGCGCGTTGATCCTGACGCTCGGACTCGCCGCGTGCGATGGCTCCTCGGACACGGACCAGGAGATCGCCGACCTCGAGCAACAGGTGGCCGACCTGGAAGCCGAGCTCGAGACGACGCAGTCGGCCCTCGAGGACTCGGAGGAGGCGAGGGCCGAGGCAGAGGAGCAGGCGGCCGAGGCGGAAGCGTCCCTCGCCGACACGCAGGATCAGCTCGCGTCGACGCAAGAGGAGCTGGCGACGACCCAGGCCCAGCTGCAGGACGCGCAGGCGCAGCTCGCGCAGGTGGGTGAGCTCGTTCTGGAGAACGGCACCTACGTCGGACCGGTGCTCGGCGCGAAGACCTCCCCGGCCAGGGTGATCGTGTTCAACGCGGGTGGGCTGTTCCGCGTGGCGCAGGTGGCCGACGACGTCACGATCACGGCGGGGGGCTCGGACCTGTCGCTGAGCCAGTTCGCCAAGCTCCTGGCGAGCACCGACTCCGACGACGCGAACCTCGCGAACGGCAACTACAAGGTCATCGTGAAGCAGGGCCTGGTGACCTCGATCCGCAAGTCGAAGGCCTGACGGACGCGAACGCTCGGTCTCAGGAGCCCAGGTCGCAGTCCTGAGCCCGCGCCGTCTCGACCAGCCCGTCGAGCGCCGTCCGCAGACCCGAGGCCGTCTCGTCGATGTCGACCGCGAGGTCGGAGACCGGCGTGCCGGCCTGCAGGTCCTCGATGAGGCTCTCGAACTCGTTCAGCGAGGACTCGACCGCGGCGAGGTCGTCGGCGAAGACCTCGGCCGCGTCCTCCCGAACGGTCTGCAGCGTCCCCTTGGCGAGCTCGACCTGATCGGCGACCTCGTCGGGTCCCTGGCTGGTGACGTTGACCGAGAGCACGCTCTGCAGCGTCGCCTGGAAGCTGCGGAGGTCCTCGCAGATGTCCGGCTCGTCGTCCGACGAACACGCCCCGACCGCCAGCGGCAGGGCGACGAGGAGGGCGGCGACCCGCCACGGTCGATGGCCTCTGCCTCCCCCGGTGCGCGGGCCTGCGTTGTGGTCGGTGCTCGGAGCGTGCCTCATACGTTCCCCCTGTCCACGGAAGCGCCAACGCTAGCGGCTCGGCGGCGCCCGAGCCAGTCACCCCCGCCCCGGGTCGATCGGGCCGCGGCTGGGTATGGCTGGGAGGTGGACTGGACGGGGTGGGTCGTGTTCGGGCTGGTCGCCACGACCGTGCTCACCGGAACGATGGTGGCCGCGCAGCTCACCGGCCTGTCGAGGATGGACCTGCCGCTGATCCTCGGCCTGTTCGTCACCCAGAAACCGGATCTCGCCAGGTTCGCGGGGTTCCTGATCCACCTCGTCAACGGCCAGGTCTTCGCGCTCCTGTACGCGGGGGCGTTCTCCTCGATCGGCCGGGCCGAGTGGTGGATGGGCGCCGCATTCGGGCTCCTGCACGGCCTGCTCGCGCTCACGGTGCTCCTGCCGATGGCCACCGCCGTCCACCCGCGCATGTCGACCGAGCGGTCGGGGCCGGACCTCGCCCTGCTCGAGCCCCCGGGGCCGCTGGCGCTGCACTACGGGCGAGAGACGCCGATCGTCACCCTCCTCGCGCACGTGCTGTACGGGGCGATCCTCGGGGGCTTCCTTCGGCCGTAGCGCCGGCTGCCCGCAGCGCGAACGCGGCCTGCACCAGCGCCGAGTGCGAGAGCGCCTGCGGGAAGTTGCCGACGTGGCCGCCCGTGGCCGGATCGATCTCCTCGGCGAACAGCCCGAGCGGCGTCGCGAGCCGGCAGGTCTCGACGAACAGCTCGTCGGCCTCCTCGAGGCGGCCCGCCATCGCGAGCGCCTGGACGAGCCAGAACGAGCACGCGACGAACGCCCCCTCGCCCTCCGGCGGGAAGCGGTAGAGCAGCGGGCCCCCCGCCCCGAGCTCGCGCCGGACGGCGCGGATCGTCCGCTCGATCCTCGGGTCGTCGGCGGGCGCCAGCCCCCAGACGGGAAGCAGCAGCGCCGCGGCGTCCGGCGTGCCGCCGTCGAAGGACTGGACGTACGCGCCGAGGTGCTCGTCGAACCCCCGGTCGTCGATCTCGGTGAGGACGCGCTCGCGTTCCTCCGCCCATCGTCGAACCCGCCGGTCGCCGACCCGGTACCGGGACGCCAGGCGGATCGCCCGGTCCAGGGCCACCCAGGCCATCGCCTTGGAGTGCACGTAGTGCCGCGGCTCGCCGCGGAGCTCCCAGATCCCATGATCGGGCTCGCGCCAGCGGTCGGCGATCAGGTCCGCGTGACCCCACATCGAGCGCCGGGTCTCGCGGACGAGCTCGCCCCCGGCGCTCGCCAGGCTCCATCCGGCGTCGAGCATCCAGCCGTACGCATCGAGCTGGAGCTGCTCGAACGCCTCGTTGCCGACCCGGACCGGTCGCGATCCCGCGTAGCCGGGGAGCCCGTCGATCGTCCGCTCCGACATCGTGGAGACGCGGCCGAGGACGTCGTAGGCGACGTGGAGGCGGGGGCGCGTCAGACGGCCGGCGTGCAGCATCCACGCGAGGAAGGCGTCCGCCTCCGCTCGGAGCCCGGCCCCGAGGAACGCCCCCGTCCCGAGGCTCGCGTCGCGGATCCACGCGAACCGGTAGTCCCAGTTCGCGTCGCCGCCCGGGACCTCGGGGAGCGAGGTCGTCGGCGCCGCGACCGGGGCGCCGGACGGCGCGTAGGTGAGGAGCCGGAGCGTCAGGAGGCTCCGGCGCACGAGGTCGGGCTCGACCTCGCCGACTTCGAGGTCCTCGCCCCAGGCTCGCCAGCGATCGGCCGTCGCGCGGAGGTGCCGCGCGGCGAGCCCCGGATCGACGAGGACGGCCGGGTGCCCGTCGGTCAGCCCGAGCGCCAGGATCCACCGGTCGCCGTCGTGGATCGGGACGACGAGCTCCTCGCCGGGACGGATCGGAAGGTCGGGCGAGGTCACGAGCGCCAGCGTCAGCCGTCTCCCGTGCAGGACGAGCGCGCCCGCGCGCCGTCCGCCCCGGAACGGCGACCCCGACCATCCGGCGCGCGGATCGAACCGGATGCGGATCCGCGCGGTGCCGCCCGAGCACACGAGCTCGCGCACCAGCAGCGCCTGCGGGAGCAGCTCGCTCCGGACGTCGAGGACGAGGCCCTCGGTCGCCGTCACGGTCGCGGCGCCGGCGCGGTGCACAGCCTCGATCGTGGCCGTCCCGTCCATGTAGGCGCGCCGCTCGACCTCCGCGTCCTCTACCGTCAGCGCGAAGGACCCGCCGCGCTCGCCGGCGACGAGCGTTCCGAAGACCGGCTCGGAGTCGAACCTGGGGAAGCACATCCAGTCGACCGACCCTCGGTCCGAGACCAGCGCGGCCGTCCGGGTGTCGCCGAGCAGCCCGTGGTCCTCGATCCGCGGGAGTCCCATGGAGGAGTGCTACCCCGTCCGGCCGAGCGGCTCACGGCGTTTCCCCAGGTCGCGGGCCGGGTACCCGCTTCGCGGAGGTGGTAACCGGATGGCGTACTCCCCCTTGCCGGTGCTCTGCGACCCCACGCACCTGCGAGCCGCGGCCTGAGCCCCGTGTCCCCGCGCGTCGCGGTCGTCACGGGAGCGTCGGCGGGCGTCGGCCGCGCGGTCGTGCGAGACCTCGCGCGTCGCGGGTGGGACGTCGGCCTTCTCGCGCGCGGTGAGGACGGGCTGAAGGCCGCGGTGGAGGAGGCCGAGGCCCTCGGGGCCCGCGCGTTCGCCGTCCCGGCCGACGTCGCGGACGCCACCGCGGTGGATGAGGCGGCCTCGGCCGTCGAGGAGACACTCGGCCCGATCGACGCCTGGGTGAACGACGCGATGGCCGGCGTGTTCGGAGCCTTCCTCGACGTGCCGCCCGAGGACTTCCGGCGCGTGACCGAGGTGACGTACCTCGGGTACGTGAACGGGACCCGGGCGGCGCTCTCCCGGATGCTCCCGCGCGACCGCGGCGTGATCGTGCAGGTCGGCTCGGCGCTCGCGTATCGCGGCATCCCGCTCCAGTCCGCCTACTGCGGGGCGAAGCACGCGATCCAGGGGTTCACGGACTCGGTCCGCGCCGAGCTGCACCACGAGCGCAGCGCCGTGCGGATCTGCGAGGTGCACCTGCCCGCGATGAACACGCCGCAGTTCCGGTGGGTGAAGTCGTTCCTGCCGAACGAGGCGCAGCCGGTCCCGCCGATCTACCAGCCCGAGGTGGCCGCCGAGGCGATCGCGTGGACGCTCGAGCACCCGCGTCGCGAGACGTGGATCGGAGCGCCCACGGTCGCCGCGTTGATCGCGAACCGGATCGCGCCGGGCCTGCTCGACCGCTACCTCGGCTGGACCGGTTACGGGTCGCAGCAGACCGACGAGCCGCTCGACCGGGAGCGCCCGTCCAACCTCCACGCCCCCGTCCCCGGCGACCACGGCGCGCACGGGGCGTTCGACGACCGCGCGACCTCGCGGAGCCTCCAGGCCTGGGCGAGCCGGCGCCGGTGGGCGATCGGGAGCCTGGCGCTCGCCGCCCTGATGGGCGCGCGCGGGGTCCGGTCGGCGATCGGATCGGACGGCGCGGCCGTGGCGCCCACCGCTCAGTCGCGGAGGAGGGCCGGCGGCAGGCGCTGACGATCCTGCGCGGCCTCGTCCCACCGCCGCGGGCCCTCGGCGTCCAGACGGCCCGGCACGCTCGCGAGCGTGAGGTCGCCCGGCACGATCGAGTGGAGCTCCTCGGGCACGACCGGGAACGAGACGGTGGCCTCGGCGCGAGCGCGGGGGGAGTAGGGAGCGACGATCGTCGCGCCTGTGCCGTTGCGCGACGGGTCGAGCATCACGCGGCCCCGCCGGTCGGCCTTGCGGAACTCCGAGGTCACCAGCTCGGGACGGCGCTGCTCGACGATCTCCGTCAGGCGCATGGCGGCGGCGCGGAGCTCGGCCGGCGACACGTGCCGCTGGAGGGGGACCACGATGTGGAGGCCCTTGCCGCCGGTCGTCTTGACGACGGGGCGGAGCCCGAGGTCGTCGAGCACCTCGAGCACCAGGAACGCGACCTCGACGGCGGCGTCGAACGCCCCGTCGGGCGGATCGACGTCGACGACGAGCAGGTCCGGGCGATCGAGCCGGTCGCGGCGGACCGGCGCGGGATGGAACTCGAGCGCGGCCTGGTTCCCCAGCCACGCGAGCGTCGGAGCGTCGTTGCACACCGTGTACGCGACGTCGCGCTTCGCGCTCGGCGCCGGGATCGTGACGCGGCGGATCCACGACGGGGCATAGGAGGGCGTGTCCTTCTGGAAGTAGCGCTGGCCGTCGACGCCGTCCGGCGCCCTGACGACCGTGAGGGGGCGCTCGCGCAGCCACGGCAGCATGCGGTCGGCCACGGCTCCGAGGTACTCGGCGTACCGCCGCTTCGTGATCTCGAGCGCCGGCCACAGGACCTTGTCGGGACGGGTGACCTCGACGCGCCTCGGTGCCATCGTCCCCTCCGGTGGGTCTCGCCGATCCGCGTCCGCTCATCGACGGATCGGGTCGTCGACCGGCGGCGAGGCGGCGCGAGAGCCCCCATCATAGGGTGGTGAGCCGCCGACCCCTGATCGAGACCGCCCACGGGACACGCCGGGAGGCGTTCGGCCCGCGCGAGTGGGCGCTGCTCTGCGCGATCGCGTCGATCTGGGGATCGTCCTTCGTCCTGATCGAGATCGGGCTCGAGCACCTCGGTCCGGGCCTGGTGGCGTTCGGCCGCGTGGCGGTCGGTGCGCTGACGCTCGCGCTCCTGCCCGGCTCCCGCCGCCCCGTCGACCGGGCGGACCTGCCGAGGGTCGCCGTCCTCGGCGTGTTGTGGATGGGGGCGCCGCTCCTGCTGTTCCCGATCGGGCAGCAGTGGATCGACTCCTCGCTCGCCGGGATGATCAACGGCGCCGTGCCGGTCTTCGCGGCGGTGACGGCCGCGATCCTGCTCCGCCGCGCGCCCGCCGCCCGACAGATCTCCGGCATCGCGATCGGCTTCGCCGGCGTCGTGGCCGTGCTCTGGCCCGCGGCCCGAGGCGCGGAGGGCACGGCGCTCGGGGCGGCGCTCGTGCTCGTCGCGGTGCTCTGCTACGGCGTGGCGATCAACGTGGCCGTCCCGCTGCAGCAGCGCTACGGAGCGCTCCCCGTGCTGCTGCGCGCGCAGATCGTCGCGCTCGTCGTCCTCGTGCCGGCCGCCCTCGTGTCCCTGCCGGGATCGGAGCTCGCGGGGTCGAGCGTCCTGGCCGTCGCTGCCCTCGGCCTGTTCGGCACGGGCCTGGCGTTCGTGGCGATGACGACGCTCGTCGGGCGCGTCGGCGCCACGAGGGGGTCCGTCGCGATCTACCTCGTGCCGGTGGTGGCGATCCTCCTGGGCGTCGTCTTCCTGGATGAGACCGTGGCGGCGATCTCGCTCATCGGCACCGCGCTCGTCCTCGCGGGCGCCTACCTCACGAGCCGCCGCGAGGAGCGCGGATGACGTGGTCGATCAGCACCGGGCCTACCGCTCGGCCGCTCAGTCGGGCAGGAGCGGGACCGAGACGCCCCGGGCGCGGCCGAGCAGCACGGCCCGGGTGACCGCGTCGGCCCCGTACCGGGCGTGCAGGGTGTCGAGCGTGGCGTCGAGGGTGCTGGGCGGCTGACCGTCGAACGGCAGCGCGAGCTGGATCGCGTCGTCGCGGTGCAGGTTCGTGAAGGTCAGGCCGATCAACGTGATGCCCTGCTCGCGGATCATCGGGATGGCCGCGACGAGCAGCTCCCTGGCCGCGCCGAGGATCGTCTCGGTGTCGGCGGTCGCCTCCGGGACGGTGTGCGACCGCGTCGCGCGCGAGAAGTCGTCGAACCGCAGCCGGAGCGTCACCGTCCGGCACACCCGGTGCGCCTTGCGGAGCCGGCGCGTGAGGCGGTCGACGAGCGCGAGGAGGTCGGCGTCCAGGTCCTCGGGCGTCCGCCGCCGCCGGCCGAGCGCGCGCTGCGTCCCGATCGAGCGCCGGCGACGCCCGACCTGGACCGGGCGGGGATCGCGGTTGTGGGCGAGCGCGTGGAGGTGGCGTCCGGCCGCGCGGCCGAGCATCCGGACCAACGTCACCTCGCCGAGGTGCGCGACCTGCTCCACCGTCGAGATCCCCCGGTCGTGGAGCTTGGTCGCCGTCACCTGCCCCACGCCCCAGAGCGCCTCGACCGGCAACGGGTGCAGGAACGCGAGCTCGCGATCGGGTGGCACCACCAGCAGCCCGTCGGGCTTGGCGACCGCGCTGGCCACCTTGGCGAGGAACTTCGTGCGCGCGACCCCGACGGTGATCGGGATCCCGACGCGTTCGCGGACGTCGCGGCGCAGCCGCACGGCGATCTCCGTCGGCGTTCCCGAGATCAGCCGGAGCCCGCCGACATCCAGGAAGGCCTCGTCGATCGACAGCCCCTCGACGAACGGCGTGGTGTCGTCGAACACCTCGAACATCGCCTTGCTGGCCTCGCTGTAGGCCTCCATCCGAGGCCGCACGACGACCGCCTGCGGGCACAGCCGGCGCGCCTGGGCGCCGCCCATGGGCGTGCGGACGCCGAACGCCTTCGCCTCGTAGCTCGCCGCGAGCACCACGCCCATCCCGACGATGACCGGCCGGCCGCGCAGACCCGGATCGTCCCGCTGCTCGACCGACGCGTAGAAGGAGTCGGCGTCGGCGTGGAGGATCGTGGCGTCGCCCGGCACGAACGTATGTTCGCACCGCTCTGTGACGCGCCGGGTAGTGGCCGAACCCGCCAGTGCGCTGAACTGCTTGACAAAAAAAGTTGTCGGTGGGTAGCCTGGGTCCGTGATCGACCTGGCGGTGATCGACGACCCGGCGGCGGCGGAGGCCTCGCTCGACCCGATCCGGACCCGGCTGCTGGCCGAGCTCGTCGAGCCGGGTTCGGCGACCGCGGTGGCCGCCCGGGTCGGCCTGCCCCGGCAGAAGGTGAACTACCACCTGCGGACGCTGGAGCGTCACGGCCTCGTCGAGCTGGTCGAGGAGCGCCGCAAGGGCAACGTGATGGAGCGGGTCCTGCAGGCGACGGCGCTGTCGTACGTGATCTCGCCGGCAGCGCTCGCGGCGGTGCAGCCGGACCCCTCCCGCTCGACCGACCGGCTGTCGGCGCGCTGGCTGATCGCGCTCGCCGCCCGCGTCGTGCGTGAGGTGGGGCAGCTGCTCGCGGGCGCCACGATCGCGAAGAAGCGCCTGGCGACGTTCGGCATGGACGGCGAGGTCCGGTTCGCCTCGGCGGCGGATCGCGCCGCGTTCGCCGAGGAGCTCGCGACGGCCGTCACGAGGTTGATCGGGAAGTACCACGACGAGCACGCGACGGGCGGCCGCGGTCACCGGGTGATCGTCGCCGTCCACCCGAGCCTGAACCACGACCCGGACCGGACGACGGCCCGCGGTCGGCGAGAGGAGGAGTGACGATGGGGCGCCCGTTCGAGCTCACGCACGAGATCGAGGTTCCCGCGACCCCCGATGAGGTGTGGCAGGCGATCGCGACCGGTCCGGGCATCGACGCCTGGTTCATGGGCGTGAACGAGATCGAGCCGCGCGAAGGCGGCGCGACCCGGATGTCGATCCGCGGCGGGTCGGAGGAGGCGACCATCACGGCGTGGGAGCCGCCGACGAGGTTCGCCTCGCGCACGCCGGAGGCCGAGGACGGCGCGTTCCACGCGTTCGAGTACCTCGTCGAGGGACGCGAGAAGGGCAGCACGATCGTGCGCTGGGTCCACAGCGGCTTCCTCGGCGAGAACTGGGAGAAGGAGTACGAGGGTCTGTCCGAGGGCGACCCGATGTACTTCGACAAGCTCCGTGTGTACCTCACGTACTTCCGCGGCCGGACGGCCACGCCGGTGAACGTGTTCGGCCCCGTGGTCCCGGACCGGGACCGGGCGTGGGACGCGTTCCACCGGGGCCTCGGGCTGCCGGGACCGGTGGCGGTGAACGACGAGGTGCGTCTCACCCCCGCCGGGCTGCCCGAGCTCCGCGGGGTCGTGGACTGGCGCTCCCGCGACTTCCTCGGCGTCCGCACGGACGACGGGATCTACCGGTTCATGCACATCAGCGTGTTCGGGGGGCCGACCGGCGTCGGCCACCACGTGTTCGCCGAGGGCCTCGACCCGCAGGAGACGGAGCTGGCGTGGGCCGACTGGCTGAACGGGCTGTTCGACTGAACGACGGAGAAGGAGCGCTTGCGATGGAGACGGTGACGTCGAAGGACGGCACGACGATCGCGTTCGACCGCCTCGGCTCGGGCCCCCCGGTGGTGCTCGTGTGCGGCGGGTCGGTGGACCGGTTGGCGGACGCCGCGATCGCGCAGGAGCTCGCCTCGGACCTCACGGTGCTCAACTACGACCGCCGCGGCCGGGGCGACAGCGGGGACACCCCTCCGTACGCGATCGAGCGCGAGGTCGAGGACATCGAGGCCGTGATCGGAGCGGCCGGCGGCGAGGCATTCCTCTGGGGCTCGTCCTCGGGCGCCGTCCTGGCGCTGATCGCGGCCGAGCGCGGCCTGCCGATCCGCAGGCTCGCCCTGTGGGAGCCGCCCTTCATCCCTGACGGCTACCCCCTGCCGCCGGAGGACCAGGTGGAGCAGTACGAGCGGATGGTCGCCGAGGGCCGCCGCGGCGACGCCGTCGAGTACTTCATGTCGAAGGTCGTCGGTCTGCCCCCGGAGTTCGTCGAGGGCGCGAAGCAGCAGCCGTTCTGGGGGCCGACCGAGGCGCTCGCGCACACGCTCGCGTACGACGCCCGGATCATGGCCGACTACCGCATCCCGGTCGAGCGCACCGCAAGGGTCACGACGCCGACGCTCGTGGTCGCCGGCGGAGCCGACATGCCGTTCATGCGGGAGAGCGCGCAGGCGCTCGCCGACGCCCTGCCGAACGGCGAGGCGCGCTTCCTCGACGGGCAGGGCCACGACGTCGACCCGGCGGTGCTCGGGCCGGTCCTGAAGGGCTTCTTCGCGGCGTGACGTCGCCGACCCCGACCGACGAGGTCGGCGGATGGCTGTTCGGCCCGGACCCGGAGCGCCCCCTGCCGCTAGGCTCGGCTGCCATGGTGGACGAGGAGGCGGCGGTCGACCGCGACGAGCTGCGCGGGCGGGTCGTCGAGCGGCTGGAACGGCACGCTCCGCCCGACTGGCGCGAGCGGTTCCGCGCCGACGAGCTCGTGGACGCCATCGTCGACGGCGAGCCGCTGCAGATGTTCGTGATGGCCGCCGACATCCGCGAGTCGACGATGCTGATGAAGGAGGCCGTCCGGTTCCAGGTCTTCGCCAGGATCATGGACAAGTTCGTCTCCGCCGTCCGGCGCGGGATCGGCACGCCGGGTGGCTGGTTCGACAAGTTCACGGGCGACGGCTTCCTCGCCTACTGGATCGTGCAGCAGGGCCCGGCGGAGGAGTCCCAGCGGCGGTTCGTCGAGGCGGCCGGCAACGCGGCGCACACGGCGAACGAGCTGATCCAGCTCTTCGGAACACGCGTGCTCGAGGACTTCCGCCGCAACTCCCGGAACCTCTCCGACGGGGTGGGGCTCTCGATCGGGCTCGACGCCGGGCCGGGGTTCCTCGTCGAGATCGCGGACGAGCTCACGGCCGTCGGGCCGCCGGTGGTCGGGGCCGTGCGGATGGTCGCCGCCGCCGGCCCCGGCGACGTCGTGGCGAACGTCTACCTCGGCGAGCACCTGCACGACGAGCAAGACGGCATCTACGCGGCACTCGGGATGACGGCGACCCGGGAGAGCCGTCCGACGAAGGAGTACCCGCGGGGGCAGGAGGTCTACGCGCTGCGGTTCGACGCGGGCTGAGGCGGAGCGCCCCACAGGGGCGCGCCGGGCGCCCCGCGGCGGAGCGCGAGCGTCGAGGAGCTCGCCCACCGGACGTCCGTGTCGGCGCCGTCGCGCCGCAGCCGCAGGTCCAGGACCGCCGCGCCGAGGTGGATGCCCCCGACGTCCAGGCGGGGGATCTCGTCGGGCAGCCGCGGTGACAGCCAGCATCCTCCCCTCGGCGCGTCGGGGACGAGGCCGAGGATCGTCTGAACGATCAGCGGCGGCGCGGCCGCCGCCCACGCCTGCGGCACGTTCGCCTCGCGGTAGGGGACCGGGAGGTCCTCCGAGCGGTCGAACCCACAGAACAGCTCGGGCAGGCGATCGTCCTCGAACGCGCCCGCGGCGTCCAGCAGCGCGCGGGCCAGCCGCCAGGCCTCGTCGCGGAAGCCGTACCTCGCCATGCCCGCCGCGGCGAGCGCCGTGTCGTGCGGCCAGACCGACCCGAGCTGGTAGGACAGCGGGTTGTACGCCGGGTGCGCCGACGACAGCGTCCGCAGGCCCCAGCCGGAGGACATGTCGGGCTCGAGGAGCCGCGCCGTCACGCGCCGGGCGCGATCGGCGTCCGGGAGCCCGCACCACAACAGATGTCCGGCGTTGGAAGCGACGCTCCGGACCTGCCGTTTGTCGCCGTCGAGCGCGAGCGCGTACGAGCCAAGCTCCTCGATCCAGAACCGCTCCTCCACGAGGTCGCGGAGGGCGCCGGCCTCGGACCGGAGCCGTTCCCCCTCGCCCGTGCCGCCGGTCCACTCGAGGAGCTCGGCCATGGCGAGCCGGGCGGCGAAGAGGTAGCCCTGGAGCTCGACGGTCGCGATCGGCGGCCGGGCCTGGCTGCCGTCCTCGTTCACGATCGCGTCGCCCGCGTCCTTCCAGCCCTGGTTGTCGTAGCCGCGATCGCTCCGCGTCGCGTACTCCTGGAGCCCGTCGCCGTCGCGATCGCCGAGCTCGTCGCACCATCGCAGCGCCCGCCGCGCGGTCTCCAGGTGCCGGTCCAAGAGCCCGTCGTCGCCGGTCCACCGCCAGGCGTTCCACAGCGCGAGGCAGTAGAGCGCCGGCGCGTCGTGCGTGCCGTAGTACGGCGTGTGGGGGATCGCGCCGAGGTGCGCGAGCTCGCCCCGTCGGAGCTCGTGCGGCAGCTTGCCGGGCTCGGCGTCGCGCGGGTCGTCCCGCTCGCTCGCCTGCAGATCCCCGACGGCGCGGAGCGCGCCGTCCGTGACCCAGCGGCCGAGCAGCCCGGTCATGAGCCCGGTCACCAGGGGGTCGCGTCCGAACAGCGTCAGGAACCAGGGAGCGCCGGCCGCGACCAGCGGGTCGCCTCGGTCGAGCGGCAACGCGAGCGAGGCCAGGTCGGATCCGCTCCGGTCGAGGGCTCGGACCAGCTCCGGGGGTCCGGCCGCGTGAGTCGTCGGCGGTTCCACGGGCAGGCGTTCGGGCTCGTGCGGGTCGCCGACGAACGCGACCATGTCGCCGTCGATCTCGGGGATCACGTCGATGCAGCAGCGCCACTCGGTGTCGTGCCGGAGGTCGAGATCGAAGGCGACGAGGCTCCCGGCGAACCGCGGCGGCGTCCGGCTCTCGAACCGGATCCGGCACCGTCTCCGGAAGCTCCCGCGCTGGTACGTGAGCACGATCGCGTGGTCCTCGGTGGCCCGTCCCACGAGCGGCCGCGCGGGGACGCTCCGGGCCTTCACCTCGAAGATGTCGGCGAAGTCGCA
>DATBMU010000096.1:0-23581 GCA_036554665.1 Actinomycetota bacterium | reverse complement strand
GCAGATCCCGCCCTGTTCCCGACCGCCGGCGTGCTCGTGGGACTCGGGTTCGCGATGATCTTCCGGCTGTCCGGCGGCCTCGCCGCCGAGCAGGCCACCTGGGTCGTCGTCGGGCTGCTCGCGTTCGCGGCGACCCTGATCGTCGTCCGCGACCACCGCATGCTCGACGCCTACACGTACACGATCGGTCTGGCCGGACTCGTCCTCCTGATGCTGCCGATGGTCCCCGGCATCGGCGAGACGATCAACGGGGCGCGGCTGTGGGTGCAGATCGGACCCCTCGGGTTCCAACCTGCCGAGCTCGGCAAGGTGCTCATCGTGATCTTCCTCGCGTCGTATCTGAACCAGCGGCGCGAGCTGCTCCAGGTCGCGACGTCGAGGATCGGCCCGCTCCGGCTCCCGGCGGCCAAGCACCTGGCGCCCGTGCTGCTCGCCTGGGCCGCGTCCCTCGCGATCCTGTTCGTCCAGCGGGACCTCGGCGCGTCCCTCCTGTACTTCGGGATCTTCGTCGTGATGCTGTGGGTCGCGACCGGCCGGGCCGCCTACCTGGTGTTCGGGCTGCTGCTGTTCGCGATCGGCGCGTACGCGGGTTGGATGCTCTTCGACCACGTGCAGCTGCGCGTGGACGTCTGGCTCAACGCCCTCGATCCGGACAAGGTCTTCGACCTGGGGTACGGGCAGCTGGCGCAGGCGCAGCTCGGGATGGCCACCGGAGGGCTCGTCGGCGCGGGCCTCGGCCAGGGCTCACCGGGGCTGATCCCCTTCGCGGCGACCGACTTCATCTTCGCGGCGATCGGCGAGGAGCTCGGGCTGCTCGGCACGACCGCCGTCCTGCTGCTGTACGTCGTGCTCGTCGGCAAGGGCCTGAAGATCGCGCTCGACTGCCGGGACGGGTTCGGCCGGCTGCTCGCGACCGGGCTCGCGACGCTGATCGCGCTGCAGACGTTCGTGATCGTCGGCGGCGTCACCCGCGTGATCCCGCTCACGGGGGTCACGTTGCCGTTCATGTCGTACGGCGGCTCGAGCCTCGTGTCGAACTTCGTCCTGCTCGCCCTGCTCGTTCGCCTGTCGAGCGGCCCTGCGCCGCAACGAGAGCGAGGCTGAGGTGGAGCGCCAGATCCGCCGGCTCGGCGCTGGGCTCCTCGTCCTGTTCCTCCTGCTCCTCGCGCAGATCAACTACATCCAGGTCTTCGCCGCGGACCGCCTCGAGAACGACCCGGCGAACGCGAACCGGCTCTTGAAGGCCGAATACGCGGTGAACCGGGGCAAGATCCTCGCGAACGACGGTCGCACGGTCCTCGCGTCGAGCCGTCGGAGCGCCGGCGACCTGCGGTACCAGCGCCGGTACCCGCAGGGTCCCCGCTACGCGCACGCCACCGGCTTCTACTCGTTCGTGTTCGGGCGGACCGAGCTCGAGCAGTCGTACAACGACTTCCTGTCCGGGCGCGCTCCGGAGCTCCTCCCCCAGACGCTGACCGACCTCATCCTGGGTCGCGACAAGCAGGGCGCCACGATCGTCACGACGCTCGATCCCGAGATCCAGCAGGCGGCGGAGGAGGCGGCCGTGGCGGAGCCCGGCGACGTCGCGATCGCGGCGATCGACCCCGCGACCGGTGACGTGCTCGCGCTCGTCGCGGAGCCGTCCTACGACCCCAACCTGCTCGCGGCGCAGGACGGGGAGGTGGTCCGGGCGACGTGGGACGAGCTGAACGCGGACCCGGACAAGCCGCTCGTCTCCCGTGCGAGCGACGAGCTGTTCCCGCCGGGCTCGACGTTCAAGATCGTGACGGCCTCGGCGGCTTTGGAGAACGGGTTCGGTCCGGAGAGCGTCTGGCCGAACCCGCGCGAGCTCGACCTGCCGCTCACCGACGAGACGCTCGAGAACTTCGGGGGATCGCACTGCTCGGGCGGCGCCGCCACGATCACGCTCGCCGAGGCGCTGCGCCAGTCGTGCAACGTCACGTTCGGCCAGATCGGGCTGGAGCTCGGCGCCGAGGCGCTGGCCGAGCAAGCGCGGCTGTACGGGTTCACCGCCGAGCCCGGACAGGACCTCGTGCCGTTCGACATCCCGTGGGTCTCCGGCGTGTTCCCCGAGCCGGAGACCTTCGAGCAGCGGACGCCGGCGATCGCCCTGTCCGCGATCGGCCAGCAGGACGTCGCCGCGAACCCCTTGCAGATGGCGCTCGTCTCGGCGGCGATCGGGAACGGCGGCGTGCTGATGGAGCCGCGCCTGGTGACGGAGGTGCGGGATCCGAGCGGGCGGGTGATCGCCGAGTACGGGCCGGAGGAGTTCTCCCGGCCCCTGTCGCCGGAGAACGCCGCGGCACTGACCGACATGATGGTCTCCGTCGTCCAGTCGGGGACGGGGACGGCGGCGCAGATCCCGGGCGTCGAGGTGGCCGGCAAGACCGGCACGGCCCAGCACGGCGACGGCGCGGACCCCCACGCATGGTTCACGAGCTTCGCGCCGGCGGACGTTCCCCGGGTTGCCGTCGCCGTCATCGTGCTCGACGGGGGTAGCCTTGGCAGCGAGGCGACGGGCGGCCAGGTGGCCGCCCCGATCGCGAAGGCGGTCATGGAGGCCGCGCTCGGCGCATGAGCGGAGGAGGGAGACGATCGACCAGCCGGTGACCCTGGGGGGGCGCTACCGCGTCGAGCACGAGCTCGGGCGGGGCGGCATGGCGAAGGTGTACCGGGGCGAGGACACCGTCCTCGGACGGACCGTCGCGATCAAGATCCTGGCTCCGCAGTTCGCCGACGATCCCAACTTCGTCACGCGCTTCCGACGCGAGGCGCAGGCCGCCGCGCGGATCAGCAACCAGAACCTCGTCTCGGTGTTCGACACGGGTTCGGACGACGGCGTGCACTACATCGTGATGGAGTTCGTCGAGGGTCGGACCCTCGCCGACTTCCTCACCGGCGGCGGCCGCATCATGCCCGACCGCGCGATCGACATCACGATGGACGTCTGTCGCGCGCTCGACGCCGCGCACGCCCAGGGCGTGATCCACCGCGACATCAAGCCCGGCAACATCATGCTGACCCAGCGCGGGGACGTGAAGGTCACCGACTTCGGCATCGCGCGCATGGCGGCCACGTCCGAGACCGTCGCGCAGACGGCGGCCGTGCTCGGCACCGCGTCCTACCTGTCCCCCGAGCAGGCGCAGGGCCAGCCGGTCGACGGCCGGACGGACATCTACTCGCTGGGGTGCGTCCTGTACGAGATGGTCACGGGTCGGACGCCGTTCCTCGGGGACTCGCCGGTCGCGGTCGCCTCCAAGCACGTGCTCGAGCAGCCGTCCCCGCCGTCGAAGCTGAACCGCGACGTCTCGCCCGACCTCGACGCGGTGATCCTGCGCGCGCTCGCGAAGAACCCGGCCAACCGATACCAGTCCGCGGAGGAGCTCCGCGCCGACCTCGAGCGCGTCAAGCGCGGGATGCCCGTCGAGGCGACCCCGCTGCTCGCCGCCGGTACGACCCAGGTCCTGGACCGGGAGCCGGCCGCGACCGCGGTGCTCTCGCCCACCACGCCGGAGCCCGAGCGGTCGCGCTGGTGGATCCCCGTGCTCGTCACCCTCCTGATCCTGGGGGTCCTCGGGGCGGTGCTGTTCTTCCTCGCCCGGAGCCTCCTCGAGGACGAGGATCCGGGGACGACCACGGTCGCCGTCCCGGACGTCGTCGGGGACCGCCTGAACGCGGCGCGGGCCGAGATCGAGGACGCCGGGCTGGTCGTCGCGGAGCCGATCATCCGCGTCCCTGCGGACGAGGACGATCCCGACGCCGAGCCCGGGACCGTGCTCGAGCAGGACCCGCCGGCCGACACCGAGGTGGACGAGGGCAGCGCGGTGACGCTCACGGTCGTCGCGGAGGCCGATGCGGTGGCCGTTCCCACGATCCCGCCGGGCTCCACGTTCGAGGACGCGCAGGCGATCCTGCTCGACGCGGGGCTCGTCCCCGCCGGCCCGGTGGATCAGCCGAGCGACGAGGACGTGGGCATCGTGATCGGGACGATCCCGGCCGCCGGCGTGGAGGTCCAGCCGGAGACGGAGGTGACGGTCGTCGTCTCGAGCGGCCCGGAGGACGTGGTGGTGCCGGACGTGCGCTGCCAGCCGTTCGGCGCGGCCTCGAGCGATCTCCGCGCCGCGGGGCTGAACCCGGTGATCTCGGACGACACGGTGGATGCGGACCCGCGCTGCCCGAACCCGAACCGCGTCGCAGCGCAGGATCCCGGTCCGGGGGTGACGGTGCCGCAGGGCACGACCGTGACGCTGTTCGCCGGCGCGACGCCGCCGCCGACCGGGCCGACGGGACCGACCGGCGGGACGGGGACCACGGGCGACGACCGACGGTGAGCCTCTGGTTCGTGCCCGAGGCGTTCTCGGAGGAGGAGCGCGCTCGCCTTGCGCCGTTCTTCACGAACCTCGAGGGCCCGGTCTTCGCGCTCGTGAACCTGCCCGAGGTGGTCAAGGGCGCGCTGTTCGCGCGCTACTCACGGACCTCGAAGTCGTTGCGGCGCCTGTTCCTGGACGAGTTCGCCGACGAGGTCGGAGAGGCCGGGAGCACCGGCGCCGTCGGGACCGCCCGCGCCGAGAAGCTCTACGACAACGTCTTCTTCGAGTACGGCGACGACTCGGTCGCGCAGCTCGGGGGCGTGCACCTCGCGTGCGAGCAGGCGTCGCAGCTCCTCGCGAAGGCGATCGAGTGGGGACGGCTCGCCGCGTACCTCGAGCAGTCCACGCGCTACATGCGCTACGACGACGAGCCCGGCGGCCGCTGGCGGCTGACCGTGCCGCCCGAGATCGAGGGCACCCCGGCGGAGGAGGCCTACCTGGGGTTCGCGACCCGCACGTTCGAGGCCTACGGGCGGATGTTCCAGCCGATGTACGACCTGTTCGTCGAGCGCTTCCCGAAGGACCCCGCGGACTCCGACTTCCTCTACCGCTCGACGATCACCGCGAAGACGTGCGACACGCTCCGCGTGCTGCTTCCGGCCGGGACGCGCTCGAACCTCGGCGTGTTCGCGACCGGCCAGAGCTACGAGCAGATGCTGCTGCGGATGCGCGCGCACCCGCTCGCGGAGGTCCGCGAGTACGCCGACCTGTTGCTGATCGAGCTCCGCAAGGTGATCCCGGCGTTCCTGAAGCGCGTCGACCTGCCCGACCGCGGAATCGCCTGGTCGCGGTACCTCGTGGACACGCGCGAGCGCACGCTCGAGATCGCCCATCGGTACACGGAGGGGATCGAGCCCGGCGCGCGCGACCTCGTCACGCTCACCGAGCACGACCCCCTCGGCGAGGAGAAGGTCGTGGCGGCGGCGTTGTACGCCTCCACCGACCTGCCGGACGATCGCTGCCAGTCGCTCGCGCACACGATGAGCGCCGAGGAGCGATCGAACGTCCTGCGCGCCTACGTGGGGGAACGCGGCAACCGCAGGCACAAGCCCGGCCGGGCGTTCGAGCGCACCGGGTACCGCTTCGACGTGCTCTGCGACTACGGGGCGTTCCGCGACCTCCAGCGCCACCGCCCGCTCACGCTCGAATGGCAGCGGCTGTCGCCGCAGCACGGCTACGAGACGCCGTCGCAGGTCGAGGACGCCGGGCTGGCGGACGTGTGGCATGGCGTGATGGCGGACTCGGCGAGCACGTGGAAGACGTTGGCGGGCACGTCCGGTCCGGACGTCGCGCAGTACGCGGTGGCGATGGCCTATCGGATCCGGTTCGTGATGCAGATGAGCGCACGCGAGGCGATGCACCTGATCGAGCTCCGCTCGAGCCCCCAGGGCCACCCGACGTACCGACGGGTGGCGCAGATGATGCACGACCTGATCGACACGACGGCCGGCCATCGCGCGATCGCGGCCGCGATGACCCACGTCGACTACAGCGACGTCGACCTCGAGCGCCTCGAGGCCGAGCGACGCGCCGAGGCCAAGCGCAAGGCCGCGTCGGCCGGCTGAACCGTCAGCCGCCGAGGATCTCGGCGAGGTCGAACCGGACCGGCTCCTGGAGCTGCTCGAACGTGCACGAGCGCGGCTCTCGGTCGGGGCGCCACCGGACGAACTGCGCGGTGTGGCGGAAGCGGTCGCCCTCCATGTGGTCGTAGCGGACCTCGACGACCCGCTCGGGACGGAGCGGGACGAACGTCAGGTCCTTGCCGGCGCTCCAGCGGCTGAACTCGGAGCTCCGGGGGGTCCGCGCGCCCTCCTCGACGAACCTCGACCAGTCCCACGGGTGGCCCTCGAACGAGGTGACGAGCGGCTGGAGCTCCTCGAACAGGCGGCGGCGGTGCGCCATCGGGAACGCGCCGACGACCCCGACGTTCGCCAGGCCCCCGTCCTCGCCGTAGAGCCCGAGCAGCAGCGATCCCACGGCGTCGGTGCTGCCCTTGTGGACGCGGTAGCCACCGACGACGCAGTCGGCGGTCCGGACGTGCTTGATCTTGAACATCACCCGCTTGTCCTGCTGATACGCCCCGTCGAGCGGCTTGGCGATCACGCCGTCGAGGCCGGCGCCCTCGAACTCGTGGAACCAGCGCTCGGCGACGCCGCGGTCGGTGCTGGCCGGCGTCACGTGGACCGGCGGGCGCGCGCCGGCGAGCGCCGCCTCGAGCTCCGCGCGTCGCTCGGCGAACGGCGCGCGGGTGAGGTCGCGATCGCCGAGCGCGAGGAGATCGAACGCCACCAGGTGCGCGGGCGTCTGCTCGGCGAGCAGCCGCACCCGGCTCGCGGCCGGATGGATCCGCTGCTGGAGCGTCTCGAACTCGAGGCGACGGCCGTCGGGGCTCGGGACGACGATCTCGCCATCGACCACGCACCGCTCGGGCAGGTTCGCGAGGATCGCCTCGACGACCTCCGGGAAGTAGCGGGTCATCGGACGTGCGTTCCGGCTCCCGATCTCGACCTCGTCACCGTCGCGGAACACGATCGAGCGGAAGCCATCCCACTTCGGCTCGAAGCCGAACGACCCCGTCGGGATCTCGCCGACGAGCTTCGCGAGCATCGGCGAGACGGGTGGCATCACCGGCAGGCGCACCCGCCTATCTTGCGCGAGCCGCCGCGACGTGGCGACCCGGGTCTCAGCCGCCGAGCGACGAGATCCGCACCACGGGGCTGGCGATCGGGACCGGCACGTCCGCCAGCCGGACGCCGCTCAGCGGATCCACGATCACGAGTCCCTGCGAGCTCGCCGCGTAGAGGCGGTCGCCGTCCGACGACAGGCCGAGGCCCGTCACCGGATCCTCGAGCGCCCAGCGTCCGGCGATCTCGAACGTCGCCGCATCGAGCGCGAACAAGGTCGTGGACGATCCGCTCGCCGTGACGAACAGCGCTCGCCCGTCCGAGCTCACCTGCGCCGAGGCGGTCACCCCGGCGTCCATCCCGAACGGCAGGTCGTCGACGACCCGCGTCTCCAGCGTCGCGGCGTCCATCGCGGCGACGACGCCCTCGGCGGCGTCGACCACGTACAGCGTCGATCCGTCGGGCGAGACCGCCATCGCCTGCTCGTCGGCCGGCCGGTCCCAGAGCTGCTCCGGGAGCCCGACGCAGTGCGCCCATCCCTCCCGGAGGTCCAGGACGTGGACGAACGAGACGACCGCGTCCGCGGCGACCGGCGCGGCGTGGGGCGCGTACCCGGGCCGTGCGCTCGAGTAGAGCGTGTACAGCCGGTCGGCGCCCGGCGCGAGGACCTGCTCGAGCCGGGTCCCCGGCATCCGCTCGGGGGGCCCCTTGTAGGGCCCGAACACGGGGAAGACGTCGCCGAGCCGCAGGTCGAGCACCGTCACGCGGTAGACCGTGGGCGCCTCGGCCGGCAGGTGCTGGATCAGGAAGAGCCGGGAGTCGTCGACCGAGAACGCCTCCGGCTCGTAGTTGCCGCGGAGCCTGAACGTGCGGGACGGTGCCTGTCCGCTCGGGTCCGCGATCACGATCGTGGTGTGCGAGCGCGGGTGCGGCATCGCCGGGTCCCAGGCCTTCGGGAGCGGCTCCACGAGCGCGGCGGCTCGACCGCTGCCCGAGACGACGCCGAGCGCATGCTCCCCGGCGACCGCGACACGCGCGCGGGTGTCGCCGGAGATCGCGTCGATCGTCTCGACGATCGTGCTGCCGCCGGCGACGGCGGCCGAGTAGACGGTCGACCCGTCCGGCGAGACGAGCGCCCCGGCGCGCTCGAACAGGACGGAGCCGCTCGGCACCTCGAGCGTCAGCGGACCGCTCGCCGTCCCGACGGACAGGATCTCGCGGGCCACGGCTGACCCCTCGGCCCCGGCGCGCTCGCGCGGCGCCTCCGACGTGCACGCGGCGAGCGCGAGCGCCGCGACGACGATCAAGGACTTGGCGCGCATGACGCCTCCCTCCCGGTCCAGGGCGATCGGTTCGGCCCGTTCCCGTGCCGTTCCCCCTCCATACCGGCGGCGGCGCCGGTTGGTTCCCTCCGGGCTCGGGACCGTTCGACCGCTCGAGGGAACCAGCGGCCCGTCCGGCGGGTCATGCCCGGTGTCGGATCTCATCAGGCGGATCTCGTCAGGGAGGAGGAGCCGATGCGTGCGTCCCGATGGCTCGTGACAGCGACGATCGTGGGGACGCAGCTCGCCGTCGCCGCTCCGGCGATCGCCGACGGGGGCGCGTACATCGAGCTCGACCGCACGTACGTGCAGGTCGGCGGGACCGTCGAGGCCGTGACGTACGTCGCGATCCCCGAGCGGCAGCAGGACGTGCTCGACCGCGGGCCGTTCTACGCGTACCTGGTTCCGGCCGACGCCTTCCTGCAGGAGCGGAAGCCGCCACCCTCCGGGACGATCCGGCTCGGCGCGTTCACCGTGTTCCCGTCCGGGAAGCAGGCGTTCGAGCTGCGCGCGACCCTCACGATGCCGGACGTGCCGAGCGGCAGCTACAACCTCCAGCTCTGCAACGACCCCTGCACCGTGGCCGGCTTCCGCGAACCGCTGACCGGGTTCCTCACGATCGCGGGCACGGCGGCCGAGGCGAGGTTGATCGGCGAGCGCGACTGGCTGCAGTGGCGCGTCGCACACCTGCGGCAACGGGCCGACAAGCTGCGGAGCGAGAACGAGGACCTCGAGACCGGGTTGGCCGCGCTTCAGGCCGAGGCGGACGCGCTCGCCGCTCGCGTCGCCGACCTCCAGGCGAGGCCTCCGGCGGCCCCGATCGACGCGCCGGAGGACACCGACCGGCCGATCGTGGACGCGTGGGCCCTCGTGGCGATCGCGATCGCCCTCCTGGTGACCTTCGGCTCGGTGGCACTCGCGATCGTGTTCGGCCGCCGTCACGCTCCCCGGGTGGTCGTCCCGGACACGATCGCGGAGCTCGAGGAGGAGGCGGAGCTCCGACCGGTCGGGCGCTGACGGGCGGTCTGGCGCCGACGCGGTCGGGCGCCGACGCCCGCGGTCGCCCGACGCCGCCCGGACCTGCGCTTTCGGGTACCCTGACGGGCCCATGGACCGTCAAGCGACGTTCCTGCTGGCCCTGGGCCTGCTGATCGCCGCCGCGGCGTTCGTCTCCGCGAGCGGCTGGATCCTCTTCGCGCGCGACCGGCGCGCGGACCGGCCCGTCCCCTCCACCCCCGAGCATCACGAGGCCGTCGAGGGGCACTAGTGCTCGAGCTCCTCGACCTCCGTGACCGGAGGGAGCGGCTCGAGCCCCGGCGCCTCGAGATCGACCCTCACGTGTCCGACACCGTCGCTGCGATCGTCCGTCGCGTCCGCGACGAGGACGACGACGCCCTCTTCGACCTGACGCTCCGCTTCGACGGCGTCGACCTGCGCGAACGCGGGCTGGTCGTCTCGCCCGACGAGTTCGCGGCCGCGCTCGCGGACGTGCCGGAGGACCTGCGGGTCGCGCTCGACGCGCTGATCGACCGCCTCGGCGACCTCCACCGCCGGCAGCTCCCGCCCGAGTGGCAGGACGAGCGGGACGGCGTCCGCTTCGGCGAGCGCGTCCGCCCGATCCGCGCCGTCGGCTGCTACGTCCCCGGCGGCCGCGCCGTGTACCCGTCGTCGGTCGCGATGACCGTCGTTCCGGCGTCCGTCGCCGGCGTCGACGAGATCGTCGTGTGCACCCCGCCGCGCTCGGACGGCTCCGTCCATCCCGAGGTCCTGTACGCGGCGGCGCGCGCGGGCGCGAGGCGCGTCGTCAAGGTCGGCGGCGCGCAGGCGATCGCGGCGCTCGCGTACGGCACCGCCTCGGTCCCGGCGGTGGCCAAGGTCGTCGGTCCCGGGAACGCGTTCGTGACCGAGGCGAAACGGCAGCTGAACGGGGTCGTGGGGATCGACGGGCTCGCCGGGCCGACCGAGCTCGTGCTCGTGGCCGGGTCGGACGCCGACCCGCGGTGGGTCGCGATCGACCTGGTCGCGCAGGCCGAGCACGACCCCGAGGCGGTGGCGACGCTGGTCGCCCTCGACGAGGGGTTCGTCCGCGACGTGGAGCACGACCTGGTGGCCGAGATCGCCAAGGCCGCGCGACGCGACGTGGTCGAGGCCGCGTTGGAGCGCGCTCGCGCCGTGCTCGTCTCGGATCTGGAGCAGGCTGTCGAGGTCGCGAACGACCTGGCGCCGGAGCACCTGCAGCTCTGCGTGAGCTCCGCCGGCCCGTTCGCGACGGGCATCCGCGACGCCGGGGCGATCTTCGTGGGTTCGTTCACGCCGGTGCCGTTCGGCGACTACGGCGTCGCGTCGAACCACGTCCTGCCGACGGCCGGGACGGCGCGCTTCGCGAGCGGTCTTCGCGCCGCCGACTTCGTCAAGGTCATGTCGGTCGTGGAGATGGACGATGGAGCCGCGCAGGCGCTCGCGCCCGAGGTCTCGAGGCTCGCGCGGAGCGAGGGGCTCGTCGGGCACGCGCGGGCCGTCGAGGTCCGCACCGAGGACCGGAGGCGTGAGCCGTGACGCCGACGCTCCCGCGCCCCGGCCTCCGCGAGGTCGCGCCTTACGAGGCGCCGCAGCTGGACGTCCGCGCGCGGTTGAACACGAACGAGTGCCCCTACCCGCTGCCCGACGGGTTCCGCGACGACCTCGCGCGGGCCGTCCGCGACCTCGGCCTCAACCGCTACCCCGAGCGCGAGGCCGAGACGCTGCGGACCCGCCTGGCGCGGCTGCACGACCACCCGCTCGAAGGGACGTGGGTGGCGAACGGCTCGAACGAGATCCTGCTCCAACTCCTGCAGGCCTACGGGGGCCCCGGTCGCCGGGTCGTCGTGTTCGAGCCCACGTACGCGCTGCACCCGCGGATCGCATGGGTGACGAACGGAGACGTCGTGCGCGTCCGGGTCGACGAGCCGTGGACGCTCGGGCCCGGCCACGTCGACGAGGCGCTCGCGCACGAGCCGGATGTCGTGTTCGTCTGCTCGCCGAACAACCCGACCGGGAACGCGCAGCCGACGTCGATCGTGGAGGCGCTCGCCGAACGCGGCTCGGCGCTCGTCGTCGTGGACGAGGCCTACGTGGAGTTCGGCGGCGAGAGCGCGGCCTCGCTCGTCCGGCACGCCAACGTCGTCGTGGTGCGGACGTTCTCGAAGGCGTTCGCGCTCGCGGGCGCCCGGATCGGCTACTGCCTCGCCGCGCCCGAGGTGATCCTGGACCTGCGTCGCGTCCGCCTCCCGTACCACCTGAGCGCGATCACGCAGGCGGCCGGGCTCGTCGCCCTCGACCATCGCGACGAGGCCCTCGACATCCTGGACCGCGTGCGCGTGGAGCGCGATCGGATCCTCGCGGCGCTCCCTCGGCTCGGCGTCGAGGCCTTCAAGTCCGACGCGAACTTCGTGCTGTTCCGGCCGCCGCGGCCGGCCGGGATCGTCTGGCGCGGCCTCCTGGACCGGGACGTGCTCGTCCGCGACTTCGACGCCCTGATCCCCGGGTGCCTGCGCGTCACCGCCGGCACGCGGGAGGAGGTCGACCGGTTCCTGACCGCCCTGGAGGAGGTCCTCGCATGAGTCGCGCGTCGCGGGTCGAACGCACCACGAAGGAGACCCGGGTCTTGGTGGACCTGTCGCTCGACGGCGGCGGGTCGGCGACCGCGGAGACGGGGCTGCCGTTCTTCGACCACATGTTGCAGCAGCTCGGCACGCACGCCGGCTTCGACCTCGAGATCCGCGCGAGCGGCGACCTTGAGGTCGACGGGCACCACACGGTCGAGGACGTCGGCCTGGCGCTCGGGCAGGCGCTGCGCGAGGCGCTCGGGGACAAGCGGGGGATCCGGCGGTTCGCGTCGATCACCGTCCCGCTGGACGAGGCGGCCGTCGAGGTCGCGCTCGACCTCTCCGGCCGGCCGTTCGTGACGCACGAGGTGGACGTCCCGGCCGAGACGATCGGCACGTACGACACCGGCCTCACCGAGGACTTCGTGCGTGCGTTCGCGACCGCGGCCGAGATGACGATCCACGTCCGGCTGAAGGCGGGACGCTCCCCGCACCACGTCGTCGAGGCCGAGTTCAAGGCGCTCGCGACGTGCCTCCGGGACGCGGTCCGCATCGTCGGGAACGACGTCCCGAGCACGAAGGGGTCGCTGTGACGATCGCGGTCCTGGACTACGGGATGGGGAACCTCCGGAGCGTGGCGAGGGCGATCGAGCACGTCGGCGGCAAGCCCGAGATCACCGAAGTTCCGGCGACGGCCCTCGCCGCCGACGGGCTCGTCGTCCCCGGCGTCGGCCACTTCGGCGCCTGCGTCCGCGCGCTCCGCGAGCGGGGGCTCGAGGACGTCGTGCGGGGGTTCGCGAGCAGCGACCGTCCGCTCTTCGGCGTCTGCGTCGGGATGCAGGTGCTGTTCGAGGGCAGCGAGGAGGACCCGGACCCCGGGCTCGGGCTGTTCGAGGGCCTCGCCCTCCGGCTCCCCGCCGAGGTGAAGGTCCCGCACATGGGTTGGAACGAGGTGCGCTGGACCGCGCCGCACCCCTACGTCCGCGACGTGCCGACCGGGACGCGCTTCTACTTCGTCCACTCCTACGCTCCGGACGCCGCCGCGGACGTGACGGTCGGCGCCACCGAGCACGGTCGGCCGTTCGCCGCGGCCGTGGCGCGCGGGAACGTGTTCGCCACGCAGTTCCACCCGGAGAAGTCCGGCGAGCCCGGGCTCCGCCTCTACGAGGCCTTCGTGCAGGAGGCGACCCCGTGATCGTGATCCCGGCGATCGACCTGCGGAACCACCGCTGCGTCCGGCTCTTCCGAGGCGACATCGAGGCCGAGACGGTCTACGACGACGACCCGGTGGAGGTCGCCCAGCGGTTCGAGCACGACGGCGCCCGGCGTCTGCACGTGGTCGACCTCGACGCGGCGCGGGGTGAGGGCTCGAACCGCGACATCGTGCGGGAGATCTGCCGGACGGTCGCGATCCCCGTCCAGCTCGGTGGTGGCCTCCGCGACGTCACCGCGATCGAGGGGGCGGTGGAGGACGGCGCGGCGCGCGTGATCCTCGGGACCGCCGCCGCGCTCGACCCGGGCTTCGTCGCCCGAGCGGTCGAGCAGGTCGGCGACCGTGTCACGGTCGCGATCGACGTGCGGGACGGCCAGGTGATGACGCACGGGTGGCGACGCGAGGGCCCGCGTCTCGAGGACGCCGTACCGGCGCTCGACGAGGCCGGCGCCCCGCGCTTCCTCGTCACCTCGATCGCCCGGGACGGGACGATGGACGGCCCGGACCTAGACCTGTTCCGGCGGATGCTGGAGCTCACCGACCGACCGATCGTCGCGAGCGGGGGGGTCCGCGTCGCCGACGACGTGTGGGCGCTCCGGGACCTCGGGCTCGAGGCCTGCGTCGTCGGCAAGGCGATGTACGCGGGGACGCTCCGGCTCGAAGAGGTGGTGCGGGGATGAGCCTCGCCAAGCGGATCCTGCCCTGCCTCGACGTCGACGCCGGGCGCGTGGTCAAGGGGACGCGGTTCGTCGATCTCGTGGACGCGGGCGACCCCGTCGAGCTCGCCGGCCGCTACGACGCGGAGGGCGCGGACGAGCTCGTGTTCCTCGACATCACGGCGACCGTCGAGGGCCGCCGCGCCACCCTCGACGTGATCTCGCGGACCGCCGAACGCGTCTTCATCCCGCTGACGGTCGGCGGGGGCGTCCGCGAGGAGGCCGACGTCCGCACGCTGCTCCGGGCCGGCGCCGACAAGGTCGCGGTGAACAGCGCCGCGATCCGGGAGCCGGAGCTGCTCGGTCGATGCGCGGCGCGGTTCGGCACGCAGTGCATGGTCGTGGCGATCGACGCGAAGCGACGCGACGGCGGGTGGGAGGTCCACGTCGACGCGGGACGGACGCCCACCGGTCGTGACGCCGTCGCGTGGGCCGTCGAGGCGACCGAGCGGCACGGCGCCGGCGAGGTCCTGCTGACCTCGATGGACCGGGACGGCACCGGGGAGGGGTACGACCTCGAGCTGCTCGCCTCGGTCGGCGAGGCGGTCGGCGTCCCCGTGGTCGCGAGCGGCGGGGCCGGTCGCCTCGAGCACTTCGCGGACGCGCTCACGACCGGCCGCGCCGACGCGGTGCTCGCGGCCTCGAGGTTCCACTTCGAGGAGCTCACGATCCGCGAGGTGAAGGGGTACCTGGCCGAGCGCGGGATCCCCGTGAGGAGGACGTGATGGACGCGATCGGGCTCGACGACGTCGCGTTCGACGAGCGTGGGCTGGTCCCGGCGGTCGTCCAGGACGCCGAGAACGGCGACGTCCTGATGATGGCGTGGATGAGCCGCGAGTCGCTCGAGCGGACGCTCGGGGAGCGGCGGACGGTCTTCTGGAGCCGCTCGCGAGCCGAGCTCTGGCGCAAGGGTGACACCAGCGGACACGTGCAGCACGTCGAGGAGGTCCGCGTCGACTGCGACGCCGACGTCCTGCTGATCCGCGTCCACCAGGTCGGCGCCGCCTGCCACACCGGTGAGCGCTCCTGCTTCTTCCGGAGGCTGTAGATGCTGAAGCTCGTGATCCCCAAAGGCTCGCTGGAGCAGCAGACGCTGCGGCTGCTCGAGGAGGCCGACCTGCGCGTGCGTCGCGGCTCGGATCGGGACTACCACGGCACGATCGACGACGACCGCATCGATCGCGTGTCGCTGCTGCGGCCGCAGGAGATCCCGGCCTACGTCCAGGACGGGCTGTTCGACCTCGGGATCACGGGGCAGGACTGGATCGCCGAGACCGGCGCCGACGTGGAGGTGCTCACGACGTTGTCATACGCCAAGAGCGGCACGGGCCACGGGACCAGCGTCGTCCTCGCGGTGCCCGCCGACCACCCCGCGAACCGCGCGGCGGAGATCCCGCCCGGCACCCGGATCTCGACCGAGTTCGAGCGCCTGACCGAGCGTTACTTCCGGGACCTGGGCATCGACGTCCGCGTCGTGTGGTCGTTCGGCGCGACCGAGGCCAAGGTCCCCGAGATCGTCGACGCGATCGTCGACATCACCGAGACCGGCAGCACGCTGCGGGCCCACGGGATGAAGGTCATCGAGACGCTGATGACGTCCGAGCCCGTCCTGGTCGCGAACCGGGAGTCGGCCGCCGACCCGTCGAGACGAGGGGCGATGGAGGACCTGCGGACGCTCCTGCTCGGAGCGCTCCGCGCCGAGGGGCGCGTGCTGATCAAGCTCAACGTTGCCGAGGACGCCCTCGCGGCCGTCGTCGAGGTCCTGCCGGCGATGAAGTCCCCGACCGTGTCCCGGCTCCAGGAGGGCGGCTACGCGGTCGAGACCGTGGCGGACAAGCGCGAGGTGAACACGCTGATCCCGAAGCTGAAGTCGCGAGGCGCGACCGACATCCTGGAGCTGCCGATCTCGAAGATCGTCCCCTGACGGGTCACGCCCGGATCGGCGGCTCGTCGTCCGGGGGCGGGGGGCTCGGGATCGGTTGCGGGCGCGGCGGCTGCGGGTCCGGGACCGGCGTGGGGTCCGGTGGCAGGGGATCGGGCAGCGGCCCCGGGGGGTCGGGGCGCTCGGGTCGCGGCTCCGGGACGGGCTCGGGACGCTCGGCCCGGCTCATCGCGGACCACCGTCCGCCTCGGCTCATCGCGGGCCTCCGTCCGGCGCGGGGGGCGTGACCGTCTCCTCGGACGTGCGGCGCTCCACGTTCGGATCGTCGCGTGCGGCCTCGGCGAGCCGGCGTGCCGGGACCTCGTGACCGCAGGAGAACGACAACATCTCGCGAGCTTCCGGCGCCTGCTTGCCAGGCGGGAGCGTCGGCCGATGTTCGTCGTACGCGATGTCGCCGAGCACCCCGACGCCACACACCGGACACCGCAGGCCGGCTCCCGATCCCGACGCCATCCGCGGTCAGCTCCCCTGCAGGCCCGCCGAGATGTTCTTCGCCGCCTGCGTCGGCGTGATGCCGGCCGCGTCGGCGGCCTTCTGCAGGTCCTCGGCCGTGATGTGGTCCGTGTTGCCGTGGTCGTCGTCCGGCTTCCCGCATCCACAGGACAGGCACATGGTCGTCCCCTTCCGTCTCGTCGACGGTCGCAGATGGGGTTCCCCGTCGGCGAGCCCGGCAAACCGGGCCGGTCGCTCGCTCCGGTACGATGCGCCGCGTGCTGAAGGGCGCGATCGCGGCGACGGTGACGCCGCTCCTGGACGACGGTCGGGCGCTGGACGAGCCGGCGATCGGGCCGCTCGTCCGGTTCCTCGCCGACGGCGGCGTCGACGGCGCGCTCGTGTGCGGCACCACGGGCGAGGGCATCCTGCTCTCCGTACCGGAGCGGCGACGGGTCGCGGAGCGCTTCCTCCAAGAGCGACCGCCGGGCTTCCAGGTCGCGGTCCACGCCGGGGCGCAGACGACCGCGGACACCGTGAAGCTCGCCGCGCACGCGAAGGAGATCGGCGCCGACGCGGTCGCCGTGATCGCGCCACCGTACTTCCCGCTCGACGAGGACGAGGTGCTCGCGCACCTCCTCGCGGCGGCGGAGGCCTGTGCCCCGCTCCCCTACTACGCCTACGAGTTCGCCGCGCGGTCCGGCTACCCGATCCCCGTCCGCGCGGTCGAACGTCTCCGGGGCCTGGCGCCGAACCTCGCGGGCATGAAGGTCTCGGACCGGCCCTGGACCGCGGTCGAGCCCTACCTGCTCGAGGGCCTGGACCTGTTCGTCGGGGCGGAGCCGATCACGCTCGAGGGGCTCGCGGCCGGCGCGGCCGGCGCGGTGAGCGGCCTCGCCGCGGCGTTCCCGGAGATCGTCGCCGCGCTCGTCCACGAGCGGAACGCCCTTGCCGGCGAGCGCGTCACGACGCTCCGCGACCTCCTCGGCCCGCTCCCGTTCCACGCGGCCCTGAAGGAGGTCCTCGTGGCGCGCGGGCTCCCGATCCGGCCGGACGTCCGTCCACCGCTGCGGGGTCTGACCCCGCAGGAACGCGCGATCGCGCTGTCCGCGGCCCGCGCGGTCGGCACCCTCGCCTGACCGCCAGCCTACCCCAGGAGCCCGAGGACCTCGTCGAGACCCTCGATCGTCGGCCCGAGCCACTCCTCGGCCTCGGGCCGCAGCGCCTCCACCTCGGCCTCGACCGGATCGCGGATCAGCACCGCGTGCATCCCGACGGCGCTCGCGCCGGAGAGCTCACGGTACGCGCCGTCCCCGACGTACAGACAGTCACCGGGCTCGACGCCGAGCCGCTCGCACGCGAGGAGGTAGATCGCCGCGTCGGGCTTGCGCAGCGCGACCTCGCACGAGAAGACCTCGACGTCGACGAGCCCGCCGAGCGGCGACGCCCGCCAGAGACCCGGCGTGTCCGGCGCGCACATGCTGATGAGCGCCGTCGGCAGGCCCCGCATCCGGAGCTCCCGGAGCGTCTCCTCCGCGTGCGGACGCGGGACGAACCACTTCCGGTAGAGCGCGGCGCGGACCTCGAGCGCCTCGGCGATCTGCGAGTCGCTCGGCCACGCGCCCGCGCGGGCCGCGGCAGTCCGGAGGTTCTCCTCCACGTCCCCGGCCAGACCGGTCTGACGCTCGATCGCGGTCGCCGCCCAGGCCGCGTGGAACGCGTCGTGGTCCGCCTCGACCACGGCCGCGGCCGTGTCCAGCCACTCGTCCCAGTCCGCCCGCGGGAACTCGTACACGAGCGTGCCGAACAGATCGAACAGCACCGCTCGGAACCGGCTCATCGCCCGGTCCATTCGCGGGCGAGGAGGCCGTAGACGACCGAGTCGTAGAACCCGATCGCGCCCAGGCCCTCCTCGCGGAGGATCCCCTCCTGCGTGAACCCGAGCCGCTCGGGGATCGCGCGGCTCCGGAGGTTGTCGACGCCGGCGTGGATCACGATCTTGTGCAGGGAGAGCTCGCCGAACCCGATCTCGATCAACGCTCGCGTGGCGGCCGTGACGAAGCCGCGCCCCTCGTGCGCCGAGCCGATCCAGTAGCCGATCTCCCCGATCACGCCGTAGGGGTCGAGCGACAACCCCACGCCGCCGGCGTAGGCACCGTCCACGAAGATGCCGCAGCCCTCGAGGTTGCGGTGGTCGGCGAGCACACCCTCGAGCCAGCGGCGCTGGTCCCCGATCGTCTTCGTGGCGTCGACCCAGGGGAGCCAGACGGCGATCCGATCGCGCTCCGCCTCGACCAGCGCCCAGATCTCGTCGAGGTCCTCGAGCGCGAGCTGCCGCAGGGCGCCACCGCGACCGAGGTCGGCCGGGAGCGGGCTCACGAGGTCGTCGTGGACGCCGCCTTCTGCCGCTCCTCCTCCATCAGGACGCGGCGCAGCACCTTGCCGATCATCGTCTCGGGGAGGCTCTCGCGGAGCTCGACCTGCTTCGGGGCGCGGTAGGCCGTGAGCCCGTTCGCCGGGTCGCGCGCCCAGGCGACGAACTCCTCGGGCGTCGCGGTCGCGCCCTCCTTCAGCACGACGAAGGCCTTCACCGCCTCCCCCGTCCGCTCGTCCGGGACGCCGATCACCGCGACCTTGGAGACCTTCGGATGCCGGTAGAGGGCATCCTCGACCTCGTTCGGGTACACGTTGAAGCCCGAGACGTTGATCATCTCCTTGAGCCGATCCACGATCTTGAAGTAGCCGTCCTCGTCCATCACCGCGACATCGCCGGTGTGCAGCCATCCGTTGCGGATCGCGAGCGCGGTCTCCTCCGGACGGTTCCAGTACCCGAGCATGACCTGCGGTCCGCGGACGCAGAGCTCGCCGCGCTCACCCACCCCGAGCTCCCGATCGGGATCCTCGAGGTCGACGATCTTGCAGTCGGTGTCGGCCACCGGCATGCCGATCGAGCCGGGCCTGCGCTCGCCGTGGAGCGGGTTCGCGTGCGTCACGGGCGAGGCCTCGGTGAGCCCGTAGCCCTCGACCAGGATCGCGCCCCCGGTGATCTCCGCGAACCGCTCCGCCACGGCCGTCGGCAGCGGGGCCGCCCCGGAGATACACGCCGTCACCGAGGACAGGTCGAACTTCGTCACGAGCGGCGACTCGTTCAGCGCGTTGAAGAAGCGGGGGACGCCCGGGACGAAGGTGGGCTTCTCCTTGTCGATCTCCTCCATCACGAGGTGGAGATCGCGGGGGTTCGCGACCGGCACGAGCTTGCCCGCCTGCAGGATCGCGACGTTCATCACGAGCATGCCGAACGAGTGGAAGAACGGCAGCGACCCGAGGAGCCCCTCGCTCCCCTCGCCGATGTCGAGGTACGAGGCGCCCTGCATCGCGTTCGCCACGAGGTTGCGATGCGAGAGCATCGCGCCCTTGCTCACGCCCGTCGTGCCACCGGTGTAGATGAAGCCGGCGGCGTCGGCCTCCGGGTCGATCTGCGCAGCGACCGGAGCCGGGCCGGCGCCGCTCATCCACGCCTCCCACCGGAGCACCGGAGCCCCCGACGGGACCGGCGGCCACGGCTTGCCCTGCTCGCGCTGGAGCTTCTTGAACCGCAGGATCGGGGCGAGCTGCTTCTTCGGGAAAGGCATGTAGTCGTTGAGCCGCGCGACCACGACGTGCTCGAGCCCGACGGCCGTGAACACGTCGGCGAAGTCCGAGTACAGGAGGTCGAGCACGATCACGACGTTCGCGCCGCAGTCGCGCAGCTGATGCTCCATCTCCCGCTTCGTGTAGAGCGGGTTGTTGCCGACGACGATCGCCCCGAGCCGGGCCGTCGCGTAGTACGCGATCACGTACTGCGGGCAGTTCGGCATGATGAGGCCGACGCGATCGCCCTTGCGGACCCCGAGCCCGGCCAGCGCGGCCGAGCACCGCTCCGTCTCGTCGAGCAGCTCGCGGTAGTCGAGCTTGCGGCCGAACCAGGCGAGGGCCGTCGAGCCCGGGTGCCGGCGCGCCGACGCCTCGAGCATCCCGAACACCGAGATCGGCGGGTACGGCTCCAGCGTGTGCGGGACGTCGGGCGGGTAGTGGCGGAACCACGGTCGATGGTCGGTCATGCGTCGCATCATTCCAGCCCCGACCACGGCGCTCAACCGGCGGCGTTCGCTAGGCTCGCCGCTCATGGACGAGCTCCGCGCCGCGGCCGAGGCCGCGCTCCCGCCGGTCGAGGGCGATCTGGACGTCGCGGGACTGCAGGCCCCCGTCGAGGTCCTGCGCGATCGGTGGGGGATCCCGTACCTGAGCGCGTCCTCGCTCGACGACCTGTGGTTCGCGCAGGGCTTCGTCGCGGCGTCCGAGCGGTTGTTCCAGATCGATCTCGCCCTGCGGGCCGCGAGCGGCCGGCTGTCGGAGCTGTTCTCCGAGCTCACGCTCCCGCAGGACCGGTTCGCCCGCGTCGTCGGGTTCCACCGGATCGGCGCGCTCGAGGCCGAGCGGTGGAACGAACGCTCCCGCGCGATGGTCACACGGTTCGTCGAGGGGGCACGGGCGTGGGTCGCGGCGATGCCGGCGCCGCCCGTCGAGCACGCCCTGCTCGCCGCCGCGCCCGAGCTGCCGACCGAGCTCGGCGCGTGGGCCGCCGCGTTCGCGTACGCGGCGTGGGGTCTGTCCGGCAACTGGGACGACGAGTTGCTCCGCGTGCACCTCGGGGAGCGGCTCGGCCCCGAGGCCGTCGCGGACCTGCTGCCGCCCCTTCCGACCGACCCGCCCGGCGTCGCCGCGGGGGCCCTCGCCGGAGCGCTCCTCGACGCGCTGCCGCGCCCGGGGGGACGGGGATCGAACGCCTGGGTCGTGGCCGGCTCGCGGACCGAGAGCGGACGACCGCTGCTCGCGAACGATCCGCACCTGCTCGTCCAGCAGCCGGGGGCCTGGTTCGAGCTGCACCTGCGGGCGCCGGGCTACGAGGCCCGCGGCGTCGCGTTCCCGTTCGCGCCGGGGATCCTGATCGGCGCGACGCCGCACCACGCCTGGGGCATCACGAACGTGACGGGCGATGTCCAGGACCTCTACGAGGAACGTCTCGACCCCGACGGCTCGGCGGCCGAGTTCGACGGCGCGTGGGAGCCCCTGACGGTCCATCGGGAGGAGATCGCCGTCCGCGGCGGCGCGCCGATCGCCGTCGACGTGCGCGAGACGAGGCACGGACCGATCCTCGAGGCCGAGCCGATCGGGCTCACCGACGTGACGTACGCGCCGCTCGACCGCGCGTACGCGCTCCGATGGACGGCGACCGACGGGCTGATCGAACCCTCGGCGCTCGTCGACGTCGCGAATGCCTCGGGCTTCGACGACTTCCGCGAGGCCCTGCGCGGCATCGCCTGCCCGGGGCAGAACGTCGTGTACGCCGACGTCGACGGGACGATCGGGTATCAGCTCACCGGCCGTTACCCGATCCGTCGCTCGGGCGACGGCACCGCCCCCGTCCCGGGCTGGACGTCCGAGCACGGCTGGGACGGGTGGATCGCCTTCGAGGACCTGCCCTGGTCGCGGGATCCCGCGCGCGGCTACGTCGTGACCGCGAACAACCGACCCCACGACGACGACTACCCGCACCTGATCGGTCGCGACTTCCACACGCCGTTCCGTGCCCGGCGCATCGTCGAGCTGATCGAGGGAGCCGGCCATCCCTTGACCGTCGACGACATCGCCCGTTCCCAGCTCGACACGACCTCGATCGTCGCGAGGACGCTCGCCCCGCGGCTGGCCGCGCTCGAGGCTCGGAGCGAGGACGAACGATGGGCGCTCGAGCTCCTCCGCACGTGGGACGGCGACGAGCGCGCCGACTCGCCGGCGGCGGCGCTCTACCAGGCCTGGCTCGCCCGGATCGCGTGGACGTTGCTCGGCGCGACGCGCGACCGCGGGCCGTACGATCGGTACCACGCCCGCCGCGAGGTGTTCGTGTGCCTGGCGCTGCCCTCGATGCTCGAGCGGGAGCCGCCCGCCTGGGCCGGGGACGACGGCGCCGAGGGCACCGGCTGGGAGCCGCTCCTGCGACGGACCCTCACAGAGGCGATCTCCCTGCTCGCCGAGCGGCTCGGGCCCGATCGCGCCACCTGGCGTTGGGGCGCGCTCCACCGCGTCCGGTTCGCGCACCCGCTCGCGCGCATGCCGGGGCTCTCCCCCCTGTTCGTGGCGGCCGAGCACGAGCTCGGTGGCGACGAGCAGACGGTGCTGAACGGGGCCTTCGACGCGCGCGAGGGCTTCGACGCCGCGGTCGTCCCCTCGTGGCGCCTCGTCGCGGATCTCGGCGACGTGGACCGCTCCGGAGCGGTCCTTCCCACGGGCGAGTCCGGCAACCCGGCCTCGCCGCACTGGGCGGACCAGGCGGCGATGTGGATCGAGGGCGACCTGCGCCCGATGCCGGTCACCCGCCCGGCGGTCGAGGCCGTCGCCGAGCGCCGACTGCGCCTGCGGCCGGCCCGGTAACATCCGGTCGACATGCCGAAGTCGAGACAGCGGCAGAAGAAGGGCGCGCGGCCCTACGCGGCGCCCCCGCCGAAGAAGCGGCCGAAGGCGAGTCCGGCCTGGTACGGCTACCTCGTCCTCGGGCTGATCCTGCTCGGGGTCGCCGTGATCGTCCTGAACTACATGGACTTCATCCCCGGCGGCACCCAGCAGCACTGGCTCTGGATCGGCCTCGGCATCATCGCCGTCGGCTTCGCCGCGGCCACCCGCTGGCGCTGAGGTCTCGAATCACACGCCTGTGATCTTCCCCAGCCCTTCCACACCTGTGGAAGCCTCGTCGAGCGCCTCCGGCCGAGCCGGCCGCTGGAGTGGGGAGAACCCCGCCCGATCCGTGGAGAACGTCGGCATACGTGCCGGGGGTGCTGTGGACAACCGGCGAGCGGGGGGCGTCAGCCGCGCTCGGGGTGATGCACCACGTCCATGGGCTCGCCGCAGTGGCGGGGCACCTGGAGCTCGCCGAGCCGGGTCACTCGGAGCTGGGTCCCGCATTCGCGGCACACGAACGAGACCTCCAGCTCCTCGACGTCCTCGACCTCGGGACGCCCGCGCGGCGCCCCCGTGCCGGACGCCGCCCGCAGCGCCGTGAGCCCGACCCACGCGATCGCGAGGCCGATCAGCACCGCCGTCAGGACGACCCACCAGCTCATCGCGGGCCGAGTCTACGCACCGTTCACCCAATCGACCTTCGCCCGATAGGCCTTCCGACCTGGGGCGATGTAACGTTCCAGGCGCACGCTGAGCTCAGCGTCCACGTGAGGAGGACATCCGAATGAAGGCGTACGTGGAGGAGCTGGTGGCCCGGGTCGAGTCCAAGGACCCGGGTGAGCCGGAGTTCCACCAGGCGGTCCAC
>DATBMU010000125.1:0-17586 GCA_036554665.1 Actinomycetota bacterium | reverse complement strand
ACCTCGTCGGCCGCCGAGTAGCCGGCGGCGCGGCGCTGGCGCTCGTACGTCCGCGCCGCGATCTGGCGGTCCTGCTCGGTCATCCGCGGCCGCGCGATCACGTAGACGAGGATCCCGAGGAAGGGCAGGACGAAGATCAGGAAGATCCAGCCCGCCTTCCCCCAGCCCGAGATGTCGTTGCGCCGGAAGATGTCGCCGAAGACCGAGATGAACATCCAGATGACCATGAACCAGAAGAAGAAGGCGAGCATCGCCCAGAGCACCTCGCCGAGATCCACCCCGCATCCCTCCTTTCATCGCCGGCGCGCCGGCGACCCCGATCTCAGTGACCGACGGACGGTGGGACGGCCGGACGGTCGGCCACGGAGGTCCACGCGGGCTCCGTCCCAACGCCTTCGGCCGAGTACGCGCCGGGATGCGCGGTGAGGCCGTACACGATCAGCAGGTTCATGCCGAGGACGGCGAGCGACCATGCCGTGTTGGCGCCCATCGACAGGAACGCCACGACCGCCGCACCGCTCGCCAGGACGATGCCGAGCGTTCGGCCACCGCGGGACCGGCCGATCAACATGATCGCGGCACCCACCTGCGCGAACCCGATCACGAGCCACACGATCGCCCAGAACCGGAGGTTCGAGTACGCGAGGCCGCTCTCGGAGAAGTACTCCTTCTTGAACAGCGCCGTCAGCCCCTGCATGAGGTTCGAGATGCCGACGATCGCGAAGACCGTGGCCGCGAAGCTCGCCCATCCCCCACCGGATCCCCGTCCGCTCATCCGTCCCCCCTCGGGTCGTCCCCGGGATGGTAGGCCGTCGCGACGGCCGCGGCATCACTACCAGACGTCGCCCGGGCGCCACTCGCAGCTGATCGGCGCCGAACGATCCAGGTCGGGAGAGGTCGTCGTCAGGCGCACGAGCACGCTCCCGTCCTCCTCGGGCGTTCGCAGCAGCCCGGCATCGGTCCGGACGAAGGTCGGACCCTCCCAGACGATCCACCCCAGGCGCTCGTAGAAGGCCGGGATGCCCGTGGCGAAGGCGCCGAGCCGGTACGCCCGGTCGATGTGGTCGCCCGCGGCCCGCATCACCGCGGCGCCGTGCCCGCGGCGACGCCGGTCCGGTCGGGTCGCGACCGCCTCCACGTACCCGGTCCGCACTCGGTGACCGCCCGTGTGGAGCTCGCGCTCGACGATCGACGCGTGAGACACGAACGCCCCGTCCTCCTCGACGACGACGTGCAGCCCGCCGACGGCATGGCCCCAGTCCTCCTCGGTGAAGCCCTCCGGCTCGTCGCTCCAGGCCAGGTCCAGGAGCTCGCGCAGACGGGCGAGCCCCTCGGGTCGCAGCTCGTCGGTCGTCAGGAGGCGCAGGGCCGGCACGCGTGGACGATACGGCGGTCGAGATGTGAGCGGGCTCAGAACAGGGTCGTGAGGGCAGCCCCAGCCGTGGCGCCGGTCGCTGCGGTGGCGCCGGTCGCCGCCGCCTCGAGATCCAGCAGGAAGCGCTTGCGCTCGACCCCGCCGGCGTAGCCCTTCAGCGAGCCGTCGCTGCCGATCACGCGATGACACGGCACCACGATCGCGATCGGGTTCCGGGCGTTGGCCACGCCCACCGCTCGCGAGAGCCCCACGTCGCCCAGCTCGCGAGCGAGCTCGCCGTACGACCGCGTCCCACCGAACGGGATCCGTCGCAGCAGCGCCCAGACCCGGCGCTGGAACCGGTCGCCGTGCGCCGCCGTCGCGAGGTCGAACGCCCGGCGGTCCCCCGCGAAGTACTCGGCGAGCTCCCGCTCGGCCTGCTCGAAGCCCCGCCGCGTGCGCTCGCCCGAGGCGTCCGGGCGTCCCGGCGCGCGGATCTCCATCCACAGCCCGCTCAGCACGCCGTCCGTGTTCACCAGCGTGAGGTCGCCGATCGGAGAGTCGACGATCGTGAACGTCCGCATGTCGTCACCGTCCTCGGTCCGAGGTCCGACGCAAGCAACGCTCGACCCGCGGAGGCCGTGAGATGGCGGGTCGAGGCGTGTCCGAGGCGCTTGGTAGCGTCCACGGCCGGCGATGGTGACGGTCGAGGACGTCCGGCGGTTCGCGATGGGGCTGCCCCGGACGACCGAGGCGCTCATCCACGATCGCGTGAAGTTCCGCGTGGGCCGGATCGTCTACCTGGCCTTCTCCCGCGACGAGACCGTGATGGGCTTCGCCTTCCCGAAGGAGGAGCGCGAGGCGCTCGTCCGATCCGAGCCGGAGAAGTTCCAGATGCCGGGGCGATCGGACCTGCGGTACCACTGGGTCGAGGTTCGGCTCGCCGCCCTCGACCGCGCGGAGATGCGGGAGCTGGTCCTCGACGCTTGGCGGATGGTCGTGCCGAAGCGCGTCGCCGCGGAGCACGAGGGGCACGAAGGGCACGAGCCGAGCGTCTAGGCGTGGATCTCCACGGGCGTGCCGGATCCCCGAGATCCCCGCCGGCCGCGTCGGACCGACGCCCCCACGACGAGCGCCGCCGAGATCAGGACGAGGTTCTTCACGACGAACTCGCCCTCGACCGTCAGGAGCAACGGGTTGCCGTGCTGGAACGTGACCTCGGGCAGGACGAGGAACGTGATGAACGTCCCCACCATCTGCGCCACGAACAGCAGGAGCGTGAAGCGGAGGGCTCGACCCAGGAGGAGGAGAGTCCCCACCGCCATCTCGAACACGCCGAGCGTGGGAACGAACACATCCGGATCCACCCAGTAGACGGTCTTCGCAACCAGATCCGAGACCGGCGAGACGTCGAACACCTTCAGCGCCCCGAACCAGATGAACACCACGCCGAGAGAGACCCGCAGCAGCGGCACGGCGACGCGCCGCAGCAACGGGATCACCTTCGCGTCGATCCGATCGATCTGCACCCAGACGGCCGCGAGCGGACGTCGGGCCGAGCGGTCGGCGGATGCCATCGCACACCTCCATGATCGATCGTGCCCCTCACGCTACCCACCCCCGGCCGCGGGTGGCCATGGTTCGACGGGCGCGCGATGACCGAGAGGAGCACGCGAGGTCGACGACCGCCCGTTGCCCCGACCCACGATCGCCTCCTCACACCACCCTGCGCAGGCGCGGACCCCGAGCCCCGGCCGCAGCGAGCCACCATCACCCGAGTGATCGAGCGACCATCGCCCGGTTGGGATGATCCGATGCGCAGGATGGCTCAACCATGATCGGAACCGATGGGATGGCGGACCTGGTTCCGCATGGTGATGATGGGACCGCGCGTCGAGGGGGGCCGTGGACGGCATCGTGGTACTGCTGATGGTCACGGTCGCCTATGCCGTGCTGGCGCGCCGTCTCGACCGATGGTGGATCAGCGCCCCGATGGTCTTCGTCGCCGCCGGGTGGGCGCTCGGCCCGGACGGGGCGGGGATACTCGATCTCTCGCTCGGGAGCGAGGTCGTCCTCACGTTCACCGAGATCACGCTCTCGGCGCTGCTGTTCGCCGACGCGACCTCGGTCCCCTTGCGGGCGCTCGAAGGTGACGCCGGGGTCCCCGGGCGCTTGCTCAGCGTTGGGCTCCTCCTCACGATCGCGATCGGGACGCTCGTCGGCGCGGTGCTCGTGCCCGAGCTCGGATGGGCCGGCGCCGCCCTGATCGCCTGCGTCCTGGCTCCCACCGACGCCGCGCTCGGCATGGCGGTCGTGACGGATCAGGCCGTCCCCGTTCGCATCCGGCGAGCCCTCAACATCGAGAGCGGGCTGAACGACGGCATCGCGGCGCCGTTCGTGACCGTGTTCCTCGCCGCGGTCCTGAGCGAGGAGGGCCTCGAGAAGGGGTCGTGGGTCACGGACGCCGTCGTCCAGATCGGCCTCGCGCTCCTCACCGCGGCTCTGGTCGGGGGGCTCGGTGGCTGGCTCCTCTCCAGGGCGTCGCGGCGGGGATGGACCTCCCACGTCTCGCAGCAGCTCGGCGTCCTGGCGCTCGCGGTCCTCGCCTACGTCGGGGCGGTCGAGATCGGGGGCAACGGGTTCGTGAGCGCGTTCTCGGCCGGCCTGGTCTTCGGGGCCGTGGCCAAGCCCGAACACGAGGCGATCGGGTTCACGGAGGATGCGTCGCTGTTCGCATCGTTCCTCGTGTGGGTGGTCTTCGGCGCGTCGTTCGTCGGCCCGGTGCTGTCCGCGTCGGTGGAGGCCTCCGCGATCGTCTACGCGCTGTTGAGCCTGACGGTCGTCCGTATGGTGCCGGTCGTGATCGCGCTCTTCGGCGAGGGGTTCGGCGCGCGAACCGTGGCCTTCATGGGATGGTTCGGCCCGCGCGGGCTCGCGTCCGTCGTGTTCACCCTCCTCGCGGTGGAGGAGCTGCGCGGCACCCCGGTCGATCTCCCGCTGTTCGAGATCGCGACCTGGACGATCCTGCTCTCGGTGATCCTGCACGGGGTCACGGCCCGTCCCCTGGCCGCGGCGTACGGGGCCCGGATCCGTGCCGGCGACGCCGCGGCACCGGAGCTGCTGGAGCTCGCCGAGCCGCGGGTGCGACGGCACGTGCTGTGACGGCAACGTCGGTGGGTTGCGCCCGGCGCCGAGCGGCTCGGCGGCGTGCCAACCGCCCCGGCGCGACATCGGATCGTGCGACCGATGCGGTCGTCCCGCCGGGCTCTCCCGGGCCCTGGATACGGTGCCCGGCCTGGGGGTTCGCGGATCTCCGGTGGGTCGTTGGAGGATACGGGCCATCATCAGATGACCCGCGTATCACCGAGGGAGGCCCGTTGTCCGATCACATCCAACGTGAGGTCCTGCCGGTCCCGGATCGACCGCATGTCGGTCTGACCACGTACGACGCGAAGGACCCCGACACCTCGTACCCGCCGATCGAGCAGCTCCGTCCGCCGGCCGGGGCCCCGAACGTCCTGATCGTGCTCATCGACGACTGCGGGTTCGGTGCATCGAGCGCCTTCGGCGGACCGTGCAACACCCCGACGGCGGAACGCCTCGCCGCGAGCGGCCTGAAGTACAACCGATTCCACACCACCGCTCTGTGTTCGCCGACGCGGCAGGCGCTGCTCACCGGGCGGAACCATCACGCGGTCGGCATGGGTGGGATCACCGAGATCGCGACGTCGGCCCCCGGGTACAACTCGATGCGGCCGAACACGGCAGCGCCGCTCGCCGAGGTCCTGAAGCTGAACGGCTACTCGACCGCGCAGTTCGGCAAGTGCCATGAGGTGCCGGTTTGGGAGACGAGCCCGATCGGGCCGTTCGACCGCTGGCCGAGCCCGGGGGGCGGCTTCGAGCACTTCTACGGGTTCATCGGTGGCGAGACGAACCAGTACGCGCCCGCGATCTACAACGGGACCGTGCCCGTCGAGCCCGACCGGACCCCGGACGAGGGGTACCACTTCACGGAGGACATCGCGGACCGGGCGATCGAGTGGGTGCGCCAGCAGAAGGCGCTCATGTCCGACAAGCCGTTCTTCGTCTACTTCGCGCCCGGCGCCACGCACGCCCCGCACCACGTGTCCACGGAGTGGAGCGAGCGCTACCGGGGTCGGTTCGATCGGGGGTGGGACCGCATCCGGGAGGAGACGTTCGCCAAACAGAAGGAGCTGGGCGTGATCCCGCCAGATGCGGAGCTCACGGCTCGCCCCGCGGAGATCCCCGCCTGGGACGACATGCCGGACGACCTGAAGCCGGTGCTCGCGCGCCAGATGGAGGTCTACGCCGGCTTCCTGGAGCACACCGACCACCACGTGGGCCGGCTGATCGACGCGCTCGAGGATCTCGGTGCGCTCGACGACACGCTGGTCTTCTACGTCGTCGGGGACAACGGCGCGTCGGCCGAGGGGCAGATCAACGGCACGTTCAACGAGCTCATGGCGCTGAACGGCGCGGCCGCGCTCGAGACCACCGAGTTCATGGCTTCACGCATCGCCGAGTTCGGGACGCCGAGCGCGTACAACCACTACGCGGTCGGATGGGCCCACGCGATGGACACGCCCTACCAGTGGACGAAGCAGGTCGCCTCCCACTGGGGCGGGACCCGCAACGGCACGATCGTGCACTGGCCCGGTGGCATCCGGGCAAGAGGCGAGGTCAGGACCCAGTTCAGCCACGTCATCGACGTCGCCGCGACCGTGCTCGAAGCCGCCGGGCTGCCCGAGCCCGCGTTCGTGAACGGCGTCCAGCAGATGCCGCTGCACGGCAGGAGCCTGATGCCGAGCTTCGACGACGCCGGCGCGGCCGAGCACCGCGAGACCCAGTACTTCGAGATGTTCGTGAACCGGGGCATCTACCACAAGGGATGGACCGCGGTGACCCGGCACAGCACCCCGTGGGAGATGACTCCCGAGCTGCCGGCGCTCGACGACGACGTCTGGGAGCTGTACGGGCCCGGCGATTGGACGCAGTCCCGAGACCTGTCCGCCGAGCACCCGAAGAGGCTGCACGAGCTCCAACGGCTCTTCCTCATCGAGGCGGCGAAGTACAACGTGCTGCCGCTCGACGATCGGCGCGTGGAGCGCTTCAACCCCGATCTCGCCGGGCGCCCGCAGCTCATCCGGGGGAGGTCACAGATCCTGTTCGGCGGCATGGGCAGGCTGTCGGAGAACAGCCTCCTCGTGCTGAAGAACAAGTCCCATGCCGTGTCGGCGCAGATCGTCGTGCCCGAGGGAGGCGCGAACGGTGTGATCGTCGCACAGGGCGGCGCGTTCGGTGGCTGGAGCCTCTACCTGCACGAGGGCAGGCCCGCGTACTGCTACAACCTGTTCGGCCTCCAGCGCTTCAAGGTCTACGGCGACGCGCCGGTCCCCGCTGGCGAGCATCAGGTCCGGATGGAGTTCGCGTACGACGGCGGAGGCCTGGGCAAGGGCGGAAACGTGACCCTGTTCCTGGACGGATCCAAGGTGGCCGAGGGCCGCGTCGACAACACGGTGCCCATGCTCTTCTCCGCCGACGAGACGGCCGACACCGGCTCGGACAGCGCCACCCCGGTGAGCGACGACTACGGCCCGAAGGACGGCCACTTCACCGGGCGCGTCCGGTGGGTCCAGCTCGATATCGAAGAGGCGGCCGAGGACCTCGACCACCTCATCACGCCGGAGGAGCGACTTCGGATCGCGATGACGCGTCAGTAGCGCCCATCTCCAGCGCAGCGCCGATCACGCTCGTCGATCCCCGAGGACACCAACGCCCGTCTGGAGTGCGGCGAGCACCGCCTTGACCTCCGCGAGGTCCAGTGCGACCACCGGGTGTCCTCACGTGTCGCCTACGTGTGGACGAGGACGGGCGTGCCGAGCGGCACGTCGACGAGTGCCGCGAGGTCCTCGTTGAAGACCCGGACGCAGCCATGCGACACGGCGCGGCCGCGGTCCGCCGGATCCGCCGTCCCGTGCACGGCCATGCGACCCTCGCCCGGCCAGTCCGACAGGACCGGCGAGAACCCCGAGAGCCCGAGCGCCGCCGCACCGTACGGGCCACCGGGATCCGCGTAGGAGACCTTCACCCAGACGTAGAAGAGCCCCGTTCCCGTCGGGGTGGCGGGCGTCCCGACGCCCACGCGGAACCGGTGCGCGATCTCCTCGCCCACGAAGTGCCAGAGCAGGCGGCGCGACAGGTCGACCTCGATCCGCTCGGTCCGATCACGGACCTCGACGTCGCGCTCGCGGACCCACGCGGACGCCCCGTTCGGGCGCAGGGGGAGCAGGACCTCTAACCACGGCTCGCCGCGGACGAGGGCCGCGCGCTCGATCAGCAGCGGCGCGAGCTCGCCCGTCGGGTTCCGCGTGTCGAGCACGAAGTCGGCGCCGTCGCCGTCGGGTCGCTCCCACATCGAGAGGTAGCGCTCGTGCGGGAGCGCGACGACGTCACCGTCGAGCGCGAGCGGCTGGAAGCGCGGGACCGGCGCCGACGAGGGCGCCGCCGCGCTCGGGGACGTGCTCGGCTCGACCCGACGCGCCTCGACCGCGTCGCGGGCGCGATCCTCGGCGCCCGAGCACGCGGCGAGAGCCGTCAGGAGGAGCGCGGGGAGCAGGGCGGAGCGCCGTCGAGCCACGGTGCCCATCTTGGCACCGTGGGGGGCTTCAGAAGGTGGTCACGGAGAGCTCGGCCTCGGTGGTGGCGCGGCGGAGCTCGACCATCGCCTCCAGGTGCTCGAGCTTCGCGCGCTCCTCGCGGCCGAGCTCGGCGCGGAGCGCGTTCAGCGCGCGGAGCTTGTCGGCGGCCTCGGCCTCGCGCGCCGCGACGTCACGCTCCCACATCACGACGTCGCGCATCGGCGCGACGAGCAGCACGATCGCCTCGTACACGTAGAAGCGGGTCAGGAAGTTCCAGTAGGTGACGCCCGCGTCCCACGCCGTGACGTGCTGGAAGAGCTCGACGCCACCCCAGGCCGCCGCGGCCGTGGCCGCCATCAGGGTTCCGACCCACCGGCCGCGCGCGAACGTCACGAGTCCGATCGGCACGAGGTAGAAGATCCCGACCGCGAAGGTCTCCGTCACGGCGTCCACCAGCCCGATCATGGCCATGAGGAGCAGCCCGAGGATCACGACGAACGGCGGCGAGAACGACGCGAGGAACCGCTCGAGGGCGGTCACCAGCGTGTAGCCGAGGTGGCTGTCGTCCACCAGCTGCCGGAAGCGCGAGGGCCGGTTCGTGGCGCGGGACATCGGGGCTCCTTCCGTCCGTCACCCTTGTCTCGGCGTTCACGCGACGGAAGTTCAACGCTCGGGCGCAGGTCCCGGAGGAATCCACAGACCAGGTGGCTCCCGCGTACCCGAGATCAGGGAGCATCCCGCCTCGGGCGGCTACGCTGGTGCGGATCCGCGCGCGAGAGTGGCGGAACGGCAGACGCGCCGGACTTAGGATCCGGTGCCCGCAAGGGCATGGGGGTTCGACTCCCCCCTCTCGCACGACAGCCGCGCCGTGGGCCGTGGCGGACGGGGGCGTCCGTCAGCGGAGCAACGCGTGCTCCATCGAGAACATCGCCGCGCCCGCGCGCGTCGACACGCCGATCTTCGCGTAGATGTGCTGCACGTGGTGCTCGGCGGTCCTCGGCGAGATCGTCAGGGCCGTTGCGATCTCGCGGTTCGACAGGCCCCGCGCGATCAGCCGGAGGACCTCGACCTCGCGGTCGGAAAGGCCCGCCGGCCACGCGGTCCGCGGCGACGAGTGGCCCACCACATCGAGGACGGCGCGCGCGCACTCGGGATCGAGCGCACCCCGTCGAGCCATCGACCGCAGCTCCTCCGCCGCCCGATCGGCCGCCAGGGCCGGGCGATGCGGGCGTGGCTGGGTCATCGCCTGGTAGACGTCCGCGGCCGCGAGGATCCTGGCGCCGACGGGCACCGCCGTGCCGGAGGCCCCGTGGTGGTACCCCGATCCGTCCTGGCGCTCGTGGTGCATCCCGGCGATCCGCGCCAGCGGCTCCAGGGCCGGTGACCTCGAGAGGATCCGCTCCGTGTGGTAAGCGTGCAGGCGGACCTCCTCCCACGCGGCCGTCGTGAGGGAGCCCCGCCGCTCCCACGTCCCGGCGCTCACCGCCGCTCGTCCCAGGTCGTGCAGGAACCCGGCGAGGCGCACCTCCGCGTCGCCCTCCCCCAGCGCTCGGGCGGCCGCGGTCGCGAGCTCCGCGACCCCGGAGGCGTGGCCGAGGGTGAACGGGGTCTTGAGGTCCACCATGTCGCCGAACGCCCGGGCGACCTCCTCGAGCCGATCCCGCGCGATCCGGCGGATCGGCTCCGGCTCCGCCGCCAGGACCGCGGTCCACGGATCCTCGGCGTCGAGCCGGTCGAGCGCCGCGGGCCCGACCTCGCGGAACGCCTGCACGATCGCCGGGTCGAACCAGGTCCCGGCGCGCCTGTCGAGCATCGCGACCACCGCCTCCGTGCCGCCGAGCCGGTGGAATATCACGGCCTGCGCCGCCGGGTCGGCGACCCGCGCCGCCAGCGCGATCTCCTCGCCGCGCAGCCCCCGCGGGCCGCCCGTGCCGTCCCAGCGTTCGAGGTTCTCGTTCAGGGCGCGGCGGACGGCGTCTCCGAGGCGCAGGCGATCGGCCATGAGCGTGGCGACCTCGCAGATCGCGTGCGCGATGTCCTCGTCCGCCTTCCTCCCGGCGATGGCGACGCGGGCGAGATGACGCGCGCGACCGAGCCCCGCGCCCCGGCCGGCCATGAGCAGCAGCCGGAGCGCCTCCCGCCGGTCGCCCGTGTCCGTACGCTCCGCGACCCGGCGGAACCCGAGCTCGTCGGGACCGAACAGGGCGGTCTCCTCGTGGCTGGTGGCCGTGCATCCGAGGTGCTTCAGCAGCGTCGTGTAGTAGACGTCGGCGACCTCGGGCTCGGGCAGGTTCAGGTGCCGGGCGACCTCCGTGCCGACGACGCACGCACGGATCGCCTTCTCCGGCACCTGGCCCATCGCGAGGTCGGTCGTGACGGACAGGGCCGCCAGCAGGTCCGCCAGACGCAGATCGGGCACGAGCCGCTCCTCCCACCGGCCGGAGACACCGCAGGATGCCAGCCCCGCCGGCCCGACGCCACCAGCAAGATGGGCAGTCCTACCGATGCCCCGTCCTCGCCCCGCGAGCAGGATCGAACCCGGACCGACGGAGGGAGGCGCGAGATGGGGCGGAACGCGACGAGCGCGTTGGAGGCGGCGGCGCCGGCCCGCCCCGCGGGTCGACTGCTCACGCCGGCGTTCGTGACCCTCGCGATGGCCGAGCTCGCGTACTTCACCGCGGACGGCGTCCTGCTGCCCGCCCTCCCCCGCTACGTCCAGGGCTCGCTCGGGGGCGGGAACGTCGCGGTCGGGCTCGTGGTCGGCGCGTTCAGCCTCTCGGCGTTCTTCCTGCGCCCCTGGGCCGGGCGCCTCTCGGACCGGGAAGGGCGGCGGCCACTGATGGTCGCAGGGGCCGCGCTGTTCGCGCTGTCGGTGGCCGGCTACCTGGTGGCGACCTCGGCGCCGGCCCTCGTGGCCCTGCGGCTCCTGACCGGCGTCGGGGAGGCGCTGTTCTTCGTCGGGGCGCTCAGCGCGAGCGTGGACCTCGCGCCGCCGGAGCGCCGGGGCGAGGCCATGAGCATCGCGTCGCTCTCGCTCTACGTCGGCATCGGCGCGGGCCCGTTCCTCGGCGAGGCGGCGATCGAGCACCTCGGCTTCTCCGCCGCCTGGATCACCTCGATCGCGCTGGCCGGCCTGGCGGTGCTCCTCGCGCTCCGCCTGCCCCGCCTGCGGCCGTCGGAGGCCGTCACCGACGACCGGCACCGCCTCGTCCACCCGGCGGGCCTGCTTCCCGGCGCCGTCCTGTTCGCCGCGATCTGGGGTATGGGCGGCTTCCTCGCGTTCGTCCCGCTGTACGCGCTCGATCTCGGGATGCGGGGTTCGGGCCTCGTGCTCGGCCTCTTCGCGGGGGTCGTCGTGCTGATCCGGAGCGTGGGGGCGAGGATCCCCGACGCGATCGGTCCGGGACGGGCGACGAGGATCTCGCTCGTCCTGACGTGCATCGGGCTCGCGGTGATCGGGCTCTGGCGGACCCCGGGCGGGCTGGTCGCCGGGACGCTCGTGTTCGGCATCGGCGTCGCGCTCTTCACCCCCGCGCTGTTCGCGATCGCCGCGTCGGGCGTCCCGGCGAGCGAGCGCGGCGCCGTCATGGGGACGACCACCGCGTTCCTGGACCTGGCGTTCGGGCTCGGCCCCGCCACGCTCGGGTTCGTGGCCGCCGCCGTGGGCCGGGGCGGGATCTTCCTCGTCGGCTCGGTCGTCGCCGGCCTCGGGCTCGCGCTGGTGCTCGCCACGGGCCTCGGGCGCTCGGCCGCGGAACCTCGCCCGACGTAGGGCCCGACCGGGATCGAATCCGCGCGTCGATGCGTCAGGTCCCTGCGGCGACCTCCGGCTCGTCCCAGTCGGCCTCACCGAGTGCCGAGTCGACCTCGAGGTCGGGCACGTCCAGACCGCCGAGCGCATCGAGCGCGGCCGCGGGATCCTGCTCGAACCCCTTCACGTCCACGAGGGTGTCGAGACGGGCTCCGCCCGCGCCCTTGGTCCGGACGAACGGCGTCATGCTCGGGCCGGTCAGTTGGACCGCCGCCTGCTGGCCGCCCGTGAAGGTGACGCCGGCCCCGATCCCCTGCAGGGAAAGGACGCCGCCGAGCAACGACGGATCGGCGGCGATGTCGACGTTCGTGCCGCTCTTGCGGCTGATGACCACCGTCCCCGACGCGGCGCTCCTCACGGTCCACACGACGACGCTGCTCTTCGCGAGCCGGCCCGCCAGGTAGAGCTCCCACACCTGTCGGTTGAGCTCCGTCGTCCACTTCGCCGTGGTGGCGGTGACGCCCTTGAACGACGCCACCACGGCCCGATCCCGACTGAACGACAGCGTGCCCTTCAACAGGTCGACGCCCGCCGCCGACATCGTTCCCTCAGCCGAGAGCTTCACGGCGCCCTCGGAGGCGAAGACCCAGTCCGACGGCGTCTCGTCGAGGGTGGTCTGCACGCCGATGCCGAACTCCTCCTCGATCGTCACGTTCGACGACACGAACTGCCCTTTGTCGAACGACCCGATCGTCCCGATCCGGACGTCTTCGTCGGGCGCGAAGAGCGGCACCAACGTGCTGTCGAGCCGCGTCTTCAGCTCCTTCACGTAGATCTGCGCGAGCGTCGGAGTCCCGAAGAGTCCCATGACGCACCTCCCTCAGACGTCGGCGGTCGTCGCCGGCTGCAGCCGCTCGGCGGCGGACCGGAGGAGCTCGATCGCCTCGGCCACCTCCGGCTGAGCCGGATCCAGCCGCCCCAGTCGCACGAGCAGCTCGAGGTCGCTCGCCGCTTCCCGCAGCAGCGCGGCGGCCCGGCGAGGGTCCCGGAGCCCCTTCGCCATGGTCTCGGCGGCCTCGAACTCATCCAGCGCGGCGAGCTTCCGATCGGCCAGCAGCAGCGCGGTCCCGAGCGTCAGTCGGTTCCCGCATCGGTCCCGCTCGAGCGCGACGGATCGCTGCGCCAACCCGACGGCGGTCGTCGGATCCTCGTCGAGGCAGGCCGACCACGCGGCGTTCGCGATCAGATCCGGGTCCGCGCCGGCCGACGACGTGACGCCGTCCAGCACCACTCGGAACCGCTTGCCCGCCTCCTCCCGCTCTTGCCGCTCGAGGAGGATCAGGCCGATCTCGTTCCAGCACCACCACAGCCGCGGAGCGCCGGCGACGGCGCGTTCGAGCGCGGCCAGAGCCGGCTCCGGGTCGCCCAGTCGGACCGAGCAGTAGCCGATCAGCCCGTCGCGGTACGGGTCCCCCGGGGCGATCGCGTTCAGGACGTCCAGGGCACTCTGGAAGTCCCCGTACTCGATCAGCACGCTCGCCCGCATCGTGAGCGCCCAGGGATCCGCCTCCTCGATCTCGAGGTACCGGTCGATGGCGAGCGTGGCCTCGGCGTGCCGATCCGACGTCGTCAGCGCTCGGATCCTGGCCGAGAGGGCGAACGCGTTCGTTCGATCCTCGGCCGCCGCCAGTTCGAGGAGGTGGTCCGCGACCTCCAGCGCCTCGTCCGGTCTCCCGAGGTCGCACAGGAGGTGCGCCTTCGTCCCGAGGATGCCTTCGGTAGCCTCATCTCCCGTTCCCGCCGCCGCCAGGGCGGCGTCGGCCGCCTCCAGACCCTCGGCCGCCCGCTCCAGCAGCCGGAGCGTCTCGGCCCGTCGGGCGAGGATCCAGGCCTCGTGATATCCCCGTCCGATGTAACGGTCGATGTGTGAGAGACCCTCCTCGAGCGCGGGCGTGCTCCCGTCGTCCGAGAGGGCGTCGACGAGCTCGCCGACCAGCCACCCGGGCGGATCGTCGCCGGACAGCGCCACGGCGCGCCGGAACAGCTCGAGGGCCTGCTCGGCCGCGCCGTCGCCGCCGATCGCGAGCAGGACCTGGCCCTTCGTCCCGAGGCCGTACGCGGAGTCCGGCTGGATCGCGAGTGCGCGATCGAGCCACGCGAGCGCCTCGGTCGACTTCCCCTGCTGCCGGAGAGACTCCCCGATGCTCTCGGCCACGTCGGCGGGATCGCGCGGCTGCCGCTCGAACGCACGCGTCAGGTTGTCGACCGCGTCTCGGTGATCACCAGGCTGACCACGATCGGCCAACAACTTGCCGAGCAACGCGAGCAGCTCGGCATCCTCCGGGAACCGCTCGACCCCGACCCTCGAGAGCGCGATCGCCTCGTCGGGTCGATCGAGCTCGGAGAGGAGCACCGCGTGATCGATGTAGACGTCCGGGTCTCCTCCGAGCTCCTCCGCCCGTCCGAACCGCTCGATCGCCGCATCGGATCGTCCGAGTGCGACGAAGGCGTTGGCCCACAGATGCTGGACGTCGGCGCTGTCCGGGGCGCGCTTCTCCAGCTCCGCGAGATCGTCGATCGCCTCGTCGGGTCGGCCGACGTCCAACCGCACGGCCGCTCGGAACCGAAGGTACTCGGGGTTGTCCGGGTTTGCCGAGAGGGCCGTCGAGAGCGCCGCGATCGCGTCCTCGGGCCGATCCAGCCCCACGAGCGCCGAGGCCTTCACGAACAGCACCTCCGGGACCGCGGCGACCATCGCCGGCGCCTCCTCGATCGTCCGGAGCGCCTCCTCGGCGTTGCCGTCGAGCAGGAAGGCCCGTGCGAGGTTGACCGTCACGTCCGGTCGTGGCCCGAGCACCTCGAGGGCGGCGACGCTGTCGCGGTGGGCCTCCTCGTAGCGCTCCGTGTCGAGGAGGATGCGCGAACGGATCACCAACAGCTCCGCCCGGACCCGCGGACGCTGGGTGGGGTCGAAGCGCTCGAACCACGCGGCGACCCGCGCGTCCGTCGGCGGCTCGGCGAGGAGCCCCGCGATCTCCGCCTCGGCCTCCTCCGTCCTCCCGAGGAGGTACAGGACCTGCGCGCGTTCGGCCCGGGCGAGTGCGTTGCCCGGCTCCATCTCCAACAGGTGGTCGAACGCGGCGGCGGACTCGACCAGACGCTGCTGGTTCATGAGCAGCTCCGCCCTGATCAACAGGACGAGCGGCGCACGAGCGACGAGCGGTCCGACGGCCTCCAGGTCGGACATCGCCCCCTCGGGATCGCCGAGGATGAGGCGGAGCGAGGCTCGGGTGATCACGAACCGGTCGCCGCCACCCGCCTCGATCCCCTGCTCCAGCGCGACGAGGGCCTCCGAGAGCCGCCCGAGGTCGCGGAGGGCGCTGGCCCGGGTCGCGAGCGCGTCGAGATCGCCCGGGGACGCCGCCAGCACCGCCTCGGCAGATCCGAGAGCCTCCTCGGTCCGACCCTCGATCCGAAGGAACTCCGCCTCCAGCCCCGGCGAGCGGAGGCCGGGATCGGCCGCGAGCACCTCCTCGTACCGCGCCCGGGCTGCCGCGACGTCGCCGGTCGCGGCCGTGACGCGCGCATGCGTGAGCCGGACGCCGGGGCCGGCATCGGGGAGGTTCACCGCGAGGTTCGCGGTGAAGGTCGCGGCGTCGACCACACCGGCCGCCAGCCATCGCTCGGCCGATCGGGCCAGCGCGTCCGCCCCCTCCGCGCCTCGTCCGCCGTTCGCCATCGCCAGGCCCATCGCGCCGAGCGGACGAGGATCGTCCGGATGTTCCTCGCTCGATCGGCGCGCGACGTCGATCGCCTGATCGAACCGTCCGGCCCTCGACAGCAGGACGACGATCCCCTGGACTTCCACGGGGCCGATCGGGTTCGGGTCCCCGACCGCCAGCGCCCCGTCCCAGAGCGCGAGGGCCCGCCCGTCCTCGGAGGCACCGGTCGCGCCGGTCGCGCCGGTCGCGCCGGTCAGGCTCAGGACGGTGCCGAGCGATCCCCACAGCGCGGTGAGCTCCGTCGCCCGGTCCAGCACGGCTCGACGAAGGATCGCCTCCGCCGCGGCCCCATCCCCGCCCTGGAGGGCGCGATCGCTCGCCTCCAGCGTCTCGGCGAGGGTCACGGCGCGCTCGGTCACGAGGGCTTGTCCGGCAGGGTCGGGTTCGCGCCCGGGGTCGGACCGGTCCCCGCCGGCTTGACGACCTGGGGCTTGAGCAGCTCGACGCACATGTCGTGCACCGCCTGGGAAAGCGGCGGAGCGCCCTGGTCGGGTCGCGCCGTCCGGTCCATCTCGGGACGCTCGAGGCGAGCTACCCACCCCGCGTTCAGGACGTGCTGCAGGGTGGGACGGCGCGGCTCGGCGTCGAGCGCCTCCTTCACCGGCGCCCGACCGAGCTGGTTGGCCAGCCGCTCGATCGACATCCAGTCGGTGTCCTCCCAGACGACCGGCATCCGATCGACGACGCCGTCGGCGACCAACGCGACGATGGGCTCGAGCGCCACGTCGATCGCGCCCGGCGGCTCGATGCCGGCCGTCGCGAGCAGCGCTTCCCACTCGCTCGCCAGCAGGTCGCAACGTGTCGCGCCCCGTCCCCGCTCGGGCACCCTGGCCAGCGCGGCGACGACGGATGCGCGCCGCAGCCGCTCGAGGACGTCCTCACCGGGGCAGGGATCGACGCGCATGAGGAGCGCCGACCACGCGTACGCCGGACCGATCATCGCCGTGCTCAACACCTCGACCAGCAGCACCTCGGTGAGACGTTCGAGCGCCTCCTCGACCTGGTCGTCGCGCTCCCGCCCCTCGGCCACGAGCTCCTTCCGGTCGATCAACGACGCGAGCACCGCATCCGACAGCGGGGCGTCCTCGCCCTCAGTCAGCCGTTCGAGCTCCTCGACGACCTCCTCGTGAAAGTCGATGAACCGCTTGTGCTGCGCCACGAGGAAGGAGGCGAACTCCACCGCCACGAGCGGCAGCGTCCAGACGCTCCACTCCGGGAACCCGATGCGGACGATGCTGGCGGCCGGCCCTCCTCGCCACTCCCGGCTGGCCGGGACCGTCAGCGATTCCCAGGTTGTGACACCGAACGGACCGAGGTCGACGATCAGGCGGTCGGCGATGCGACAGAGCCCGTCATCCAGGCCCGAGTCCCGGAGGGCGACCCCCCGAACGAGATCGAGGTAGTCGGCGAAGAGGCGCCGGCACTCTGCCTCGATCTTCCGACAGCTCCTCCACGCCTCGGCGCGCGCGGCGTCGTCCGGGAGGCCGCCGGGCCGGTCGAGCTCGTCGACCAGCTTCTTCAGATCCCGTCGTCGATCCTTGACGGCGTCCGTCAGGCTGCCCGTGAGCTGATCCAAGCGCAACGTGACGCGCGAGGTCGTCGGCGGAGCCTGCAGCTGCCGGCCGAGCTCCTCGAGGTCGGCCCGCAGGCTCGCCAGCCCGACGTCGAACTCCCGCTTGGCCCCGAGGGGGAACTGCGCGCCGGCGGTCGACGCCGTGAGGACCTCGATCTGGCCGGTCGCGCTCGCCAGCAGCGCCGCGGCGTTCCCGGATGCCGTCGGGACCGCGTCCGCCCGCATGCGCGAGCGCTCGAGAACGTCGATGACGCGCTCCACCGCCTGGAGCGTGCGCGTCAGGACCAGCGCCCGCTCGCGGAGCAGGACGTCAGGCACCGGCCACCTCCTCACACCATGCCGAGGCCCGCGTTGCGAGGTGCTCGACCGGTCCCCCGTTCCGGTTCGCCCGCAGGCGAGCGAACCAGGCCGCGTCCAGGATGTCGAGCATGTCGGTCTTTGGGGGCCGAGCAGCTCCCGTTTCCAGG
>DATBMU010000059.1:0-12645 GCA_036554665.1 Actinomycetota bacterium | reverse complement strand
CCCCCTTGTGGACCCGGAGGATCTGACCCTCGTACTCCTCCGGCGAGCCCAGGCCGTAGATGCAGGAGACGCTCGCCACGATCAGCACGTCCCTCCGCGTCAGCAGGGCCGCGGTGGCCGAGTGCCGCAGGCGTTCGATCTCGTCGTTGACCGATGAGTCCTTCTCGATGTACGTGTCCGTCTGCGGGACGTAGGCCTCGGGCTGGTAGTAGTCGTAGTAGCTCACGAAGTACTCGACCGAGTTCTCCGGGAAGACCTCGCGGAACTCGTTCGCGAGCTGGGCGGCGAGCGACTTGTTCGGCGCGATCACCAGCGTCGGCCGCTGGACGCGCTCGACGACGTTCGCGATCGTGAACGTCTTGCCGGTGCCGGTCGCCCCGAGCAGCGTCAGGTGCGGCTCGCCGGCCCGGATGCCGTCGACGAGCTGATCGATCGCCGTGGGCTGGTCGCCGGTGGGCTCGTGATCGGCGCGGATCGCGAACGGGGGCACCGAGCGATTGTAGAGGCGGGTCCCGACATCGAGGCCGGCGGCGGCCCCGCGCTCAGCGGCCGTATCGCTCCACGAAGCCGCGCAGGCTCGGGTGGTGCGCCTCCTCGTGCCGGAACGGCCCGGCCGGCCCGCCGAGGATCCCGCCGAGCCGCGACGCGAGCGGCTTGCGCCCGCGCTCGGTCACGGGGCGGCGCCACCGCGCATCGGTCATGGACCCGATCGCGTCGAGCAGCTCGAGGTGGAGCCGGTCGCACTCGCGCCGGACCTTCGGGAGCGACCACGACGACTTCCGTTCGACGTTCTGCCGGTTGATCCGGCTCGTGGCGACCGAGAACTGCAGGTCGTCGATCGGGGCCCGCTGCCCGCGGCCCCACGCGGCGAGGGCGTCGAGCGCGTACTCCTCCCACGACGCGAGGTGACCGAGCAGGTCCTTCGGCGACCACTCGCCGCCGCCGAGCCCGGGCGTCGTCAAGGCGCTCCTCGGGAGCCGCTCGACCAGGTCGAGCGTGCGCGCGCGTCCTTCCTCGAGGATCCGGATCGCGCCGCGGCGGGTCGGGAACGAGGCCTCCACCGTCACATCCGTCCCGCCTCGATGATGCTCTGCAGGAAGCGCCGGGTGCGCTCCTCGCGTGGCTCGCTGAAGATGCGCTCCGGCGGGCCCTCCTCCAGGATCACGCCCTCGTCGAGGAAGCAGACGCGCCGCGCGATGTCCCTGGCGAAGCCCATCTCGTGCGTCGCGATCACCATCGTCATCCCCCCGGCGGCGAGCTCGCGGATCACGTTCAGCACCTCGGCGACCAGCTCGGGGTCCAGTGCGCTCGTCACCTCGTCGAGCAGCATGATGTCGGGCTTCATCGCGAGCGCCCGGACGATCGCCACGCGCTGCTGCTGGCCGCCCGAGAGCCGGTCGGGGTAGTCGTCGCGCTTGTCCGCCAGGCCGAACCGCTCGAGCAGCTCCTCGCCGAGGCGCTCGGCGTCCGCCTTCGCCATCCCGGTCGCCTCGGTCGGCCCGAGCGTGACGTTGCGGATCACGCTCATGTGCGGGAAGAGGTTGAAGGACTGGAACACGATCCCGATCCGGCGGCGGATCCGGTTGACGTCCACCCCGGGCGCGGTGATCTCCTCGCCTTCGACCACGACCCGGCCCCGGTCGATCGGCTCGAGGAGGTTGAGGCACCGCAGCAGCGTCGACTTCCCCGAGCCGGACGCCCCGATCATGCAGACCACCTCGTGCTGGTCCACGGTGAGGTCGATGCCCCGCAGGACCTCGAGCCCGTCGAACGACTTGTGCAGCCCCTCGACGACCAGGGCCGCGCCTCGGTCGCTCACACGCCCACCGTCGCCTGGCGGCGGCGCCGATCGCGCGCGACCAGCCAGTCCACGAACCGCGCCTGCGGGATCGTGATCACGATGTAGATCAACGCGAGCGCGACGTACGGCGTGAAGTCGAACGTCTCGGCCTGGATGATCTGGGCCTGCCGCAGCGCCTCCGTGTAGCCGAGGAACGCGACGAGGGCCGAGTCCTTCTGCAGGCCGATGAAGTCGTTCAGGAGCGGCGGGATCACCCGACGCACGGCCTGCGGCAGGACCACGAAACGCAGGGTCTTGCGCCGCGAGAGCCCGAGCGACCGCGCGGAGGCGACCTGCGAGGGGTGCACGGACTCGATCCCCGCCCGGTAGACCTCCGCCACGTACGCGGAGTACACGAGCACCAGCGCGACGATCGCCCAGAACACGTCGGAGTCGGGCACCCCCTTGATCTGCAGCGCGGGCGCGCCGAACCCGAGCAGCGCGATCACCAGGATCGTCGGCACGGCCCGGAACAGGTCGGTGTAGACGGCGGCCAGGGCGCGGAGCGGGAAGAACACGGGGCCGCGGAGGCTCCGCAGCACCGCGATGATCATCGCGACGATCAGCACGAGGACCTCGGCGACCAGGAAGATGAAGACGTTACGCCGGAACTTCTCGAGGATCTTCGGGAACGACTCGGCGAAGACCTCCGGGTCGAAGAACGCCTCCTTGATCAGCGGCCACCCGGTCGAGTTCACGACCGCCACGACGACCAAGGTGACGAAGACGATCGTGCTCGCGACGGCGATCCACACGCCCCGGGCGCCCTCGGCGCGCAGCGGACCCAGGATCCGCGACCCGCGATCGCCGCTCGGGGGCGTGGCCGGGCCGCCGGGGAGCGACTGGTGGACCTCCGGTCCGCCGGCCGACACGGCGCGTTAGCTCAGGACGGGCGCGTCGGTCTTGTCGGCGAGCCACTCCTGCTCGATCGCGTCGAGCGTGCCGTCGTCCCGCATCTCCTGCAGCGCAAGGTTCACGCACTCGACGAGCGGGTTGCCGGTCTCGAACGCCATCGCGAAGTACTCCTGCGAGCCCTCGGTGTCGAACTGGCCGACGACCACGCCCTTGGGGATCTGCACCGCCGTGATGAAGAACGCGCTCGGCAGGTCCACGACGATCCCGTCGATCGCGCCGCTCTTGAGGTCCTGCACCGCGCCGGCGAGGTCGTCGTAGACGGCGGGCTCCTCGCTGGGCTGGATCACGTCCTCGATCACGCTCAGGCTCGTCGTGCCGATCGGCGCACCGAGCGTCGCGTCCGCGAGGTCCGCGATCGAGGTGGCGCCGGCGATCGGCGAGCTCTCGGTGGCGACGAGCGCCTGCTGCACGTCGTAGTAGCTGTCGCTGAAGTCGACGGCCTCGTCGCGCTCGGGCAGGAACGAGATCTGCTGGAGCACGAAGTCGAAGTCCTTCGGCCCCGGAGCGAACGACCTGTTGAAGTTGACCGCGACGAACGTGACCTCGTCGGGGAACGCGAAGCCCAGGCGGGAGGCCACCTCCGCCACGACGGCGCCCTCGTAGCCCTGGCCGTTCGCCGGGTCGTTGAACTCGAACTCGGAGCCGTCGTTCTCCCCGCCCTCCCACCAGGGCGGGAACGCGGGGTTGCCGGTGCCCACCGTGAGCGTCCCCGCGGCCTGGAGGGCGTCCGCGTTCTCCTCGACGCAGCTCGCCGCGGACGGGGGCCCCGTGACGCTCGTCGCACCCGTGGCGCCGGTCTCGGTGACGGTGTCGCCCGTCGGACCCGTCGCGCCAACGGTCGGCTCGTCCTCGGCGCACGCGGCCAGCAGGACGGCGGTGGCGAGGATCGCGAGCAGCTTGCGCATCTGGGAACCCCCTCGGTCGAACGCGACGGGCGGTCGGACCCGGCGTGGCGCGGAGCCTAGCACACGCCTCGCGCGCCCCCGCCTCCTCGCGCGCCGCGGCTCACTTGCGCGGCTCCCACGAGAAGAACCGCACGGCGAGCGCCAGACCCGCGACCCCCCACGCGGCGACGACGAGCACGTCGGACCACGAGAACGGGAGCGGGGAACCGTAGAAGGAGCCCAACATCGCCTCGGCGAAGTGCTTCACGGGGAAGATGTCGCCCACGGTCTTCATCCACTGCGGCGCGTCCTCCCCCAGCGGGATGAAGATCCCCGACAGGAACAGCAGGGGCAGGATGATCGCGTTCACGATCGGCGGACCCGCCTCCGCGTTCGGGATCATCGCGGTCGTCGCGAGCCCGAGCGCCGAGAACGCCGCCGCGCCCACGACCACCGTCGCCACGAACTCGAGCAGGAGCCGGCCCGCCGGGACGTCCGCGCCGTAGACGAGGACCCCGAAGACGACCGTGATCACCACCAGCAGCAGCGAGACCAGCACCGCGTGGACCACGCGGCCCGTCAGGTGCGCCCAGCCCGGGAGCGGCGTGCCTCGGGTCCGCTTGAGGATCCCCAGGTCGCGCGTGAACGCGACGCTGATCGCCAGGTTCGTGTACGTCGCGGAGATGACGGCGAAGGCGCCCATCGCCGCCACGAAGTACCGGTCCTGCTCGATGAAGACGCCCGGCGCGACCTCCACCCTGCCGCTGCCGAGCAGCGACGTGAAGATCACGAGGAACATCAGCGGGAACGCGAACGTGAAGAAGGCCGAGGCCGGGTTGCGCCAGAACGCCCGGTTCGTGGCGCGGACCTGGTTCAGGAGCAGGGTGGCGTCGCTCACTCGGCCCCCGCCTCCCCGCCGGTGAGCTCCAGGTACACGTCCTCGAGCGTCGGCCGGGAGACCTCGAGCCCCTCGAGCTCCACACCCCGGTCGAGGGCCCACGCGGTGAGCTCGTTGAGCGCGCGCGTGGGCTCGTCGACATCGAGCTCCACCCACTCGGCCGTGCGTGCCGCGCCAACCGCGGCGGGCGGGAGCTCGACGCCGCTCGGCGCCTGGAACCGGATGCGGGTCTTCGCGACGTCGCGACCGCCGAGGGTCGACGGCGGTCCCTCGGCCACGATCTCCCCTTTCGCGATCACGGCCACGCGGTCCGCGAGGTACTGGGCCTCGTCCATGTAGTGGGTCGTGAGGAACACCGTCTTGCCGAGGCCGGTGAGGTTCCGGACGATCTCCCAGGCGTTCCGCCGGGCACCCGGGTCGAAGCCGGTCGTCGGCTCGTCGAGGAACAGTAGCTCGGGGTCGCCGGCGAGCGCGATCGCGACGTCGAGCCGCCGCTGCTGTCCGCCGGACAGCTTGATGACGCGCGCGTCCCGCTTCTCGCCGAGCCCCACGACGTCCACGACCTCGTCCACCTCGCGCCGGTTCGGGTAGTAGGAGGCGTACAGCGCCACGGTCTCCCGGACGGTCAGGTACGGGTCCACGCCGGTCGACTGCAGCACGATGCCGATCCGCTCGCGGAGGTCGCGGTCGCGTCCGGCCGGGTCGTGACCGAGGACGAGGACGTCACCCGCCGTCCGCTGCCGGTACCCCTCCAGGATCTCGACGATCGTCGTCTTGCCTGCGCCGTTCGGACCGAGCAGCGCGAAGACCTCGCCCGCCGCGACGGTGAGGTCGACCCCCCGCACGGCCTCGAGATCGCCGTAGCTCTTGCGGAGCCCGCGGACCTCGACGACGTTCACGACGGCACGTACCCGCGTTCCTTGTCGACCACGTTCTTCAGCGGCCGACCCGTGAGGTACCGCTCGAGGTTCTCGACGAACAGCTCGACCAGGGTTTCCCGCCACCCGGCGAAGTTCGCCGACATGTGCGGCGACACGAGCACGTTCGGCATCGACCAGAGCGGGCTGTCGGCGGGGAGCGGCTCCGTCTCGAACACGTCGAGCGCCGCGCCGGCGATCGATCCCTGCTCGAGCGCCCGGACGAGCGCGGCCTCGTCGACCGCGCTCCCCCGCCCGACGTTCACGAAGCGCGTGCCCGGCCCCATCGCCTCGAAGACCCCCTCGTCGAACAGGTGATGGGTCTCCACGGTCGAGGGCAGGGCGCCAACGACCACGTCCGCCCAGCCGCACGCGTCGGCGAGCTCGTCGGCTCCGACGACGGAAGCGAAGACCTCGTCCCGGCCGCGCGACCGGGTCCCGACGCCGCGCACGTGCATCCCGAGCGCCCCGCAGGCCCGGCCGATCGCGCGCCCGATCGACCCCACGCCGACCACGAGCACCCGCTGGCCGGACAGCCGCTCGGAGTCCCCCGGCCGCCACTCGCCGGCCCGCTGCGCCTCGAGGACCCGCGGGAACCCCTTCGCGAGCACGAGCAGCAGCCCGAGCACGTACTCGGCCATCGCGTCGTCGAACACGCCGCGGGCGTTGGTGAGCACGACGTAGCTGTCGACCAGGTCGGGGAACAGGAGGTCCTCCACGCCCGCCGAGGCGGCCTGGATCCACTTCAGGTCGGCGGCCTGTTCCCAGGCGGGACGTAGCAGCCCGGAGCGCGGCCGCCACGCGAACAGGACGTCCGCGCCCGGCAGCCGATCAGCCATCTCCGTCGGGGAGTCGGCGAAGGCGAGATCGACCGTCCCGGCTACGACCCCGATGCCGGGCGGCGGGGAGTCCGCCGTCGCCCCCATCACGACCACCCGCGATCGGGCCGTCACAGGGGCTGCCGCCCGACGAAGCCCGAATCGAGCTCGTGCCAGTGCGCGACCCGTTCCTCGCCGAGCCGCCAGCAGAGCCACACGCGGCGGCCGTCCCGCTCGCCGGGGAAGTCCACGAGACCGGACTCGGGATCGCGGAGCGCGATGTCCTCCCGTGCGAGGCGCTCGATCTCGGCCCGGAGCGAGGCCTGCGCCTCCCAGTACCCCGGGTCGCCGGCGGCTCCTCCGCCGTCGGTGGCCACCCGCGCCTTCACGACCTCGGCGCTGCGGAGCAGCTGCTGGCGCGCCTCGCGGATCCGGACGAGACGCTCCCGGAGGTCCGGGAGCATGGCGTCGGCCTCCTCGACCGTGTACACGCGGTCCTCACCCATGGCGCGCGAGCCCGAGCACCCCGGGCAGCTGCTCCATCGACGTGATCCGCGCCCCGGGCGCGTCGGGGAAGCGGTCCCGCCGGTCGACCAGGACCGGGAACATGCCGACCGCGAGCGCGGGATCGACGTCGAACTCGGGGTTGTCCCCCACGTAGACGGAGGCGGCCGGCTCGACCCCGGCCCGCTCCATCGCCAGGCGGAAGATCCGCGGGTCCGGCTTCTCGAGCCCCTCGAGGCCGGAGATGACCCGGACCTCGAAGTAGGAGCGGACCCCGAGCCGCTCGAGGAGCCGCTCGAGCCATTCCTCGAAGTTCGACACGACGCCGAGCGTGAGCCCCTCCTCCCGCAGACGGTCCAGCACGGGCACGACGTCGTCGAACAGGGCGTAGTTCGCGAGGTCCGTGAACTCCCGGTAGACGGTGTCGACGAGGCCGTCGTCGTCCGAGATGCCGAGGTCGTTCAGGAAGATCGTGTAGACGTCGTGCCAGAAGCGGCGCGACCGCTCGAGGGACGTCGTCCACAGCTCGTTCGTCTCCGCCGCGCTCCGGAACCGGTCGTACACGACGTGGATCCGCGCGCGGACCGTGTCGGGGTCGACCTCGTGTCCCTCGCGGCGCAGGACGGTCGCGAACAGGTCCGGGAACGTGGGGTGCGGGTGGACGAGCGTCTCACCGGCGTCGAAGAACACCGCCGCGTACGGCATCGCCGAAGGATAGCCAGCCGCGCGTCAGGCCGGCGCGGCGGCGCGGTCCCGGAGCTCGTCCCACAGGCGATCTACCTGCACCTCCAGGTCCTGCAGCCGGCCCTCGTTGTCGACGATCACGTCGGCGACCGCGGCCTTCTCCTCGAGCGGCGCCTGGGCGTCGATCCGAGCGCGGATCTGGTCCTCGCGCATCCCGCGATCGCGCAGGAGCCGTTCCATCTGGGTCTCGACCGGCGCCGACACGAGCACGAGGACGTCGAACGCCGAGTGCATGCCGGACTCGACGAGGAGCGGCGCGCTGAAGACCACGATCCGGTCGGTGTCGCGGTAGGCCTCGCACCCCTCGGCGAAGAGCCGCCGGACCTCCGGGTGCACGATCGCCTCGAGGTCCCGGCGGGCCGCCGGGTCCGCGAAGACCACGCTCGCCAGCGCCTCGCGATCGAGCTCGCCGCCGGGCAGCAGCACGTTCGCGCCGAACCGTTGCACCACGGCATCGTGGCCCGGTGATCCCGGCTCGACCGCCTCCCGCGCCAGCGCGTCGGCGTCGAACACGATCGCCCCACGCCCTTCGAGCATGCGCGCGACTGTGGACTTGCCCGAACCGATCCCGCCGGTCAGTCCGACGAGGAGCATCCGCTACTCCGAGCGACCTTCCCGCCGCTTCAGGTCCTCGAGGATCGCCTCGAGGCTGATGTCTTCCTCGGCCTCCGCTTCGGCCGCCTCGGGCTCGGTGGCCTGCGCGGCGGTCTCCGCCGGCTCCGCGTCGACGGTGGCGTCCGTGCTCGGCTCGGTCCGTTGCGTCGACGAGTCGCCGGTCGGAGCCTCCGCTCCGGCCGTCGCCGCCGTCGCGGCCGTCGGGGTCGCGCCGGAGGCCGACTCTGCGCCGCCGCCGGGAGCAACCGTCGCCGCCGCAGCGACCGCCGGCTCGGTGGCGGGCGGCGCTGTGGAGGCCGGAGGCGTGGCCGCGACGGCCTCCGCCGCCGCCACGGGGACGGGGGCTTCCTCCTCGATCTCGGTCTCCTTCGGGGTCGGGAGGGCGCCGCCGACCTGGCGCATGCTGAGGCTGATCCGGCGGCGCGGGACGTCGACCTCGATGACCTTCACGCGGACCTGGTCGCCCACCGACAGGACGGACTCGGGCGACTCGATGTGCTGGTCGCTGATCTCGGAGATGTGCACGAGGCCCTCGATCCCCTGCGCGACGCGGACGAACGCCCCGAACGGGACGAGCTTCGTCACCTGGCCGTCGATGATCTCGCCGGCCGAGTACTTGCGCTCGAACTCCTTCCAGGGGTCCTCCTGCGTCGCCTTGAGGCTGAGCGAGACGCGCTCGCGCTCCAGGTCGACGTCGAGCACCTCGACCTCGACCTCCTGGCCGACCTGGACGACCTCGCTCGGGTGGTCGACGTGCTTCCACGACAGCTCGGAGACGTGGACGAGCCCGTCGACGCCGCCGAGGTCGACGAACGCGCCGAAGTTCACGATCGAGGAGACCGTGCCCTTTCGCCGCTCGCCCTTCTGCAGCGACTCGAGGAACTTCTTGCGGCCCTCGCTCTGGGACTCCTCGAGGAAGGCTCGGCGCGAGAGCACGACGTTGTTGCGGTTACGGTCCAGCTCGATGATCTTCGCCTCGAGCTCGGTCCCGACGAACGGGTGCAGGTCGCGCACCCGGCGCAGGTCGACGAGCGAGGCGGGCAGGAACCCCCGCAGGCCGATGTCGAGGATCAGGCCGCCCTTCACGACCTCGATCACCGGGCCCTTGATCGTGCCGCCGGAGGTCATGACCTCCTCGATCCGGCCCCAGGCGCGCTCGTACTGTGCGCGCTTCTTGGACAGGATGAGGCGGCCCTCCTTGTCCTCCTTCTGCAGGACCAGGGCCTCGACGTGATCGCCCGTCTTCACGACCTCGTTCGGGTCGACGTCGTGGCGGATCGACAGCTCCTTTGCGGGGATGACCCCCTCGGACTTGTAGCCGATGTCCAGCAGGACCTCGTCGCGGTCGATCTTCACGATCTCGCCCTCGACGATGTCGCCTTCCTTGAAGTCCTTCAGCGAGGTCTCGATCGCCTCGCGAAGCTCCTCCGGTGTCAGGTCGCGCTGGGGCGCGGCCTTGGTCTCGCTCGTCGTCTCGATCGGAACCATCTCCTTCCGCCGCGCACGGCAGGTCCCCGGCGTTCGAGGATCCCGCCTGGGCGCGATCCGGCCCGCGCGGCCCAGGGATGGTAGTTGTCCTGCGGAAACGCCGTCAACGCGCGGCGCTCAGTGACCGGCGGGGACCGCCTGGGCCCAGTTGGGGCCCCAGCCGATGTCCGCCCTGAGGCGGACCTCGAGCTCGTGGGCGGCCTCCATCTCGCGCTTGACCAGGGCCGCCCCCTCCTCGACGCGCGACGTCGGCACCTCGAACACGAGCTCGTCGTGGACGGTCAGGAGCATCCGGCAGTCCAGGTCCGAGGCCCGGAGCGCCTCGTCGACCCGGATCATGCCGAGTTTGAAGACGTCGGCGGCGCTGCCCTGGATCGGGGCGTTGAGCGCCATCCGCCGGCCCATGTCCCGGACGCGGGGGTTCGCGGCCTGGAGCTCGGGGATGTAGCGGCGACGGCCGAGGATGGTCTCGGTGAAACCCTCGGCGGCGGCGCGGGCGACCTGGCGGTCGAGGAACTCGCGGATCTGCGGGAAGCTCGCGAAGTACGCGTCGATGAACTCCTGGGCCTCCTCGACACTGATCTCGAGGCGGGAGGCCAGCCCCCACGCGTTCATCCCGTAGGCGAGGCCGTAGTTGATCGCCTTCGCCCGGCTGCGCGTGGCCGGGTCGACCTGGTCCTCCGGCAGGCCGAACACACGGGCGGACGTCGCGGTGTGGATGTCGGTCCCCGACTCGAACGCCGCCTTCAGGCCCTCGTCGCCGGAGAGATGCGCGAGGATCCGGAGCTCGATCTGCGAGTAGTCAGCGACGAGGAGCACCTCGTCCGCCGAGCCGGGCACGAACGCACGGCGGATCTGACGGCCGAGCTCCCCGCGCACGGGGATGTTCTGCAGGTTCGGGTTCGAGCTCGACAGGCGGCCGGTGGCCGCCCCCGTCTGGTTGAACGTGGTGTGCACGCGCCCGTCGCGCGGGTCGACCTGCCGCGGCAGCGACTCCAGGTACGTCGAGTTCAGCTTGTCGAGCTCGCGCCAGGACAGCAGCGCGTCGACGATCGGGTGGGCGTCGCGGAGCTTCTCGAGCACCGAGGCGTCGGTCGACAGCTGACCCTTCGAGGTGCGCTTGCCCGGCGACAGGTGCAACTCGTCGTACAGGATCGCCCGCAGCTGCGGCGGGGAGTTGAGGTTGAACTCCCGCCCCGCGTGCCGGTAGATCTCCGCCTTCAGCGTCGCCATGCGATCGCGCACGCCCTCCGCCATCTCCTCGAGGTAGGGCACGTCGAGCGCCACGCCGGCTGCCTGCATCCTGGCGAGGACGGCGGACAGCGGGAGCTCGACCTCCTCCAGGAGCGCGCGCAGGCCCGCCTTGTCGAGCCGCTCGTCGATCGCCGGCGCGAGGAGCGCGACCGCGGCGGCCTCCGCCGCCGGGACGCGCCAGCCCTCGGCGAACAGCTGCCCCTCGCCCTCCTCCTCGACGGATCCGAGCACGCTCGTCCCGAGGTACGTCTCGCAGAGCGCCGCGAGGTCGTAGCTCGGGGCCGCCGGGTCGAGCAGGTAGGCCGCCAGCATCGTGTCGAACGCCACGCCGCCGAGGCCGGCGCCGGCCGCGAGGGCGGGCGTCTCCGTGTCCTTGGCGTCGTGCGTCCACTTCGGCGCGTCCGAGGACAGGCCGGCGGCGATCTCGGAGGGCTCCCGCAGCGGCGCGAAGGCCGCCTGCCCCCCGCCGGCGGAGACCGCCACGCCCGAGATCCGTCCGCCGTCGGTCTGGATCCGGACCGCCTTCGGCGCGTCCGAGGCCAGCAGCGCGAGCGCCTCCCTGGCGTCGATCTCGCGCAGGTCGAGCTCGGCGACCTCGACCGCGGGCTTCGCGCTCCGGCCGACCTCCTCCAGGCGCTCGAACAGCGTCCGGAACTCGAGCGAGGTGAACAGGCGCCGGACCGCCTCGACGTCCCACTCCCCCATCACGCAGTCCTCGGGACCCAGGTCGAGCTCGACCTCCAGGTCCAGCTCCGCGAGCTCCCGATTCAGGACGAGCTGGTCCCCGGCCGCCTCGATCGAGTCCTTCAGCTTGCCCTTCAGCTCGTCGGTCCGGCGCAGGAGCTCCTCCACCGACCCGAACTCCTGCACGAGCCGGGATGCCGTCTTCTCGCCCACGCCCGGGACCCCGGGGATGTTGTCGGAGGTGTCCCCCTTGAGCGCCACGTACTCCAGGTACTTCTCGGGGGGCAGGCCGAAGCGCTCGGTCACCGCCTCGACGTCGTAGCGCCGGATGTCGGAGATCCCCTTCACGTTGAAGAAGACGGTGATGCCGGGCCGGACGAGCTGGAAGAAGTCGCGGTCCGCGGTCACGATCACGACCTCGAGCCCGTCGGAGAGCGCGCGGACGGCGAGGGTCGCGATCGCGTCGTCGGCCTCGTGACCCTCGACGCGGATCATCGGGATCCGGAGCGTCTCGAGGACCTCGGTGATGAGCCCGAGCTGCTGCCGGAACTCGTCGGGAGTCTCGCGCCGACCGGCCTTGTACTCCGGGTACTTCTCCAGGCGCGCGGTCGGCTTGCCGACGTCGAACGCGACCGCGATCAGGTCGGGACGTTCCTCGCCGAGGAGCTTGATGAGCATCGAGGTGAACCCGTAGACGGCGTTCGTGATCTGTCCGGTCGTCGTCGCGAGGCTCGTCGGGAGCGCGAAGAACGCGCGGTAGCTCAGGCTATGACCGTCGAGCAGGAACAGGCGCTTCGGCGGTTCGCTCCCGGCAGGGGTCACGTCGGTTGATCCTAGCGCGATCGGCCGACGCTCCCGTCGCGACGCGGCGGCGTCGTCGCAATCGATCGTCGTCACGTGCACGTCACGCGACCGTCGTCCGTTTGTCACTCTTTCTCCGTCGCATCGACGCATCGTGCTACCAGCGAGATCAGCCCGCGGGCGTTGCGGTGCAATGCCGTCACCGCGTTGACACGTTCAGGGGCCGTGGGTACTGTTCGCTCCGGTCCCGAGCGGCCGCGGGGACCGGGAGGCGGTAGGTGCC
>DATBMU010000044.1:0-17757 GCA_036554665.1 Actinomycetota bacterium | reverse complement strand
CGGCCAAGGTCCGCTTCCTCCCCTAGCCGATGGACGCCGCGGTCGTCGTCGGCGGGATCCTGCTCGAGGCGACGGCGTGGTGGGTCGTGGCGTTCCGTCGCGGCGACGTCTGGCGGGTCACCGTCCCGGCGCTCACGGTCCTCGGGATCGTCGCCCTGCTCACGCGGCCACCGTGGTCCCCGGAGGTCGAGCCGTTCGTGGCCGCGCTCGTCGGGCTGGCCACCGGCGTGCTCCTGTACCTCGCGACCCGGGTGTTCGTCGTGGTGATCCGGCCCTGGCGGACGTTCCGGCGACACGCGATCTCGATGTACGAGCGGCAGGGCGACCGGTCGCTCGGGTCGGCGCTCCTGCTCTCGATCGCGCTGTCCGCGCCCGGGGAGGAGCTGTTCTGGCGGGGGCTCGTCCAGCCGGGATTCGCGAGCGCCCTCGGTGGCCGTGCCGGGCTCGCGGCCGTGCTCGGGTGGGCGGCGTTCGTCGCGGCGAACCTGCCGAGCGCGAACCTTGCGATCGTCGCCGGGGCGATCGTCGGCGGCGCCGTATGGAGCGCGCTCGGCTGGTGGTGCGGGGGTGCGCTCGCGCCGCTCGCCTCACACGTCGTCTGGACGGGCCTGATGCTCGCGTTCCCGGTGGTGCGTCGCCAGGAGGTCGAGGCGTGATCGAGCTCCCGGTCCCGGCCCGCGGCGTGCTCGAGCGCGGCGTCTTCTGCTCCCTCGCGGCGAACACCCCGCTCGGCCCGCACGCGACGCCGATGGTCTTCGCCGTCGCGGGGAACCGGGTCTGGGTGACGACGTCGCGCGGATCGGTCAAGGCGCACGCGATCCGGCGCGACGCCCGCGTCGCCGGGCTCGTCCGGGCCGGCCGGGACGCGGTCGTGTTCTCGGCCACGGCGACGACCCACGACCTGCTCGATGCCTCGTCGTGGCGTCGATCGCTCTCCCGGGGCGCGCTCGTCTCCCTCGCCGCGGCGCGGTTCACGCGGAAGAACGCGCGGTTCTTCGCCGGGTACGCGGTCGACGCGCATCGGGTGCCGCTCGCGTGGATGCCGCCCGGCCGCGTGTTCGTCGAGCTCGCGATCGAGCGCGGAGCCCTGCTCGAGGGCGACCGGGACCCGCGGGTGGTCTGGGGCGACTGGGGCGATGCGATCGGCGGAGCCCCGTCCGCCGAGCGGTTCCGCGCCACGCGCGTCGGCGAGGATCCGCTCGCTCGCCTGCCCGCCGACGTGCGCGCCGCGCTCGGCGACCGCGGGCGGGGCGCCCTCGCGCTCGAGGGCGCGGAGGGGCCGCTCGTGGTGCCGGCCGAGTGGGTGGTCTCCGGCGCCGGCCTCTACGCGGTCGCCCCGGGGGAGACGATCGCGCTCGCGGCGACGGGGTCGGCCACGCCCCGGGCCGCGCTGGTGATCGATCGTCCGTCGTCGTGGCGAGCCCGGAGCATGCTCGGGGTGATGGTCCGCGGGGTGGCCGAGGTCCACGTGACGACGCGGCTGACGTCCGGCGAGAGATCGGCGCGGGCGGTCGCCTCGGAGGCCGGGCTCGACGTCGACGTGCCGGCGATCGTGCGCATCCGTCCGAAGCGCTTCGTGTGGTGGCGCGGCTGGCGCAGCGGAACGGTGATGGCCGGGTGACGACCCGGGTCGAGGTGGCCCTCGAGATCGAGGCGCCCCCCGAGCGCGTGTGGGAGGTGATCTCCGATCCCACGAACCTGCCGCACTGGAACCGTCACATCGTCCGCGTGCTCGGCGTGCCCGAGTCGGGGCTCGCGGAGGGCGTCCGCTACGTGACCGAGATGCGGTTCATGGCCGTCCGCGCCAAGGTGGCCGCGATCGTGCTCGCGTGGGATCCGCCGCGACGATCGGCGATCCGGCTCTTCGGGCTGCTCGAGGCCACGATCGAGTCGACCGTCGAGCCGCTGGAGGGTGGCCGGAGCCGCCTGCAGCACATCGTCGAGTACCGGTTCCGCGGGCCCTTCGGGAGCCTCGCCGCGCGGAGCCTCCGCATGGTCGGCGGGGCGCAGCACGCGCTGCGGCACGGGACGCTCGCCCAGAAGCGCGAGATCGAGACCGGGTCGCGCTCGACCTGAGCGCCCGTCCTCAGTCCTCGTCGCGCTCGCGCAGCCGCGCGCGGTCCCGGCGGCTCGGCCGTCCGACGAAGTAGCCGATCACGAAGCCCAGGCCGCCGGCCACGGCGATGACGGTCACGACGCGAGCGTCGGTCTGGAACATGAGGAAGTTCACCTCGACCGGCTCGAAGTTCGCGATCGCGAACGCGATCAGCACGATCGCGAGGACCCCGATCACGATCTGCCGCCCCGAGATGCCGGATGCAGGGGGTTTCAGCGGATCGCCGCCCTTGAGGTCGCGATCGCGGTCCTCGGGCCCGAGGTCGTCGCCCCGACGCATGCCTCCTCCTCCCCGGGCGCGCACCGAAGGTGCGGCACCCCCCACGCGGCCGATCGTCGCATATCATCGCCGCTCGTGAACGCGCGCGACGCCCTCCGAGCCGCCGGGCTCGTCGGTGCGGCGCTCGCCGTCGGCACGTGGGCGTCCGGCGACCGCGGTCACGACCTCGACGTCGAGGCGTTCCGGGCGCTGAACCGCGAGCGCGGGCCCGAGCTCGACGCCCTGTTCCGCGGCGTGACCGAGCTCGGCTCGATCTGGGCCTCGGTGGGGGCAGCGACGACCCTCGCGGTCGCCGGCCGGCGACGGGCGGCCGCCCGGGGGCTCGCGGCCGCCGGGGTCGCGTGGCTCGCGGGGCAGGGCCTGAAGAAGGTGTTCCTGCGGCCGCGCCCGTACGACGCCGACCGGGAGGGGACGCGCCTGCTGATCGGTCCTCCGAACGCCACCTCGTGGCCCAGCAGCCATCCGGCCGTCCTGCTCGCCTTCACGACGGTCGCTGGACGGGCGCTCGACCTCGGCCCGATCGGGCGCGCTTCGCTCGACGCGCTCGGTCTGCTCGTCGGCGTCTCGCGGACCCACGTCGGCGTCCACTACCCGGCCGACGTCGTCGGCGGCGTCCTCGTCGGCAAGGCCGTCGCGGCCGCGATGGGCGACTGACGCCCCCGGTCGTTCCGGACCGCCGCCGATAGACTCCGGCCGTGGGCCCGCTCCTCGCGTCGATCGGTTGGCCGGTGATCGACCGGTTCCACCTGTTCGGCGACTTCGCGATCAGCCCGCACGGCATCGGCATCGCGGTCGGCTACCTGTTCGGGGCGTGGATCCTCACGCACGAGGGACCCAAGCGCGGCGTCACGGTCGAGCACGTCAACTCGATGGTGTTCTGGTCGCTGATCGGCACGATCATCGGCGCACGGCTCTTCTACGTGATCGGCCACTTCTCCGAGTTCGACTCGATCGGCGAGATGCTCGCGCTCTGGGAGGGCGGCCTGACCCTGCTCGGCGGGATCGCGGGCGCGGTGCTGATCAACATCCCGCTCTTCCGGAGGTACGGCTACTCGTTCTTCCAGGTGATGGACGGCGCCGTGATCGGGCTCGCGTTCGGCATCGCGTTCGGGCGGATCGGCGACCTGATCATCGGCGATCACCTCGGCAAGCCGACCAGCTGGCTCCTCGCGTGGCGGTACGAGGGGGGTGTCCCAGCCGGGTTCTCGTGCGTGGCCGAGACCTGCCGAAGCACGCTCGAGGGCGGGCAGGTGCTGGAGCTCACGCGGCAGCAGGCCACCCTCACGTCGTCGACCGGTGAGCTGCTCGGGTCGGGGGTCGGCGTGCACCAGACCGCCCTCTACGACATGTTCTTCGCGACCCTGCTGTTCCTCGCGCTCTACACGCTGTCCCGGAGCCCGCGACGGCTCGGCATCCTCACCCTCACGTTCGGCGCGTGGTACGGGGCGACGCGCGTGCTGGAGGACTTCCTGCGCGTCGACACGCGCGTGTTCGGCCTGACGGGGAGCCAGTGGACCGGCATGACGGTCTCGATCCTGTGCCTCACGATCCTCATCACGTGGGCGATCCGGGCCGGGCCCCCGCCGTCGGAGCCGTCCGCGCAGGACGCGGAGCACGTGTCGGCCGCCTGAGGGGCGGGTCGTTCATCGGCGCGCGGCCGGTCGGCCGCGGCCCGGGCGGAGCTCAGTGGGCGTGGCCGTGATGGCCGGCGCCGGCGCCGGCCGAGGCGATGAGGTTCAGCGGCTTGCCGACCTTCGTCCTGGTCGTCCGCGCGAGCTCGCGGGCGGCCTGCCGGAGCGCCTCGCCGGCGGGGGAGTCGGGGTCGCTGACGACGATCGGCCGGCCCACGTCGCCGCCCGTCCGCATCGCCGGCATCAACGGGACCTGCGCGAGCAGCGGGACGCCCAGCGTCTCGGCCGCCAGCCGGCCGCCCCCCTCGCCGAAGATCGCCTCGCGCTCGCCGCAGTGGGGGCAGACGAACCACGACATGTTCTCGATCACCCCGATCGGACGCAGGTTCGTCCGCTCGGCCATCTTGCCGGCCCGCTCGGCGACCTTGCGCGCGGCCTCCTGCGGCGTCGTCACGACGAGCATCGACGCGCCGGGCAGGAACGACGCGAGGCTGATCGAGACGTCGCCGGTGCCGGGCGGGAGGTCGCAGAGGAGGAAGTCGACGTCGCCCCAGTACACGTCGCCGAGGAACTGCTCGATCGCCTTGTGGAGCATCGGTCCGCGCCAGATGACCGGCTGCTCCTCCGGGACGAAGAACCCCATCGAGATGATCTTCACGCCGTGGGACTCGAGCGGCAGGATCATGTCGTTGAACCCCACCGGCTTGCCGGACACGCCCATCATGCGGGGGACGCTGAACCCCCAGACGTCGGCGTCCAAGACGCCCACGCGGTGTCCCTCGGCGGCGAGGGCGCAGGCCAGGTTCGCCGTCACGCTCGACTTGCCGACGCCGCCCTTGCCGGAGGCGACCGCGACGACCACCGTGTCGCCCGACGTGAAGAACGTCCGCTGCTGCTGGGGCGCCGCCGACCCTCGGAGCTCCGAGACCAGGGAGGCGCGCTGCTCCTCGCTCATCGGCGTCATCCGGACCTCGACGTCGGTCACCCCGAGCGGCGCCAGCGCGGCGCGCACGTCGCCCGTGATGCGGTCCTGGAGCGGGCACCCGGCGATCGTGAGCAGCACGTCGACGCGGACCGCGTCGCCCTCGACGGCGATGCCCGCGAGCATCCCGAGATCCTCGATCGGACGGCCGATCTCGGGGTCGTTGACGCCGCGGAGCGCCTGACGGACCTGGGCTTCGGTGACCACGCGGGAACCTCCCGGGATTATCCTGATTCCGACCGTGCGAACCGTGCTTACTCCCATGGTACGGCGGGACCCCGGAGACGTCGATGCCGACCCGTGAGCCGAGCCCGATCGAGATCCACAAGGCGCTCGCGGACGACACGCGGTTCCGCCTGTACCGCTACCTCGGCCTGTCGGGTCGTCCGGTCTCGGTCCGGGAGCTCTCCACGCGGCTGTCGCTGCACCCGAACACGCTGCGCCCGCACCTCCGGCGGCTCGAGGAGGCCCGGCTCGTGCGCCGCGAGGCGAGGAAGGGCGCGGCGAGCGTCGGGCGGCCGCAGACGTTGTACACGGCCGTGGACCGCGACGGCCACGAGGGTCGCGACTACCGGCTGCTGGCGGAGATCCTCGCGGGGCTGGTCACCGGCGCCCGGACGCGGGAGCGCGCCGCGGCGCTCGCGCGCGAGTGGGGCCAGTACCTGGCGTTCCAGGGCGGCCCGAAGCCGGGGACCCGGCTCCCGGCCGGCCGTAACCTCGCGGTCCTGCAGGAGGCGATGGCGGCGGCGGGGTTCGAGCCCCGCTTCCGCCGTGCCGGCAGGGGCGTCGTCGAGGTCTCGCTCCGCGACTGCCCGTTCCGCGACCTCCTCGACGACCACCGCGAGCTCGTCTGCGCGATCCACCGGGGGCTCATCGAGGGCATGCTCGGGGCGCTGAAGCCGCCGCTCGCCCTCGGGTCGTTCGAGCCGTTCGCCGAGCGCTCCGTGTGCCGGCTCGTCGCCCGGTCGAACGACGCCTGAGGACGCCGACCCGACCTCCGGTCAGGCTCCGGAGGCCCGGGATCCACGGGAGCGCTCAGGGCGGCGTCCGCCCGTTCCGATAGTGAACGTGAGGCGCCCCGACCCGGGATGGCCTCCATCACCCACGTCTCGAAGCCTGGAGGACCACAACGTGATCGAAGCGGAGCGGACCGGGAGCGGCCTCCCGCCGAGCCCGGACGGCGACGGCCGGAACGGGGTCGTCGAGGAGTTCCACGGATGGCTGACCGACCTCGCGCGCAGCGACGGGTCGGACCTGCACCTCAAGGTGGGCACCCCGCCGAAGGTGCGGCTCACCGGCGAGCTGCTCCCGCTGGAGCGGCCGCCGCTCAGCAACGAGGAGACGCTCGAGATCGCGCTGGCGATCATCCCGCCCGAGCGGCGGCAGCGCTTCGAGGGCGCCGGGGAGGTCGACTTCGCGTACTCGCTCCGCAACGTCGGCCGGTTCCGGGTCAACGTGTTCCGTCAGCGAGGCTCGGTGTCCGCCGTGTTCCGCAAGCTGCGCTTCGGCGGACCGACGTTCGAGGAGATGCACCTGCCGGACACGATCCGCACGCTCTCCGAGGAGCAGCGCGGTCTCGTGCTCGTCACCGGGCCGACCGGCTCGGGCAAGACCACCACGCTGGCCGCGATGATCGAGCACCTGAACCACATCCGGCAGTGCCACATCGTGACGATCGAGGACCCGATCGAGGTGCTGTTCCGCGACGACGTCGCCTCGATCAACCAGCGGGAGGTCGGCAACGACACCGAGAGCTTCCTCTCCGCCCTGCGAGCGGCCCTCCGGCAGGACCCGGACGTGATCCTGATCGGTGAGATGCGCGACACCGAGACCGTCCGCGCGGCGCTCCAGGCGGCGGAGACCGGGCACCTGGTGCTGTCCACCCTGCACACGGTGAACGCGACCGAGACGGTCAACCGCGTCGTGGACTTCTTCCCGCCGTACCAGCAGGGGCAGATCCGGCTCACGCTCGCCGGGGCGCTCAAGGGCATCGTCTGTCAGCGGCTCGTCCCGACGATCGACGCCGGGCTGCTGCCGTGCCACGAGATCCTCGTGAACACCGGTCGGGTCTCGGAGCGGATCGCGGACCCGGACAAGACCGCCGAGATCCACGAGGTGATCGCCGAGGGCGACTACTACGGCATGCTCACGTTCGATCAGAGCTTGCTGCAGCTCGTCCGGAGCGGCAGCGTGTCCGTCGAGGCCGCGCTCGCGGCCTCGACGAACCCGCACGACTTCCTCCTCCACCTCCAGCAGGCGGGGATCTCGGCCACCGTCTGAGCCGAGAGCCGCGAGCCGCTACCGGACGGCCGCCGTCGCGGCCGGGCGGCGCCGCAGCAGGAGCCCGACGCCGAGCCCGATCGCGAGCCCGATCGCGCCGCCGGCGACCCACCCGAGGCCGGACGACCCGCCCTCGGAGGCGCCGACCTCGACGGTCCGGATCTCGACCTCGGGCGATGGCGACGGCGGCTCGAACGCCGCGATCGTCACCGCCTCACCGTTGCCGGCTCCGGTCCCGTCCCCGACGACGATCGCTCCGGTCATCCCCGGGTGGTACGAGCACGCATAGGGGTAGATCCCGGCGTCGGTGAAGGTCGCGGTGAAGGCGTCACCCTCGCCCATGTCGTCGAGGTGCCCCCACAGGTTGCCGCCCACGTTGTGGGTGATCGGGTCGAGGTTCACGAACGAGACCTCGTCCCCCGGTGCGACCCGGAGCGTGGTGGGCGTGAAGCAGGCGTCCCGCATCTCGACGGTGTCGCCCTCGCCGGTCGTGACGCCCGAGTGGCACCCGCCGCCGGCCACGGCCGGCGCCGCGGGCACGGCGAGCGCGCAGAGCGTCGTCGCCGCGAAGATCAGGAGCGTTCGCCGAGCCATCTCGTCCCCCTTCTCTCGTCGAACGTGGACATGCGCTCTACACCGCGTCGCCCGGAGGGGTTCCCGCTCGGTCGATCGTCTCCGCCAGCGCGATGGCGGCGCGAGCGTCGAGCGAGGTCTCCAGCCGGAACGTGACCCCGTGCTCGGACCAGATCAGCACGTTGCCGCGGACGGCGAAGGACCGGGCGCCGTCCTCCGAGATCACGGTGAGCTGATGCGGCGCGTCGATCCAGAACCCGCGCTCGCCGCCGACCTCGACCTCGCGGAGGTCCTCGAAGCGGTCGATGTCCTTCAGGACCGACTCCGCGTCGTCGGGCATCTGGAGCAGGACGAGACCCCAGGGGGTGTCGGGCAGCGCCGGCGCGCGCCGATCCGCGTTCCAGGCGAGGAGGGCGCCCGCCCCGCCCTGGGGACCGTTCGTGAACACGTACACGTCGTCCGGAGCACGTCCGAGGGGGAGCCGGAGGTCGAACGCGACCGCCGCCTCCGCGGCCTCCAACGTGGTGGGATCGCCGAGCGGGTTCGGCGGCCCGAGCGGCGGCCCGCTCGGGGTGACGCCCGGCACCACCCGGACCTCCGCGGCGCCGATCACGAGGCGAACGCCGAAGCCCAGTCCGAGCAGCGCCAGGAGCCCGACCGCCGCGAGCACGAGCACCCGGCGACGGCTCCAGATCGCGACCCGCGGGAAGGAGGGGCGGGTTCCCGCCGCGCGCTCCGCGTTCAGGCGGGCCTCGACGGCCGCGGCGAGCGGCGGCGTCGCGGGGTACGCCAGGGCCCGGCCGGCGTCGGCGATCCCGGCGGCGAGCGCCGCGTCCGTGAGCCTCCGGTCAGTCATCGGTTCCCCCTCCGAGCCCGGAACCCGCCGGCAGCGCCGCCCGGAGGCGCTCGAGCGCCCGAGACAGCCGGGACTTGACGGTCCCGGGGCGAACCCCGAGCGCGACGGCCGTCTCGGCCTCGGACAGGTCGAGGAGGTAGCGGTAGCCGATCACCAGCCGGTCCCGCTCCGGGAGCGTCTCGATCGCCGCGAGCAACGTCGCGCGGGACTCGTCGGCGATCGCCGCGGCGTCGGGGGATGGGGCCGCATCCCCCGGGCCGCGACGCTCCGACAGGCGCAGGGCGAGGCGCTCGCGCCGGCCGGCCGAGCGCCGGCGGTTGCGCGCCTCGTTCGAGACGATCCGCAGGATCCAGGGCCGGAACGGCTCGGGCGAGCGGAACCGGTCGAGTGCGTAGTAGGCCTTCACGAACGCGTCCTGTGCGGCATCCTCCGCGTCCGCGGCGTTGCGGGCGATCAGGTAGGCGGTGCGGAAGGCGACCTCCCGGTAGCGCTCGACCAGCTCTCCGTACGCGCGGACGTCTCCGTGTTGCGCGAGCTCGATCAGCCCGGCGTCATCCAGTGGACGGCCCTCCACGTTCCTCGCCGACGAGGCTCCGCGCGCGGCGCCTCGTCCTGAGGACGTCGCTCCGTCCCTCGAGCCCGACCCCACTACACCGGAGCGCGATCCGGGGTTCCGGGCCGGCTACCCGGGCGGCGGCGGCGGCTGGTCGGCCCGGCTGCGCTCGGATCGGATCGGCTCACCGCCGTTGCCGAACGAGCGCCCGGTGAGGCCGAGGATCCCCGAGAGCAGGTTCGAGAACTCCATCGGGATCACCCACTGGGTGGAGGGCGACGCGCCGATCTGCTTGAGGGTCTCGAGGTACTGCAGGCTCATCGTGTTCGCGTCGACCTGCGAGGCGGCCTCGAAGATCCTCGTGAGCGCGAGCGAGAAGCCCTCCGCGCGCAGGATCGCCGCCTGCCGGTCCCCCTCCGCGTTCAGGATCGCCGACTGCTTGTTCCCTTCGGCGACCGTGATGGCCGCCTGCTTCGCGCCGTCCGCCTCCGTCACCACGGCGCGACGGGTCCGCTCGGCGGACATCTGACGCGTCATCGCCTCCTGGACGGTCGGGGGAGGGATGATCTCGCGGATCTCCACGTTCGTGACCTTCACGCCCCAGCGCTCGGTCACCTCGTCGAGCTTGGTGCGCAGGATCTCGTTCATCTGCTCCCGCTTGGCGAGGACGTCGTCTAGCGCCATGTCCCCGACGACCGACCGGAGCGTCGTCGAGGCGATGTTCTGGGCGGCGCCCGCGAAGTTGCCGACCTCGATGATCGACATCACGGCGTCGATCACCCGGTAGAAGACGATGAAGTCGATCGAGATCGAGGCGTTGTCCTCGGTGATCGCGGTCTGGTGCGGGATCTCGAGGTAGAGCTCGCGCAGGTCCACCATGACCCCCTTGTCGATGAAGGGGATCAGGAACACCAGCCCCGGGCCCTTCGCGCCGATCGCGCGCCCGAGACGGAAGACCATCAGGCGTTGGTACTCGCGGACCACCCGCAGCGCCTGCGGCAGGATGATCGCGAGCAGCAGGAGCACCACGCCCACGCCGATCGCCAGGGGGATCATGGGTTCCTCCCTTCCGCGGGGGCCGTGCCCTGCGGCGCCGGCTCCTCGGCGGGCTCGACCTTCAGCTTCAGTCCGTCCATCGCCACCACGCGGATCCGGTCGCCGCGCCTGGGCGTTCCGCGCACGGACTCCGCGGACCACTCCTCGGCGAGCACCTGCACGACGCCGACCGGCCGGAGGTCGCGGACGACGGTACCCTCGGCACCCACGATCGTCTCGTCGCGCGTGATCACCTTGCGGTGCCGGAGCTTCATGGCCGATCGAACGACGACGAGGAAGAAGAACGCCGCGAACGCCGCCACGGGGACGATCACGAGCGGCGAGACCTGCACGTCCGGCACCGACGTGTCGAAGAGGAACCACCCGCCGAGGAGGACGCACACCACCCCCGCGATCGCCGGCAGTCCGACCCCCGGATGCAGGAGCTCGAGCACGAAGAACGCGATCGACGCGAGGAGGAGCGTCACGCCGATCAGCTGCACCGGCAGCATGCCGAGCGCGACCAGCGACGCCACCAGCATCAGGGCACCGATCGTGCCGGCGATGCCGCCCGGCACGAAGAACTCGATCGCGATGAGGGCGAGGCCGGCCCAGCAGAAGATGAACGCGAGGTTCGGGTCGAGCAGGGCGTGCAGCAGGCCTGTGAACCCGCCGAGGTCGCGTTGGTTGATCGGGACGCCGGCGACCTCGAGCACGACCTCCTCGCCACCGGCGAGCTCGACGGTCCGACCGTCGACCTCCTCCAGGAGCGTGGGGACGTCGGGTGCGATCAGGTCGATCACCTCGAGCTCGAGGGCCTCCTCCGCCGAGGCGCTCTCGGCCTCCCGGACCGCCGACTCCGCCCACTCGGCGTTGCGGTCGCGGCGCTCGGCGATGCTCACGATGTATTCCGCGGCGTCGTTCACGGCCTTCTCGGAAGCGAGCGCGCCCGACAGGCCCACGGGCTGCGCGGCCCCGACGTTCGTCGCGGGCGCCATCGCGGCAACGTGCGTCGAGAGCAGGATGAACGTCCCGGCCGAGGCCGCCCGCGCTCCCTCGGGCGAGACGTACCCGATCACCGGGACGCCGGCGTTCAGGATCGCCTGGGTGATCTCGCGCATCGAGGAGTCCAGGCCGCCGGGCGTGTCCATCGTGATCAGGACCGCCGCGGCACCCCGTTCCTCGGCATCGGCGATCCCGTCCTTCACGTAGTCGGCGATGAAGGGGTCGACGACGCCGTCGATCCGGAGCTCGAGGATCGCCCCCTCGAGGTCCTGGGCCGCGGCGCGGCCGGCGAGCGCCATCACCCCCAGCACGATGCAGGTCGTCGCGAGGACCCGGCGGAGCGTCACGGCGCCCATCATGGCACCCGGACCCTCGCTCCGCAGGCACGCCGTCATCGAAACGTCACGCGAGGACGTGCGTGAACCGCACGGCTGTCCGTCGGGGCCGCGCACCGACGTGTCATCATGGCCTCGGCGTCGCGGCTGAAGCTCACGCGCACCCGGGCCCCGTATACCCGAGAGGAGACCGAGTGGCCGGTCGGTCGGAAGGCCCGCTCCTCGCTCGTGAGGAGCAGCAACTGGTGGAGGGGCTCCTTGCCGGGAACGAAGACGCCGTCCGTCAGCTCTACGCGCGCTACGCGCGGCCCATCTTCACGCTCGGGCTCCGGCTCCTGGGGAGCGCGGAGGCGGCGGAGGAGTTGACGCAGGACGTCTTCCTCGCGGCGTGGCGCAAGGCCGCCCGGTTCGACCCCTCCCGGGGGCGGCTCTCGACGTGGCTGATGACGATCGCCCACAACCTGGCGGTCGACCGGCTCCGTCGCGAGACGGGCGTGACCCGGCCGCACCTCGTGCTGGTCGACGAGGTCCCGGAGGTCCCGACGCCCGACGAGGACGAGGTGCTGATGGAGCGCGACGCGGCGATCCGCGCGCTCGAGTCGCTCTCGGACGCCGAGAAGCGCCTCCTCGGCAGGGCGTACTTCGGCGGCCTCACCGCCCGCGAGATCGCCGAGGCGGACAACATCCCGCTCGGGACCGTGAAGACGCGGCTGCGGACGGCGCTCATCAAGGTCCGTCGAGCGAACCAGGACAAGGAGCGGCCGTGAACTGCCTCGCGGTCCGAGAGCTCCTGCCCGAGCTCGCGGTGGGGGTGCTGGCGCCTCCGGACCGCGAGGAGGTCGAGCGGCACCTGCGATGGTGCGCCGGCTGCCGCAAGGAGTCCTCCGAGCTCGGTCAGGCCGCCGCGACCGTCGCGTTCGCGCTCCCGCCGGCGTCCGTCCCCCAGGGGCTCAGCGAGCGGATCGTGGAGCGCGTCCGGCGCGCCGCCGGCGCCCCCGGGACGCCGCGACGCGCGCGCGCGGCCGCCGCCTCGATCGTCGCCGCGATGATCGCCGTCGCGAGCCTCGGCTGGGGCGCGGTGATGGCCGGGCGAGCCGACCGGTTCGCCGAGCGCGCCGTGCAGGCCGAGCGCGACCGAGCCGCCGCGCTCGAGCGGTTCCAGAAGGTGCTCTCCGGGATCGTCCCCGGCCAGGAGCTCCCCGAGGAGCAGACCCACCTCGCGCAGCTCGCGCCGACGCCCCAGGCACAGGGCGGAGGAGCCGTGCTGCAGCTCGTCTCGCCCAGCCTCTTCGACTTCACGATCGTGATCGTGAACGGCCTCGACCCGGCGGTGACCGGGCCGCTGCCGTACCGGATCCAGCTCCTGAACGCCGCCGGCGAGCTCCTGAAGGCCGGCCGGATCGACGAGCTCGACGCCGACGGCGGGGCGGAGGAGTTCCACGAGTTCAAGAACCGCGACCTCACCGGGTACACGACGGTGCGGGTGGTGAACGCCGCCGGCGACGTGGTGCTCGCCGGCGAGGTGGACCAGGGTTAGGCCCTCGGCCTACCGGCGCTCGAGCTCCTGCGTGAACGACCCCGTGAAGTCCATCGCCCCCTCGAACCCGGGGACGCCGCCGAACGACATCGAGATGTCGAACGCACCGGAGCTCTCCATCCGCAGGAGCTCCTTCGCCTCGAGGTCGACGAAGCTCGTCTGCGTGAAGTCGCCCTGCCCCGAGTAGGCGACCCTGGCCTCCGACAGCGCGTCCAGGCCGGTGGCCCCCGCCGCCCCGAGGTCCTCGCCGAGCGAGTCGATCAGGTCCTGGAAGTTCATCGTGAACTCCATCGGCACGGACATCTGCGTCACGATCACCGCAGCCTCGCGGCCGTTCACGGTCTCGTTGCGCTCGTAGGTGCTCGTCGCCGTGTACTCGATCGTGCCCTCTCCGAACGGGAAGTCCTGCGAGAACTCCTTCGTCCACGTGTCGCCCGGGGCGACGGCCTCACCGTCGTCCGGCAGGATCGGCGTCAGCTGCCCCATGCCGGGGAAGCCGAAGCCCTGCGTCTGCCCGGCGCCACCGAGCGCGAGACCGCCGGCCGAGACGACCCGCCCGTCGGGTGCGACCACGATCTCGATCGGCGGCGTCGCCGTCGCGGCGGCCGGGATCTCCATGCCGTTCACCGTCCCGGACATCTCCGAGACGCTGACCTCGATCGTCGCGGTGCCGTCGTCCGTCACCGAGGTCACCTGCCACGTCATGACCTGGGTGACGTCCATCGCGAGCGGCATGTCCCCGAGCAGGTCGGAGGAGACCCGGCCGTCCATCGTCTGGTGGATCGCGAAGGTCTCCGACTGCCCTTCCGTGAAGGCGAGCGCGAGCGGCTGGGCCTCGGCCGAGTCGCCGCCCTGGGTGAGGACGAACGCCGCGGCGCCGGCGACGAGCACGACGACGAGCGCCAGCGCGCCCACGAGCAGCCCCCGTCGACGCGGGGGCGGACCGGCAGCGGGCGGGCTCGGCTCGACCGCGTCGGCGGCCGGCGGGGGTGGCGGAACGGCGGGCATCGCGAACCGGGGGTCGCTCATCGGGTCCTCCTCGAGGTCGCGTCGATGTTCCCACAGAGCATCGGCATCGGTGGGTCTCAGGCTGAGAGGGCCCGCGCGAGGAAGGCGAGGCTCCTCGGGTACCGGTAGCCGATCGACAGGTGCCCCCCGTCGAACAGCTCCAGGGCGTGCTCGACCCCGATCGCCCGGAGCTCGTGCGACACGGCGACCATCCCGTTGTCGAGGAAGAACTCGTCCCGGCGTCCGGCGTCGAGCCAGACCGCCCGCATCGAGCGCATCGCGTCGGCGTGCCGGGGGATCATCCGGACGGGGTCGAGCTCCAGCCACCGCGCCCACACCTCGTCGTCCAGCCGTCCGGTCGCAGCGTCGAACGGGAGCCGGACGGTCCCGTCGGGATCGGCGGAGTAGCACGCCGCGTACCCCCACGTCTCGAGCAGCTCCCAGTCGCTCGGCTTCGTGCCGAACGGGCGGTCCTTCACGTCGGCCCAGAAGCGCTCGTAGGAGCCGTCGTACTCGTCGCGGAGCGCCCGCACGGTCTTGGGGAAGTCGGCGAGGTAGCAGGCCTCGAACAGGGAGTCGCCGCAGTGGCACGCGAGCGCCGAGAACAGCTCCGGTCGCAGCATCGGCGTGACGAGCGCGCCGTAGCCGCCGCTCGACTTGCCCTGGATGCCCCGCGCCTCGCGGCGTGCGTCGGTCCGGAACCGCTCGTCGACGAAGGCGATCACCTCGTCGCAGAGGTAGTCGTGGTACCGACCGGTCGCCGGCGAGTTGAGGAACTGGCTCCCGCCGAGCGAGGTCCAGGCGTCGACGAACGCCACGAGCGTGGACGGCGCCTCACCCGCGGCGAACAGCGCGTCGATCGCCTCGACGTACGTGGGCCGCAGGGCCTCCCGGTTCCGCCACATGTCGAGCTGCCCGGTGTACCCCTGGATCACGTAGACGACGGCGAACCGTCGATCCGGCTCGTCGTCGTAGCCCGGCGGCGTGTAGACCCACAGCGGCCGCCGGTGCGGATCGCCGAGCGCGTTGCCCCGCAGGGCCTCGCTGTCGATCTCGAGCGTTTCCAGTCGTCCGGCGAGCTCCCGGTTCCAGGGTTCCATCGGGCGCGACCTCCTCACGGCATCCGGTGGCGAGGGCAACACCGATATCATGCAGGCGCATGACCGAGGTGAGCGAGGTCGTCGGGATCGGCCTGGCCGGCGGGCAGGGGATCCGGGCTCGACCCCTGACGCTCAAGGCGCCCGGCTACCTGCGCTCGAAGGCCGCGATGTCCTTCCTCGGGCGCCGCCTGATCCGCTGGGTGATCCACATCCTCACGAGCGAGGGGATCAAGGACTACTACGTGATCGCCCACGGCAAGGAGAACCGCTACCAGATTAAGGTCATGATCGGGTACGGGGAGGGCTTCGGCGTCGACGTGAAGTACTCGCCGGTCAAGTACGACGGGCTGTCGACCGGCAGCGCCGACTCGGCGCTGCGGATGCTCGAGTACTGGGACATCTCGGGCGCCGCCCTCGTGTTCCCGACGGACTCGATCATCGACTTCGACCTCGCGCCGATGGTGGAGGCCCACGCGGCGACCGGCGCCACCGTGACGATCGCCGCCATGACGCGCGAGCCGGACGAGGTCGCCGAGAAGTACGGCGTGATGCTCACGGACGACGGCCGGATCACCGAGTTCGTCGAGAAGCCCACGCTCGCCGAGCTGCGCGAGCACTTCCACGCCGACTCGGACGAGGACTTCCGCCGGCTGCCGCTCATGACGAACGCGGGCTTCTACCTGATCGACGTCGCGAGGATCCGGGAGCTCGGCGGCCATCGCGAGATCCAGCGTCTCCGCGAGCGCCGCCTCGATTTCGGCAAGGACCTGCTCCCGTGGCTCGTCGGGCACGACGAGCCCGTGTACGCGTTCCCCGTGCGGCGGATCGGCGACCTCGGCAACGTGCAGGACTACCTCGAGACGATGGTCGAGGTGCTCCGGGGCGAGTTCGAATCGGTCGACCGCCTGCTGGGGCCGCCCTTCGACCCCGATCGACAGGTCTGGATCGCGCCGGAGACCCTGTCGATGCGGGACTCGACGAGCGGCACCACGCTCGCGGAGAAGATCGCGGACGGCGTGGTGGAGATCGGCCCCGCGGTCAGGATCGGGCGCTTCTGCGAGATCCATCCCGGCGTGCGGATCGTGGAGTCGAACCTCGACGACGACATCGAGGTGCATCGCGACGCCGTGGTGGAGCGCTCCCAGATCCGCGACGGCGCGATCGTCGGCCCCGGGGCGCACCTGTCGGAGGTCGTCGTGGGCTCGATGACGGAGATCCGGTCCGAGCCGTTCCACCCGACCACGATCCAGCGCTTCGTGGCCCTCGGCGACGAGGTGACGGTCTACCCGGGCGTGCACCTCGCGGACGACATCTCGGTGTACCCGCGCCTGAAGCTCCCCTCCGGGATCGAGATCCCCGAGGGCATGGAGGTCACCGGGCCCGCCGACGTGCTCCGGTACCTGTAGCCTCCCCGCGATGCAGGTCGGCCTCGCGCTGCCCCACTACGACTTCTCGCTCCCCGGCGATGCGCCGATCTCGTTCGCGCGCGTCGCGGAGCAGGCCGTGCGGGCCGAGGGCCTCGGCTTCGACTCCGTCTGGATCTCGGACCACTTCTTCGCGTCGCTCGACCGCTACGGCGGGGACGACACTCGGTACGGCTCGCTCGAGCCGCTGACGACGCTGGCGGCGCTCGCGCCGCTCACCGAGCGGATCCGGCTCGGCACGCTCGTGCTCTCGGCGGCGTTCCGGCATCCGGCCGTGGTCGCGAAGTCGGCGACGGCGATCGACCGGCTGTCGGGGGGCCGGCTGGAGCTCGGGCTCGGCGCGGGCTGGTTCGCCGACGAGTACGCCGCCTTCGGCTACACGTTCGGCTCGGTGGGGGAGCGGTTCGCCCTCCTGGAGGAGACGCTCGGCTACCTCTCGGCGCTCTTCGGCGACGAGCCGGCGTCCTTCGAGGGGGCGCGGTTCTCGCTCCGCGACGCCTACGACCACCCGCCCCCGATCCAGCGGCCGCGGCCCCCGATCGTCGTGGGTGGCAAGGGCGGACCCCGCCTGCTCGCGATGGCGGCGCGGCACGCGGACGGCTGGAACGCGGCGTGGCGGTGGACCCCCGAGCGGTACGCCGAGCGAGCCGGCGCCGCGCGCCGCGCGTGCGAGTCGCTCGGCCGCGATCCCGCGGGCTTCCGCCTGTCGCTCGGCCTGTTCACGGTCGCGGGGGAGGACGACGCCGACGTCGCGCGGCGGTTCGAGCTCATCGGCGAGCGGCTGCCCGCGGGGGTGGGGTCGGCGACGGGGCTCGAGACGCTCCGGGCCGAGTGCCTGGCGGGGACGCCCGAGCGGATCCTCGAGCGCGCCGCTGCGTTCGCCGGTCTCGGCGTGTCCGAGCTGATCCTGTGTCCGGCGCCGGTCTGGTTCGCGATGCCGGACCCGACGATGCTTGACCTGCTCGCCGAGCGCGTGCTGCCGGGGCTCCGGTCGCTCTGATGGAGTTCCTCGAGGCCGCCGTCGCGGTGCTCCGAGAGGAGGA
>DATBMU010000167.1:0-10204 GCA_036554665.1 Actinomycetota bacterium | reverse complement strand
CTGCGCCCGCACCCGCACGAGTTCTCCCTCTACTACGACATCTGATCGACACGGGCCGCGAGCGTCGGCCGGCCGACGCCTCGTGGCCCGCCTCAGAACTCGAGCGCGCTCCGCTCCCCGGAGAGGGCGAGCCAGAGCGCTCGGTCGCCTTCGTCCACCACGATCGCCGCGACGGGCGCCGGGGCTTGGATCCGTTCGGTCTGGAGGCTCAAGGGGTCGATCCGCCAGATCTCCGACCCGATGACGTCGCCGACCCAGAGCGACTCGAGCCCGAGCGCCATCCCCGCCGGCTGCTCACCCACCCGGAGCGGCGCTCGTGGCTCGCCGGTCCTGACGTCGACGGGTGTGATGGTCCCAGCCGTCTCGTCCAGGATCCACGCGTAACCCTCCCCCACCACGAGCGCATCCAGGTTGCCCGGGAGCGCCGCGCGGATCCCTACCTTGCCGTTACGCGGGTTGATCTGGACCAGCTCGCTGGCCAGCTTGTCGATCGCCCAGAGGGAACCCTCGCCGAACGCGAGGCCCGTGACGTCGAACTCGGCCCGGAACCGGCCCACCACGTCGCTCGTCGCGGCGTCGACGCGGACGATCTCGCCGTCGGCGAACACCCACACGCTCCCGTCGCCGGCCGCGGTCGGGAGCTCGGCGGTGGACTCGACGACGAGCGCGGCCTCCGTGTCACCAGTAGCGGGACTGACCCGGAGGAGCTTGTTCTCCGATGTCACCCACACGTACGGGCCTTCCACGTGGACCCCTTGCCCCGCGAAGCCGATCGGGTACTCCCCGGCGAGCGACCCCGTCTCCTGGTCCAACTTCGCGAGGGTCGTGTCCTCCTTGGAGGAGAGCCAGATCCCGCCCTCGCCGCGGGCGATGCTGATCCCCTTGGTGCTGCTGGGAACGACGCCGGGGGCATGCGCGAGGACCGTCCCGGTGTCCGGGTCGAGCTCGACCACGTCCCCTGGAACCGGGCCGCTCGGCGTCGGCGAAGCGGGGGATCCGCCGCCCGAGGTTGGAGAACCGCCGCCGGCGGGATCGCCGCGACCGGCGGTGAGCAGGAGGACGACCAGTCCGGCGATGGCGATCGCGCCGACGGCCGACGCGAGGAGGGCGGGCCGGCGCCGGGCGTTCGCGGCCTGGATCGTCGCGCGCCGTGCCTCCGCGTCGCTCCGTTCGAGCGGCGGCGTCACGAGCTCGCCGTCGACGTTCGACAGGCGCCACAGTCGCCACTCGCCGGGCACGCCCTTGAGATCGTGGACCCCGCGGTCCTCGAACCCGAGACCCGAGCCGGCAACGACGTCATGCACGGTCCCGGTGGTGATGACCTCCCCGGCCCCGGCCTTGCCCATCACCCGGGCGCCGAGATGCACGGCGACGCCTCGCGCCCGTTTCCCCTCCAGCTCGACCTCGCCCGTGTGCAGCCCGGCACGGATCTCGGCGCCGAGCTCGCGGACCCCCTCCGCGCAGGCGTGAGCGCAGCGCACCGCGTTGGCCGGCGCGTCGAAGATCGCGAAGAAGCCGTCGCCGGCGGTATCGATCTCGCGCCCGCCGAATCGTTTCAGCTCGCGCCGGACGATCTCGTGATGCCGGGAGAGCAGCGTCCGCCAGCGACGATCCCCCATCTCCACCGCGAGATCCGTCGAGCCGACGACGTCGGTGAACAGGACCGTCGCGAGGACGCGCCCCTCCCTCCCTCGCGGCACGGGCGCAGTCTCGCGTCTCGCTCCTCGACGCGCAAGATGTCATCCGCGGCTACCCTCGATCGATGCCGAGCCGCCTCGTCCGCACGGCGAGCGCGATCGACCTGGCCGAGACGCTGCGACCGCTCCGGCGCGGGACGAACGACCCGACGATGCGGATCCGCGGGCCCGTCGTCGAGCGTGCCTCGCGCACGCCCCAGGGGCCGGTGGCGGTCCGTCTCGCACCGGCCGCGAACGGCGTCGACGCGGAGGCGTGGGGACCGGGAGCGGAGTGGCTGCTCGATCGTGCGCCGGCGTGGTGCGGCGCGCTCGACGACGACGCGAGCTTCGACCCGCCGGGCGGCCGGCTGCGCGAGCTGTGGCGCCGGCACCGCGGGTTGCGGATCCCTCGGACGAGCCTCGTCGCCGAGCGACTGATCGCCGTCGTCCTCGAGCAGAAGGTCACCTCGATCGAGGCCCGGCGCGCCTACCAGCGGCTCGCGCGGTTGCTGGCCGAGCCCGCCCCGGGGCCGCTCGGCCTGTCGCTGCCGCCCGACCCCGAGCGGGTCGCCGCGCTCCCGACGTACCGGTTCCACCCGTTCGGCGTCGAGGAGCGGCGGGCCTCGGTGGTCCGCGAGGTCGCCCGGCGGGCGGCGTGGCTCGACGCCGCCGCCGACCTGCCGCTCAGCGAGGCCGAGGAGCGGATCGGCCGGCTCCCCGGGATCGGTCCGTGGAGCGTCGCCGAGGTCGCGCGCACCGCGCTCGGTGACGCCGACGCCGTCTCGGTCGGCGACTTCCACGTGCCGAACATCGTCGCGTGGGTCCTCGCCGGCGAGCCGCGCGGCACGGACGAGCGGATGCTCGATCTCCTCGAGCCGTACCGACCGCACCGCGGCCGCGTGCAGGCCGTCCTCGAGATCTCACGGCTGCGACCCCCCGCCTTCGGCCCGCGGTTCGAGCCTCGCTCGATCGAGCGCATCTGAGCGGTTGACCGCTAGCCGAGGATCGCGTCGGCCTCGATCTCGACGAGCCACCGGGGGTCGACGAAGCCGGAGACGATCACCATCGTGTTCGCCGGTCGCGCGTCCGCGAAGACCTCGCCGTGGGCCCGCCCGACCTCCTCCCAGTCCTCGGCCCGCGTGAGGAACACGCGGGTCCGAACGACGTGCTCGGCTCCGGCGCCCGCCTCGGCGAGGGCGGCCAGGACGATCTCGAGCACGCGTCGGGCCTGCCCGTACGCGTCGGCCGGTGGATCGGCGCCGTCGGGCATGATCGGCGCGGTCCCGGCGACGCTCACGTGATGGCCGGCGACGACCGCCCGCGAGAACCCGATCACCGGCTCGTACGGCGAGCCCGACGAGATCCGTCGACGCTCCACGTCATCCCTCCTCGTAGAAGATCCGTTCCATCGCGCGCCGGGCACGGCGCGTGATCCGCCGGTACTCCTCGAGGAACGACTGCCTCGGGTACTCCTCGAACCCGAGCCGGCGCGCGAGCGCGAGCTGCTCCTCGGGCGACGGCGGGATCGCCTCGGCGTGGACCCGGCGGTCGATCTCGAGCGCGTTCTTCACGTCGGAGAGGAACACGAACGCCTCGCCGAGCGCGAGCGCGGCGGCGTCCTCGATCAGCCGGGCCTCGGCGAGCCGCTCGATCGCGTCGAGCGTCCTGCGCGTCCGGACGGCCGGGTTCGCGCCGCCGAACCGCATCAGCGACAGCTCGACGGCGAACTGCACGTCGGCGAGGGAGCCGTACCCGAGCTTGAAGTGGAACTTCGTCGCATCGAGCGGCTTGACCCGCTCCCGCTCGATCCGCTCGCGCATCCGCCGGATCTCGGCGGTCCGCTCGACCGGGAGGTACTCGGGGTAGGCGAAGTCCTGGGCGAACGAGCAGAACCGACGCCCGAGCGTCTCGTCGCCCGCGACGGGCCGAGCGCGGAGCAACGACTGGAACTCCCAGGTCTCCGCGTACCGCTCCCAGTACTCGAGGTAGGCGGCGAAGGACTTCGCGAGCGGCCCGCTCCTCCCCTCGGGCCGCAGGTCCGCGTCCGGGTCCCAGCCCGCCGCGCGGATCCCGCCCATCACGCGCTCGGCGATCTCGGCCCCGCGGCGGAACTCGTCGGGACCCTCACCCTCGTAGACGAACAGGAGGTCGAGGTCGGACGCGAAGTTCAGCTCCTGCGCGCCGAGCTTGCCGACCCCGATCGCCGCGAACGGGAGGTCGGGCTCGGCGCGCTCGACCGCCTCGCGGACGACGCGGTCGGCGACCTCGGCGATCGCGAGGCCGGTCTCCCTCGGCGCGAGCTCGCGGCTCGCCGAGCGCGCGACCACGCCGAGGAGGGCGGCCTGCGCGTCGGGGGCGTCCGCCCCCTCCTCCAGCGCCCGCACGCGCGAGGGATCCGCGACCAGCAGGTCGGTGGCGAACGAGCTCGCCGCCACGAGGTGTCCGAGCCGTCGCGCCGCGCCCGGGTCGCCCGCGAGGACGTCGGCGATCGCGCGGTCCTGCCCGATCGCCGCGCTCACGCGCTCGAGCCGGATCAGGGCGGCGTCCGGGTTCGCGGCGAGGGCCAGCGCCGGGGCGATCACCGGGAACAGGTGCTCGAGCACCTTGCCGAGCCGGCTGCCCGGATCGACGAGGCGATCCAGCACCTCGAAGGCCTCCGACGGCCGGCGGAACCCGAGGCCGGCGAGCAGCTCCTCGGTCGCGGGGCGGTCGGTGCCGGGGCGCGGGGTCCGCGGGCCGGCGAACGCCTCGAGCAGCGGCCGGTAGAACAGCCGCTCGTGGAGCCCCCGGACCAGGCTCGTCCGCCGCTCGTACTCGGCCTGGAGCTCCTCGGGCCCGCCGAGCCCGAGCGAGCGGGCGAGCGTGGTCCGCGACGCTCGATCGGCCGGCAGCTCGTGCGTCTGGAGGTCCCGGACGATCTGCAGCCGGTGCTCGAGCGTCCGCAGGAACCGGTACGCGTCGGCGAGCGCCTGCGCGTCGGGCTCCGCCACGTAGCCCTCGGCGGCGAGCGTCGACAGCACGGCCAGCGTGTTCGGCTCGCGCAGCCGCTCGTCGCGGCGGCCGTGGACGATCTGCAGCAGCTGCACGGCGAACTCGACGTCGCGGATCCCGCCCCACCCGCGCTTGACCTCCACGGACGCCTTCCCGCGGGCGCGCACGTACTCCTCGAGCCGGACCTTGACCTGGCGGACCTCGTCGATCGCGCCGGGCGCGAGCTCGTCGGGGTAGACGAACGGGGTGACCATCTCGACGAACGCCCGGCCGAGCTCCTCGGCCCCCGCGACGGGGCGCGCCTTCAGCAGCGCCTGGCGCTCCCACGTGGCGGCCTGGGTCGCGTAGTACTCGCGCATCGCGTCGAGCGACCGCGACAGGGACCCTGCCCGGCCGCCCGGCCGCAGCGTGGGGTCGACGCGGAGCGCGATGCCCTCCTCGGTCGGCTCCGAGAGCGAGCGGATCAGCGCGGCGGCCGAACGGTCGAACCGCTCCTGGCTCGCGGGCCCGGCCCCGACGTGGACGAACAGGACGTCGACGTCCGAGGCGTAGTTCAGCTCGCGCCCGCCGAGCTTGCCGAGGCCGATCACCGCGAGCTCCGGCTCCCCCGCGAGCTCGACGGCGCGCGCGAGGCAGGCGTCGGCGACCGCCGTGATCTCCGCGACGACGTCCTCGAGGCCGGCGCCGCCCAGGTCGCGGGCGGCGACGCGCAGCATCGAACGCCGCCGGAACCGCCGCAGCCCTGGATGGGCGCCGAGCCGGTCCGTGTCGCGGGCGATCTCGGCGGCGAGCTCGCCCGGCGTCCGAGCGCGCAGATCGACGAGGCAGCCGGTCTCCTCGGGGTGCGCGACGAGGAAGTCGGCGGCCGCGGTCGAGAACCCGAGCAGACGGACCGCGACGGGGAGCACGTCCTCGCGGGCCAGCGTCTCCCTGGCGCCGGGATCCTCGCCCACGCGCGAGAGGGCCACCCGTGCGAGCTCGGGATCCGGCGCTCGAGCGAGCGTGCGCCCGAGGACCTCGGGGCTCAGCACCGCGGGTCGCCCGTTCCGACCATCGCCGCGATTATCGTTCGCGCGTGGTCGTCGAGCCCCGCCGCCGAGCAACGCCGAGATGAAGCGGGGCGCCGTCGCGCTCGTCGCGGTCCTCGCCGCCGCCGTCGTCCTGTCGATCGCGGTCACCATCGGCGACGACGACCCCCCACCGCCGCCGGCGGACCAGACCGGTCCGACGACGACCGGCGGCGGTGCCGGCGCCGACGGGCCGACGCCGACCTGTACGCGCATCGTCGGCTACTCGCAGACGCGGCAGTGGTACCTGGCCTCGTTCGAGTCGGTCGTCCCGGACGAGCGGTTCGAGCTCTTCTGGATGGGCGGCGCCGCGATCCGCTCGTGGGCCGGGGCCGCCGCGTGGGACTCGGGGACGCTCGAGTCCGCGTGTGCGACGGGACCGCCGACCCGGCTGGTGATCGACGTCGGCGTCGGCGGGGAGAACCTCGGCGACGTCGAGGCCTACGCCTCGTTCATCCGCGACGCCGTCGCGATGGCGCGCGCGCGGTTCCCCGGGGTCCAGATCGGGCTGCAGCCGCTCGTGGGTGGCCCTCGGTACGCGCCGTGCACGATCGTCCATCGAGGCGCGCTCGAGCCGGTGAACGCCTCGGTCGCGGCGCCGGCCGTCGCGCAGGCGATCGACCTGGTGGTCGAGGAGGACCCGGCGATCTTCCGCGGCCCGAACCCGATGCTCGCGTCCTGCGACATGTACCGCGATGCGCTCGGCCACCTGACGACGTCGACGCGCGACGACTCGACGTCGGGCGACGTCCACGCGGGTGGCGTGATCGGCGCGTTCTACGCGGGCGCCGAGAGTTAACCGCGGCGTAACGGCGCCCGCGAGGTGCTCCGTTAGGCTCGGAGCCATGGTCCTTCCGAACGAAGCGGAGTTCGTGCTGCGCACGATCGAGGAGCGCGGCATCCGGTACGTGCGCCTGTGGTTCACGGACGTGTTGGGGTTCCTGAAGTCGTTCACGATCACCTCGCAGGAGCTCGAGGGCGCGTTCGCCGAGGGCATGGGGTTCGACGGCTCGTCGATCGACGGGTTCAGCCGGATCCAGGAGTCCGACATGGTCGCCGTGCCCGACCCCGCCACGTTCCAGCTGATCCCGTGGAAGACCGAGGCGCAGGTCGCGCGGATGTTCTGCGACGTCTTCAACCCCGACGGCACACCGTTCGAGGGCGATCCGCGCTCCGTGCTCAAGCGGCAGCTGGCGCGCGCGTCCGAGCTCGGCTTCACGTTCTACGTGGGCCCCGAGCTCGAGTACTTCTACTTCCGCGGCACGGACGACCCGACGTTCCTGGACCGGGGCGGGTACTTCGACGAGACGCCGCTCGACGTGGCCACCGACTGGCGCAAACGGACCGTCGCGTACCTGGAGGCGATGGGCATCCCGGTGGAGTACGTGCACCACGAGGTCGCGCCGAGCCAGCACGAGATCGACCTCCGGTACGCCGACGCGCTGACGATGGCCGACAACGTGATGACGTACCGGCTCACCGTGAAGGAGGTCGCGCAGGAGTTCGGGATCTACGCGACGTTCATGCCCAAGCCGGTGATGGGCGTCAACGGCAGCGGGATGCACACGCACCAGTCGCTGTTCACGGGCGATCGCAACGCCTTCTTCGAGAAGGGCGACGAGTACCACCTGTCGACGACGGCCAAGCGCTACATCGCCGGCATCCTCGCGCACGCGCCCGAGATCACCCTCGTCACGAACCAGTGGGTGAACTCCTACAAGCGGCTCGTCCCCGGCTACGAGGCCCCGGTCTACGTCTGCTGGGCCCGCCGGAACCGCTCGGCGCTCGTCCGCGTTCCGCAGTACAAGCCGGGCAAGGAGGAGGCCACGCGCATCGAGTACCGCTCGCCCGACCCGGCGTGCAACCCGTACCTGGCGTTCGCGACGATGCTCGCGGCCGGGCTCTCGGGCATCGAGGAGGAGCTCGAGCTCCCGCCGGAGGCCTCGAACAACATCTACGAGATGGGCGAGGACGAGCGGCGCGCCGCAGGGATCCGCTCGCTGCCCGCCGACCTGCACGAGGCGATCGAGCTCGCCGGCGAGTCGAAGATCCTGCGCGATGCGCTCGGCGACCACGTCCACGAGTTCCTGATCCGGAACAAGCGCGAGGAATGGGACGCCTACAAGTCCTACGTGACGCCGTACGAGCTCGAGCGGTACCTGCCGATCCTCTAGGCCGACCGTCTCGGTGTACCCGCGACCCCGATCCGGGGTAGCCTGCCGTCCCGATCGGATCCTCCGGGAGGCCCCATGACCGAGGACGACCACCGCACGCCGGCCGAGATGACGCCGACCCTCGCCGAGACGGCGCGGCGCCGAGCGGACCTGCACCACTCGTTGATCGCGGTCGAGAAGGCGATCTCGAGCCCCGCGGTGGGGCGCGAGGCGGACTGGTCCAAGGACGTCCTGCGAGAGCTGCAGGATCTGGAGCACGCCCTCCGCGAGCACATCGAGGTCACCGAGCGGCCGGAGGGTCTGTACGACGAGATCAGCCAGAAGGCGCCTCGGCTCGCGCATCAGATCGAGCGGCTCCGGGCGGAACACCCGGAGATGCGCGAGGACGCCGGACGCCTGATCTCGCGCCTGGAAGCGACGACGCCCGGCGAGGCCTGGCCGCTCTCGGAGGCGCGCGACGACCTGCAGCGGCTGCTCGGCAAGCTCGTGCGGCACCGGCAGTCCGGAGCGGACCTCGTCTGGGAGGCGTACAACCTCGACATCGGCGGCGTCGAGTAACGCGCCGCTAGGCTGAGCGCCGATGGTCCGGATCGCGCTCGGCCAGATCGACCCGACGGTCGGGGACCTCGACGGCAACGTCGAGCGGATGACGGCCTGGGCATCGCGCGCCACGGAGGCCGATGCCGACGCGATCGTGGTCCCCGAGCTCGCGATCACCGGCTACCCACCGGAGGACCTCGTGCTCCGGCCCTCGTTCGTCGACGACAACCTCGAGGCGCTCGCCCGCCTCGCGGACGAGACCGCCGGCGGCTGCTCGATCGTGACGGGGTTCGTCGATCGCTCGGAGCGAGGGATCCACAACGCGGCCGCCCTCGTCTCGGGCGGCGACGTCGTGGCCCGGTACCACAAGGTGCGACTCCCGAACTACGGGGTGTTCGACGAGCAGCGGACGTTCGTGGCCGGCGACGCCCCGTGCCCCGTCCGCCTGGGCGGCTCCGAGCTCGGCCTGTCGATCTGCGAGGACGCCTGGTGGCCGGGCACCCCATTCGACGGCTACGCGGAGCGACGCACGCCGGTGATCGTGAACATCAACGGCTCGCCGTACCACCGCGGCAAGGCGGAGGAGCGGGTCGAGATCTGTCGCGATCGCGCGCTCGAAACCCGGGCGTGGATCGTCTACGTCAACCTGGTCGGGGGCCAGGACGAGCTCGTCTTCGACGGCGGGAGCCTGGTCGTCGGCCCGGACGGGACGCTCCGGCACCGGGCCGCCGCGTTCGAGGAGGACCTGCTCGTCGTCGAGATCGACGGCGAGCTCTCGTACGCGGAGGCGCGGCCGTCCGCGCCGGAGGAGCCGGAGGAGGTCTACCGGGCGCTCGAGCTCGGGCTCCGGGACTACGTCGGCAAGAACGGCTTCCGCGAGGTGGTGCTCGGGCTGTCCGGGGGCGTGGACTCCGCGTTCGTCGCCGTGTTGGCGGCGGACGCACTCGGGCCCGAGGCCGTCCGCGCGGTCTCGATGCCCTCCCGCTACTCCTCGCCGGAGAGCCGGGAGGACGCCGCGGAGGTCGCCCGCCGGCTGGGGATCCGGCTCGACACGATCGGGATCGAGGACGTCTACGCCCGATTCCTCGAGGCGCTCGAGGAGCCGTTCCGGGGCACGGAGCCCGGCGTGGCCGAGGAGAACCTGCAGGCGCGGATCCGCGGCAACCTGTTGATGGCGATCTCGAACCGGTTCGGCCCGCTGGTGCTCGCGACGGGCAACAAGAGCGAGAACGCCGTCGGCTACGCGACGCTCTACGGCGACATGGCCGGCGGCTTCGCCCCGATCAAGGACGTCCCGAAGACGCTCGTCTACGACCTCGTCCGGTGGCGGAACGGGCCCGATCCGGCCCTCGCCCCGATCCCCGAGCGCGTCGTGACCAAGGCCCCCTCGGCCGAGCTGCGCCCCGATCAGAAGGACACGGACTCGCTGCCGCCCTACGAGGTGCTCGATCCCATCGTGGAGGCCTACGTGGAGGACGACCGATCGCCCGAGGACCTGGTCGCGACCGGCGCCGACCCGGAGGTGGTCCGCAGGGTCGTCGAGCTGATCGACCGCGCCGAGTACAAGCGCCGACAGGCCGCGCCGGGCATCAAGATCACGCCGAAGGCGTTCGGCCGCGACCGCCGGATGCCGATCACGAACCGCTACCGGTCGAGCCCGTAGACTCGGCCGCGGGGGCCGGTAGCTCAGCCAGGTCAGAGCAGGGGGCTTTTAACCCTCGTGTCGCGGGTTCGAATCCTGCCCGGCCCACGTCCA
>DATBMU010000162.1:0-5716 GCA_036554665.1 Actinomycetota bacterium | reverse complement strand
ACGTCGTCCCGGCCCTCGCGGTGGTACTGGCGCTCGCGGTGGGCGCCCTCGTCCTCGTGTTCTCGACCCCCGAGCTGCTCCGGTCGTGGTCCGGGTTCTTCAACCACCCGATCGAGACGCTGCGGCTGTCCTTCGACGCCGTCTTCCAGGCATACAAGGCGCTGCTGGAAGGCGCGATCGGGAGCCTCGCGACGATCGTGTCGGCCATCGCCTCCGGGAACCTCGACGAGATCGAGGCGGCGTTCCGACCGCTCTCCGAGATGCTCGTCGTGACGACGCCGCTGATCCTCGCGGGCCTCTCGGTCGCCCTCGGGTTCCAGGCCGGCCTGTTCAACATCGGCGGCGAGGGGCAGATCACCCTCGGCGCGATCTTCGCCGCGTTCGTCGGGTTCTCGCTGGACGGTTGGCCGGGCCTCGCGATCATCGTCGCGGTGGTCCTCGCCGGCTTCCTCGGCGGCGCGCTCTGGGGCGGCATCCCCGGCGTGCTGAAGGCCAAGACGGGGGCGCACGAGGTCATCACCACGATCATGCTCAACTTCATCGCCTTCCGGCTGCTCGACTACCTGCTGTCGAACGACCTGTTCCAGCGGACCGACCGGGACGACCCGATCAGCAAGCCCGTGCTGGCGGCGTTCCCGCGCCTGTTCGGCGGCGAGCTGCGGGTGCACTGGGGGTTCATCCTCGCGATCGGGGTCGCGATCGGCGTCGCCTTCCTACTGAACCGGACGACGAAGGGGTTCGAGTTCCGCGCGGTCGGGCTCAATCCCGACGCCGCGCGCGCGGCCGGGATCAGCCCGACGAGGACCTACATGGTCGTGATGGGCCTATCCGGCGGGCTCGCCGGGCTGATCGGCTCGAACCAGCTGCTCTCGACGGGACCGAGCCTCACGCCGGGGTTCTCCTCCGGGTTCGGCTTCGACGGCATCGCGCTCGCGATGCTGGGGCGTTCCCAGCCCGCCGGCGTCGTGGCCGCCGCCTTCCTCTTCGGGATCCTGCGAGCGGGGTCGCGCGCCATGCAGGCCGCCACGCAGACGCCCGTCGACATCGTCCTGGTGATCCAGGCCTTCGTCATCGTCTTCGTCGCGGCGCCGTCGATCGTCCGCAGCGTGTTCCGGATCAAGACGAAGACCACGTCGGCGTTCGAGCTGACGGCCAGGGAGCTGACCACCGGATGAGCGCGACGGTGGGGACCGTTCAGGCACCGCCTGTCTCCACCACGCGCGCCCGCGTCCTCGGGTTCCTGTTCATCGGCGTGGCCCTGGCCATCGTGCTGCTGTTCGGCGTCGGGACGTCCGGGAGCGCGGACTCCCGGTTCACCCTCCAGGGTCGAGGCGGCGGGGGCGGGGTGCCCGACCTCGTCGTGCCCTCGGCCGCGACCGCATGGGTGATCGCCGGGGTGTGCGCGTTCCTCGGCGGCGTCCAGCTCACGCGCGGGTTCGGCAAGCGCGCGAACGTCGTCCTCGGGATCGTCGCGTTCCTGTTCGTCCTCGCGTTCCTCACATGGGCCGCCCGGGACGGATCCCTGAACCTGGTCGGCATGCTCCAGAGCACGCTGCTGCGGTCCGTCCCGATCACGTTCGGCGCGTTGTGCGGCGTGTTGTGCGAGCGCTCGGGCATCGTGAACATCGGGATCGAGGGGATGCTGCTCGCGGCGGCGTTCACCGGGTCGCTCGTGGGGAGCGCCAGCGGCAACCTCTGGGTCGGCCTCATCGGCGCCGGGCTGATCGGCGCGCTGCTCGCCTGGGTCCTCGCCGTGCTCTCGATCCGCTACCGCGTCGACCAGATCATCGGCGGGACGTTCATCAACATCTTCGCCCTCGGGATGACGAGCTACCTCTCGTCGAGGATCCTTCAGCAGTACCAGGACCTCAACAGCCCCGGCCGCTTCGCGCCGGTCCAGATCCCGTTGCTGTCCGACATCCCCGTGATCGGCCCCGTGCTCTTCAGCAACAACGTCTTCGTCTACCTCATGTTCGCGATCGTGGCGCTGCTGTACGTGGGCTTGTTCCACACGCGCTGGGGCCTGCGGACGCGCGCCGTCGGCGAGCACCCGAAGGCGGCGGACACCGTCGGGATCCGCGTGCTGCTCACGCGCTACCGCAACGTGATCATGGCGGGCGTCATCGCCGGGATCGGGGGCGCGTACTTCACGCTCGGCTCGGTCGGCCGGTTCGACGAGAACATGACCGCCGGCCGCGGGTTCATCGGCCTCGCCGCGATGATCTTCGGGCGGTGGAACCCCGTCGGCGCGTTCCTGGCCGCGCTCGTCTTCGGGTTCGCCGACGCGCTGCAGACGAAGCTGTCGATCCTGAACGTTCCGATCCCCTCGGAGTTCCTGCTGATGGCGCCGTACCTCGTGACGATCCTCGTGGTGGCGGGCGTGGGCCGCAAGGCGCGGCCGCCGGCGGCCGAGAACAAGCCCTACATCAAGGAGTAGGCCGCGCCGTGGAGACGCGGGAGGAACGGATCGCGACCGTCCGCGGCCGGGTGGAGGGCTCGAGCTTCAACCCGTGGGTCGGGATGCGACTGGAGCGTCTCGCCGACGGCGAGGCCGAGCTCTCGCTCGGCGTGCGCCCGGAGCACCTGAACCTGATGGGCAGCCTGCACGGCGGCGTGATCTCGAGCCTGGCCGACACGGCGACCGGCGTCGCGATGCACGCGGCGCTCGACGACGGCTGGACGCACGTCACCACGTCGCTCCACGTGACGTTCCTCGCTTCGGGCCGAGAGGGGGACCGGGTGCTGGCCCGGGGCCGGGTGGTGCGCCGCGGACACCGGTTCGGGTACGCGGAGGCCGAGGTCGAGCGCGCCGACGGCACGCTGCTCGCGCGCGCCTCGGCGACGTTCCTCATCCAGGAGGAGCGGGCCGAAGAGCGGCGCTAGTACTCGACGTCCATCTCCTGCATCTCGCGCGCGAGCTCGGTGAGCGCGCCCTGGAGCTGCATCAGGAGCATCATCGAGCCGTTGATGCGGATCTTCCCCGTCATGAACGCGCTGACCGGGTTGAGCTCGCTGCGAGCGAGCGCGGCGGCCGTCTCGTAGTCCTGTTCGATCGTCGCGTCCGCCTGATCCGCGTCGCCGGGTCCGAGATCGACCCCCCCGTCGGCGATCTTGATCCAGTAGCGCTTGGGCCCATCGGCCGTGGCGATCACGTTCTGCACGGTCGCGGTCGTCCCGGCGGCGGCCGCGCGGAACGCGTCGCTCTCGTTGAGCCGCTGCTTCAGCTCGACGGTCCATTCTTCGGAGAGGAACTGCACGGGCACGATCGGCCTCCTCGCGATCTGGGTTCGGCGCCCGCGAGTATAGGGGGAGGGCCCTGCTAGAAGAGCTGCGGGTCCGTGACGTGCAGGTTGTCGTTCAGGAACCGCACCCGCCGCCGATCGCCGTCGACCACCACGGAGTTGAGTGAGGTGTTCTCGGGCACGAAGAACATCTCGTGATCGACGCCCAGCAGCGGGGCCACGTAGGCATTGATCACCCCGCCGTGGCAGACGACCACCACGTTCCCGCCGAGATGACGGGACAGGATGCCCTCGACCGCGTCGCGGACGCGCGCCCGGAAGGACGCGAGCGGCTCGACGCCGGGGGCGTGGCGCCAGATCGGCTCCTGGTTGCGCAGGCGATGCAGCATCTGCTCGTCGGCGGCGAGGATCTCCTCGAACGACTTGCCCTCCCACCCGCCGAGGTTCGCCTCCATCAGGTCGTCCACGTACGTCACGTCGATCCCGGCGGCCCGCGCGTACGGCTCGACGGTCTCCATCGTGCGTCGCAGGGGGGAGGCGTACACGGCCGTGGGCGGCTCCATCGCGAGCAGCCGCCTGGCGAGCAGCTCCGCCTGCTCCCGACCCCGCGGCCCCAGCGGCGGGTCCCACTGGTCGCCACGGGGTCCGGTGGCGAAGTCCCTGGACCCGAAGTCCGATTCGCCGTGGCGGACGAGGTAGAGGATCCGCTCGCTCACCGGGCGATCCCGCGCCCCTTCCGGCGTCGGCGATCGCGGGCGAACGCCTCGACGTCCTCGCGGCGCCACACGCGGCCGGACGCGAGCGACGCGAGCGGCGAGGGGAACGCTCCGCGCGCGACGTAGGTGGCCACCCGGCGGCGGTCCCAGCCCAGGATCGAGGCCGCCTCGCTCACGCCGACGAGGTCCGGCGTCTCCTGGACGACGAGCGCGGCCTCCTCCCCCGCCAGGTGCCGGAGCGCCGACAGGCACCCGTCGCGCGTGCGCGTCCGGACCTCGTCGTCGCCGACCCGGCCGGTCCAGCCGTCGGCGTCACGATGCATCGTCGCGCGGACGTGAGGAGCCGGCACGGACGCGATGATAGCGGCGGCCCGCGGCCGCTCGGGCTCCCGGCTCAGAGGTCCCGGCGGCGGCCCCGGGTGCGGTTGAGCTCGACCCGCCAGCACCCCTCGTGCCAGTGCCGGCGCTCGTCCGGCGCGTCCTGCGGCACCACGACGAGGTGCCAGACGCCGGGGCGAACCTCGAGGTCGCATCCCGGGCAGCGATAGGGCTTGTCGCTCGAGACCCGACGGACGTCGAACCCCGGCGCGAGCGCCCACATCGGCGCCGTCCCATGCGGCATCCGCAGCGGCTCGGGCGGCGCGTCCGGCGCGCGGCGATTCTTCCTCGGCATCAGCCCGCCCCCGCGATCCGCCGGACGAACGGCGCCGCGAGGTGGGCGAGCCCGGCCCCCACCTCGCGGGCATCGAGGCGTCGCCCGCGGACGTTGAACGAGTGGTCGCCGCCCTCGATCTCCTCGAGCTCGGCGCGGGCCCCGAGCCTGCGGACGACCCCCCGCAGGAGATCCGGGCTCGCGAAGGGGTCGGAGGTCCCCTGCAGGAACAACATCGGGACGGTGACCCGGTCCAGATGCTGGTCCCGGGCGCGTTCGGGCTTGCCCGGCGGGTGCAGCGGGTAGCCGAGGAACACGAGCCCGGCCGCAGGCATCCCGTCCGCCACGCACATCGAGGCGATGCGCCCCCCGAGGGACTTGCCGCCCGCGAGCACGGGCCGGCCGCCGGCCGACGCGACGGCCGAGTCGAACGCGGCGAGCCACGCCTCGCGGAGCACCCGCTCGGGGTCGGGCGAGCGCCGGCCCCGTTCGACGTAGGGGAAGTTGAAGCGCAGCGTGCCGACGCCGGCCCCGGCGATCGCCCGCGCGAACCCCGCCAGGAACGGATGCTCCATCCCCGCCCCCGCTCCGTGTGCCAGGACGAGCGTGGCGACCCGGCGGGCAGGCGCGATCGCGAGCGTGCCGACGACGACGTCGCCCACCCCGAGCTCACCACGAGCCTCTGGCGCGGCCATGCCAGAATCGTGCCAGATGGCGGGCACGCTGTACGTCGGGACCTCGGGGTTCTCCTACGACGGATGGAAGCACGGCGTCTTCTACCCGGAGGGCCTGAAGAACCGCGAGATGCTGGCGTACTACGCGAGCCGCTTCCCCTCGGTCGAGATCAACTACACGTTCCGCCGGTTCCCGACCGAGAAGTCCCTCACGACGTGGCGGGACGAGACGCCGGAGCACTTCCGGTTCACCCTGAAGGCGAACCAGCGCATCACGCACTGGAAGCGCCTGGCCGACGTCGACGACGACGTCCGCGACTTCCTCGAGCGAGGCAAGGTGCTCGGCGAGCGGCTCGGGACCGTGCTGTACCAGTGCCCGCCGACGTTGCAGTTCGACCGAGCGCTGATCGAGCGGTTCGTCGGCTACCTGCC
>DATBMU010000147.1:0-15088 GCA_036554665.1 Actinomycetota bacterium | reverse complement strand
GACCTATTGCGCGGTCCACACCGGGCGGTACCTCTACGTCGTCTACCAGCGGGGCGTGAACGACCTGTACGACCTGCGACGCGATCCGAACCAGCTCCAGAACCTCGCCCCGGAGGTGCACGGCCGGCTCGAGGGCCGGCTCCGAACGCTCCTGCGGTCGCTCTGCGACCCGGCGCCTCCCGGCTTCGACCGCCTGTCCTGAGCCCGGCCGGACCGAGGCGCTACGGCCCGGCGATCGCCGCGAGGCGGTGCATCTCCTCGCGGAGCTTCGGGTACAGCGCCCGGTACACCCCGTAGGTCTCCTCCAGCACGGTCACGTTCGCGGGGTCGGGCTCGGTGACCTCGTCCAGCGTGCGCACGAGGGACGTCGCCTCGTCGACGTCCTTGAACGTCCCGGCGGCCACGTGACCGAGCAACGCGGCGCCGTAGGCCGCTCCCTCCTCGATCGCGAGCCGGTGGACGACCGAGCCGTAGACGTCGGCCTGCAGCTGCAGCCACAGCGGCGACGTCGCGCCGCCCCCGATCGCCCGGATCTGCGTCGGCCGCACGCCGAGGTCCCGCATGATCTCGATCCCGTCGCGGAGGCCGAACAGCACGCCCTCCATCAGCGCCCGCGTCAGGTGGCCGCGCGTGTGCCGGGCCGTCAGTCCGACGAAGGCGCCGGTCGCGGCCGGATCGAGGTGCGGCGTGCGCTCCCCGGTCAGGTACGGCAGGAAGACCAGGCCCTCGCTCCCGGCCGGAACATCGGCGGCCTCGGCGACGAGCTCGTCGTAGCTCGCCCCGGTCCGATCCCGCCACCACCGCAGCGAGCCGCCGGCCGAGAGCGTCACGGCGAGGAGGCAGTACGCCCCGGGCACGGAGTGCGCGAACGCGTGGATCCGTCCCGACGGATCGACCGCCGCCGCGTCGGCGTGCGCGAAGAGCACGCCGCTCGTGCCGATCGAGCTCGACATCAGCCCCTCGCGGGTGACCGCGGTGCCGATCGCGGCGGCCGCGTTGTCGCCCCCGCCGGCCGCCACGGGGATCTCCGCCGGGAGCCCGAGCGGTCCGGCGACCTCCGCCGTCACCGCGCCGGAGATCTCGGGGCCCTCGAGGACCGCCGGCAACCAGTCCAGGGGCACGTCGAGCGCGGCGAGCACCTCGCGCGACCATCCGCGCTCGCGCAGGTCGAGGAAGAGGGTCCCGGCCGCATCGGCCGCGTCGGTCGCCAGCTCGCCGGTGAGCCGCAGGCGCACGTAGTCCTTCGGCAGCAGGACCCGAGCGACGCGCTCGTAGCTCGCCGGCTCCTCGTCGCGCAGCCAGAGCACCTTCGGAGCCTGGAACCCCGTCAGCGCGGGGTTCCCCGTGATCTCGACGAGCCGCTCGCGGCCGACCCGGTCCGTGATCTCCTCGCACTGCCGCTCCGTGCGCTGGTCGTTCCAGAGCAGGGCCGGCCGGACCACCTCGCCGGCGGCGTCGAGGAACACGGACCCGTGCATCTGGCCGGTGAGGCCGAGCCCGACGATCTCGTGACCGAGGTTCCGGCAGGTCGCCGAGACGGCCGCGAGCACCTCGGACGTGGCGCGCCACCACTCGGCGGGGTCCTGTTCCGTCCACCGGGGTCGCGGGGTGAGCAGCGGGTACTCCGAGGTCTCGGCCGCCGCGACGGCCGCCCCCTCGTCGACCGCGACGGCTCGCGCCCCGGTCGTCCCGACGTCGACCCCGATCGCGACCTTCGCCATGGTTGCGGCCGCATCCTCCCACGGCGCCGCGCGCGGCGCCGACCGATGCGAGATGAGCGCCCCGTCCGGTTTCGCGGTCGGTCTACCCGGGTAGTTGCCGCCTGACCGGATGAGATCACCCCGAAGGAGGATCGCGGTGGATCGCAAGCAGCTGGAGGAACTGCTGTATCAGGCGCTCGAGACCGAGCAGGGCGGCGTCAAGGTGTACGAGACCGCCGTGCGGTGCGCGCAGAACGACGACCTGAAGAAGGAGTGGGGCAAGTACCTGGACGAAACCCGCAACCACGAGGTCGTGATGGGGCGGGTGCTCGACGCGTTCGGCCTCCCCATGGAGACGATGACCCCGGGTCGCGAGATCGTGCGCCGCAAGGGCGAGACGCTCGTCGCCTCGATGCAGGCCGCGCTGAAGGCCGATCCCAGCGCGGCGCAGCTGGTCGCCGCCGAGTGCGTGGTGGAGGCGGAGACCAAGGACCACATGAACTGGGAGCTGATCGGCGAGGCCTCGAAGGAGCTGAAGGGCGACGAGGCCAAGGTCCTCAAGGAGGCCCACGAAGAGGTGGAGGAGGAAGAGGACCAGCACCTCTACCACACGATGGGCTGGGCCAGGGAGCTGTGGCTCGAGAGCCTCGGCCTCCCGGCGGTGCTCCCGCCTCCGGAGGAGGAGAAGCACGTGAAGACAGCGATCGGGGCGGCGCGAGCCAAGCAGTCCCGCGAGGAGATGCTCTGATGAAGGCGCGGGTCATCGGAACGCTCGCGACGCTCTCGGTGCTGCTCGCCGCGTGCGAGGACGAGGGCAACCCCGGGGACGACAGCCTGCTCTCCGGGGGCTCGCTGGTCGTGGTCCTGATCGTCGTCGCGATCATCGCCGGCGCGGTGATCCTCCGGCGTCGCTGAACCGGGAGGGCGGTTCCATGCCCGACAAGCGGCCGAGCGTGAAGAACGAGAAGCAATACGAGGCGCTCAAGGACAAGGGCATGTCCAAGGAACGAGCGGCCCGCATCGCCAACTCGCCCGATGCCTCGAAGCGAGGCGGCAAGCGGTCCGGCTCGGGCGGCAACCCGCGCCAGGGAGGGACCCCCGCGCAGAAGAAGGCCGCCGGCCGGAAGGGCGGTCGGGCGACCGCCCGCAAGCGGTCCTGACCTACGGTGCACGCGCGGGGCGGGGGTCCGGTCGCCCTCCTGGGGTCGGGGGAGTTCGAGCCGTGGTCGGACGAGCTCGACCTGGCGCTGCTCCGGGAAGCCACGGGTGACGGCAGCGTCGCGATCCTGCCCACCGCCTCGGCCCCCGAGGGTGAGACGTACGCGGAGTGGGCCCAGATGGGGCTCGACCACTACGCGCGGCTCGGGATCCCCGCCCGCGTGGTGGAGCTGAAGGGCCGGGAGGATTCCGAGCGTGGCGACCTCGCCCGGCAGCTCGAGCGAGCGAGCCTGACGTTCCTCTCGGGCGGGCATCCCTCGTACCTCGCGCGGGTGCTGGGCGGCAGCAGGGTGTGGGCGACGATCGCGGCCTCGGTGGAACGCGGCGGCGGCTACGCGGGGTGCAGCGCCGGGGCGTGCATCGCCGGCGAGTACGCGCCCGACAGCATGACCGAGCACGTCTGGGAGGATCGCTGGGTCTCGGGCCTGCGGCTGTTGCCCAACACCTGGATCATCCCGCACTTCGACGCGCTGGACTCCCATCGCCCGGGTCTACGGGACTTCTTCCTGTCCCGGGTCCCGCCGACCGGATGGGCGATCGGGATCGACGAGCGGACCGCGCTCGCGCGGCTCCAAGGCGAGTGGCGCGTCTTCGGCGAGGGCGGCGTGCTAATCCGTCGCGGCGACGACTCGATCCGAGCGTCCGCCGACGAGATCGTCCGGCTCGACGTCGCCCCCGTGGCCGCACCGGTGTTGGACTGAGGAGGTTCGACCGCATCGGCCGGTCCTGCGGATCGGCCGGAACGACTTGCCCTCCGGCCGATCGTGTCGCAGCATGCTCGGCACGGGAGAAAGGAGGTGGTCCGACTTGCATGAACCGCAAGAGACCCCCGAGGTGATCGGCTGCTGAGCCGTCCCTCGCGGGCCGGGGCCACCGCCCCGCCCGTCCGCCGGGCGACCGGCAGAATCCAACCAGGTCACCGACCTCGCCGGTTCCGGGCTGGTCTACCGGACGAGCCTCGGGAGAGGCCGCAGCACCGACGAGGAGCTGGATGTCGAACGAGCCGGGCCCGCGGGCCCGGCTCGTTCATCTCCGTCGTTCGGGCAGCGTCGAGGCGCCGACGTTGGCCCGCAGCCAGTCGCCGAGCGGCCGGGATGTGCGGAAGAAGTCGACCACCCGGTCCTTGGCCCGAGGGGTCCCGAGCCAGGCCGCGGCCGGCCAGTCCCGCCACGCGATCAGGCCCTTGAAGCGGAGCAGCTCGATCCGCGGGTGGTCCTTCGGGTAGCCGCGGGGCGCGGTCTTCAAACGCTCGTGCCCCGTGACCTCGAGCCCGGCCGCTCGGGCCGTCGAGACGACGCGCTCGAGCGCGCGGCCGGAGCGCTCGGCGCTCACGGCCTCGCGGTAGCGCTCGAGCTGGTCGGCCGCCATCTCCCACATGCCGCTCCCGGCCCCGAGGCCGTCGGCCGACAGCTGCACGTACCCGTCCCCGACCATCGCGCCGATGTGGGTCTTGTACGGCGTCTTGTCGGCGCTGAAGCGGATGTCGCGGTAGGGCCGGAACACCCGACCTTCGCCCCACTCGGGCGCGAGCTCCTCCAGCAGCTCGTCCATCGGCGCGCGGACGGCACGGTCGTAGACCTCGCGGTGACGCTGCCAGTACGCCTTGGAGTTATCGGCCTCGAGTCCCTCGAAGAACTCGAGCGCCTCGACGGGCCAGCCGCGGAACGCCATCACGGCACGCTAACATCGCCGCCAGCGTGCGGGGTCGGACGCCCCGCGAGGGAGCGGCGACGTGATCGTTCCGCGGTGGGAGTGGCGCGCGTTCGGATCCCGGTTCGGCCGGGCCGAGGGCGCTCTCTCCGAGGCGGCCTCGGGGCCGAGCCAGGAGAGCGACGAGGTCTACTTCGTGGCCGGGACCGACGGCAGCCCGAAGATCCGGGACGGGCTCGTGGACGTCAAGGTCCTGCGCGAGGTCGACGCGAACGGCCTGGAGCGATGGGAGCCCGTGCTCAAGCGCGCCTTCCCGCTCCCGGCCGACGACGTGACTACCGTGTTCGAGGCCCTGGGCCTGGATCCCCCCCGCCCGCCCGAAGGAGTGGACACGCTCGAACGGCTGATCGAGCGGGTCAGCCAGCAGGAGGGCACCGTTCGGATCGCGAACGTCCACAAGGTGCGCACACGCTCCACGCTCATGGGGTGCATGGCCGAGCTGGCGGACGTCACCGTGGACGGACGTGCGACCCGGACGATCGCGATCGAGTCGGAGGACGCCGCCGCGGTCATCGCCGCCGTTCGGGCCCTCGGCCTCGACGGCTACGTGAACACGAGCTATCCGCGCGGCCTGGGCGCGCTCATCCGAGACGAGCCGCGGCGATACGCGGCGATCGACGTCGGGACGAATTCGGTGAAGTTCCGCGTCGGCGAGCGCTCGGCCGACGGCGCGCGCCGCGCGATCGTGGACCGGGCCGAGATCACCCGGCTCGGCGAGGATCTCGATCGGCACGGCTCGATCACCGAGCCGGCGCTCGAGCGGACCGTCGACGCGATCGACGGGATGGTGGACGAGGCCCGGGAGCAGGGCGTCGCGGCGATCGTCGCGGTGGGCACCGAGGGGCTGCGGGCCGCCGGGAACCGGGAGGACGTGATCGCGGCCATCCGGTCCCGGGCCGGCATCACCGTCGAGGTGCTCTCCGGCGAGGAGGAGAGCCGGCTCGCCTACCTCGCGGTCGAGGCGGAGCTCGACCTGGGCGACGGCACGCTCGTGGTGTTCGACACCGGCGGCGGGAGCTCGCAGTTCACCTTCGGGCACGGCGGGCGGGTCGACGAGCGGTTCAGCGTCGACGTCGGCGCCGTCCGGTACACGCAGACGTTCGGGCTGGCCGGCGCGGTCACCTCGCAGGTGCTGCGCGACGCGTTGGCGTCGATCTCCGACGACCTCTCACGCCTGGACGATCGCGATCCCCCCGACGCCCTGGTGGCGATGGGTGGCGCCGTGACGAACCTCGCGGCCGTGAGCCACGACATGGCCACGTACGATCCCGACGTCGTGCAGGGCACCGTCCTTCACCGGGAGGAGATCGACCGGCAGATCGAGACGTACCGCTCGCGCGACGCGGAGGCGCGCCGGGAGATCATCGGCCTCCAGCCGAAGCGTGCGGACGTCATCCTCGCGGGCGCGTGCATCGTGCGGACGGTGATGGAGAAGCTGGGCCAGCCGGCGATCACCGTGAGCGACCGAGGTCTGCGTCACGGGGTGCTGCTCGAGCGGTTCGGCGCCTGAGATCGCCGCGCGACCGCGACGACGTTGCCGGCGGGGTCCGCGAAGTAGGCGACCTCGTCGCCCCAGTCGCGCGGCGCGGGGTCGCTGAGGAGCCGGCCGCCGGCCGCCCGGACGCGGTCGACGCAGCCCGGCAGGTCGTCCACCGACAGGTAGAGCTCGACGGGGGCGAGTGCCCCCGGGGGCGTCGGAGCCGGAACCTGCGAGGTGTTGCGGCCGAACGCCTCGCGCTCGTACAGGCCGAGCGCCATCCCCTCGGGGAGCTCGAGCTCCACGTACACAGGGACCTCCACCGTCGTCGCCCATCCGAACGCGTCACGGTAGAAGCGCACCGTCTCCGCGAGGTCGTCGACGGCGAGGATGACCAGACCGAGCCGGGCGGGCGCCGTCATCGCGGTTCGTTGCCCCGACGGTAGTTCCCGGTCGCCCGGGCCAGCAGGTGCTGCACCGCGGCGTCGTCCTCCGCCGCCGCGATCGCCGCGAGGAGCCGCTCGGCGGCCGCGCCGGCGAGCGTTGCGACGACACGCCCCCCGCGGCTGATCAGCACGAGCCCCGCCTTCGTCCGGCGGTGCTCGAACGGGTCCGTCGTGAGGCGTCCGCGGGCATCGGTTGGCACCCGTGCATCCTCCCCCACGCACGCGCCGGTCGGAAGCCGGCCGAGTGTCGTAGGTTCGAGGGCTCGGGAGCCGATCGGGGCGGAGGTGGCATGGCGAAGTCGGTGGCGGACAAGCTCCTCATCAAGACGGACGCCGCCGTGTGGTGCTCCGATCGCGCGCGCCTCGGCCTGATCGAGCCGCTGCCGGAGGGCGCGAGACGGGTGACCCGCCTCGACCGGGCCACCGTCGGCATCGTGTTCGCCGAGGATGAGCGCTCGCTCCGGCGCTCCGTCCGCGATCACGCAGCGGGGCTCCGCGACCTCGGGGTGCTGTGGGTCGCCTACCCGAAGGGCAACCGGGCCGACATCAACCGCGACAGCGTCTGGCCCATCCTGGCCGAGCACGGCCTGCGGCCGATCGCGCAAGTGGCGCTCGACGAGGTGTGGTCCGCGCTGCGGTTCCGTCCGCTGGAGGAGGGCGAGGCGCCGTTCACCGGCGGCCGCTAGCGCATCGGGCCGCCCCCCGGGCGGCGATGAGTTCCGCCGGCCCTGCGGGTCGGAACCCCAAGGAGACGATCGAGGCGACCGAACAGGAAGGAGCCACCGATGCACGAGCCCTCGAACGGTGACGTCCAGATCTCGATCCCCGAGCTCCGGTCCGCCGTCTCGGGCCGCGTGATCGCGCCCGGCGACGATGGGTACGACGAGGCGCGCACGCCGTTCTACGGCGGCTTCGACCGGCGCCCGGCGGCGATCGTCCGGGTCGCGAGCGCGAGCGACGTGGCCGCAGTCGTCGACCTCGCCCGCGAGACGGACGTTGAGCTCGCCGTGCGGAGCGGCGGCAACAGCATCGCGGGCCACTGCGTCACGGACGGCGGGATCGTGCTGGACCTCGCGGATCTGAACGCGCTCGAGATCGATGCCGAGGCGCGCACGGCATGGGCCGAGACGGGCCTGACCGCCGGCGCCTACACCGCGGCCGCCGGAGCGCAGGGCCTCGCGACCGGGTTCGGCGACACGGGCTCCGTCGGGATCGGGGGGATCACGCTCGGCGGCGGCGTCGGCTACCTCGTGCGCAAGCACGGCCTCACGATCGACGACCTGCTCGCGGCCGAGGTCGTGACCGCGGACGGCGAGCTCGTCCGGACCGACGCCGAGACGCACCCGGACCTGTTCTGGGCGATCCGGGGTGGCGGCGGCAACTTCGGCGTCGCCACCCGCTTCCGCTACCGGCTGCACGAGCTCGACTCGATCGTGGGCGGGATGCTGCTGCTGCCCGCCACGCCCGAGACGATCGTGGGGTTCGTGGCCGAGGCCGACGCCGCACCCGAGGAGCTGTCGACGATCGCGAACGTCATGCCCGCGCCGCCGATGCCGTTCGTGCCGGAGGAGCACCACGGCCGGCTCACGCTCCTCGCGCTGATGTGCTTCGCCGGCGAACAGGACGCCGCCGAGGCGGCGATGGCGCCCTTCCGCGGGCTCGCCCCGCCGATCGCCGACCTGATCCGGCCGATGCCGTACGCCGAGATGTACCAGCCGGACGAGGAAGGGTTCCACCCGCTCGGGGCCGTGCGCAACCTGTTCGTCGACGGGGTGGACGGCGCGGCGGCGGGCGCGATCGTCGAGCACCTGCAGGGCTCGACCGCGATGATGTCGGTGACGCAGCTCCGGGTCCTCGGTGGGGCGATGGCCCGCGTGCCGGCCGAGGCGACCGCGTTCGCCCATCGGGACCGGCGGATCATGGTCAACGTCGCGACGCTGTTCGAGAGCCCCGACGAGCGACCGACGCACGAGGCGTGGGTCGACGCCCTCGCGTCGGCGATCCGGAACGGAGCGCCCGGGGCGTACGTGGGGTTCCTCGGGGACGAGGGCGAGGCGCGCGTCCGCGAGGCCTACCCCGCGGCGACCTGGGACCGGCTCGCGGAGGTCAAGGCCCGCTACGACCCGACGAACCTGTTCCGCTTCAACCAGAACGTCCCGCCGGCGGCCGGCTGAGGGTCATCCCCCCACGAGCTCGAGGCCGAGCCTCCGGAGCTCGCGGGCGTGCGCCGCGCACAGGGCGGCGCTCCGGATCATCGGGTGGCCTGGCTTGCCGGCCCTCGTCGACTTGATCTCCACCTTGACCGTGGCCGGCACCGCCCTGCGGTGCTCGAGATCGCACATGAGCTTGTCCGCTGCCATCCTTCGTCCCCCTCCGTCGGACGGACATCGTAGCGACGTCGCGGCCGGGAACCCCACATCCGGGCGTCGGGCGGGATTCAGCCCGCGGCCGGCACCGCCGATGGATACGGGGAGGGGCCACCGTCGGCCCACGCACGGACGGGGATGCGGATGCCGTTCGGGAAGGCTCGAGAGCGCAGGCGTGGCCGCAAGGCCGACCCGGAGACGCGCGACCCGGAGTCGACCGAGGCGTACGAGCACGGCTGGTACGCGCTCCTCGCGCGGCAGTCGGAGGGTGAGGGCGGCGACACCGCCGCGACGGCCGGCGCGGCGCCGGAGGAGGAGACGCCCGCATCGGAGCCGAACGGGTCGCGGACCTCCTCGTCGCGGCTGGCGACCGTCACGCCGCTGCTCGCGCCCGGCCCGCTCCGGCATCCGTCCCAGCTCGCCGCCCGCACGGCCGATCCTCCGGAGCGAGCGGATCAGCCGGGCGACGCCCGAGAGGGCTCGGCGGTCGAACGGCCGAGCATCCGGATCGGGGTCCACCGGCTGGCGGACCCGGACACCGTCTACCTGCGCTACCTGACGGACTCGAGCCATCGGGACTTCTTCCGCGGCGATTGGTGGCCGACCTCTCGGTCCATCACGCCGGTCCATCTCTGGCGCGCCAACCACCTCGGCGCCGGCTGGGACATGGAGCGCGTCGAGCGGTTCATGCTCACGGCTTCCCAGCGCGCGGACGAGCTCGTCGCGGCCGCGCCGCGCGGTGATCGACCGGGCAGCAGCGAGCGTCGCGCGTGGATGCGCCGGTTCCTCGGGTCGGAGTGGGTGCAGGAGTTCGGGATCGGCCGGGTGTCGAAGAGCCTGTCCCCGCTGCTCCCCGACCTCGTCCCCGACCTCGACCTGACGATGCAGCCGTGGGCGGCCGAACACTGGCTCGGCCTCGAGCATCCGAGCGCCGCCGAGGAGCCCCACCTCTCGCTCGAGCGGTGGGAGCTGATCGAGGACGTCTTGGTCCTGCGCGGCCCACAGCTCGAGAAGGTCGCCGGGCGGCTGCGACGGCTGGCGCCCGGGCTCGCCCCGATCGGACGGCTCGGGGTGGTCGTGGCGGCGTTCTGGGAGGGCTACTGGGCGGACCTTGCGGCCCGCGCCGCTCGACGTCGCCCGGCCGCATCGCGGACCCCGAGGGCAGCCTCCCCCTCCAAGGCGAAGTCCAAGACGAAGGCGACGGCATCGACGGCGAGGGCGCCACGAACCACGAAGGCACAGGCGGCGAAGACCGCGGCCTCGAAGCCCTCGGCGGCGACGAAGGCGACCGCGGCCACGAAGGGGGCTCGCCCGCGCACGCCGACGGGATCGAAGGCGGCGCCGACCACCTCGACCGCCGCGGCCGAGACCATCGCCCGCCGCGCCCAGCGCTCGGGATCGACCTCGGAAACGCCCGACGAGCCGACGCCGCCCGCCCGGGCCCGCTCCAGCCGGAAGACCCCTCCCGCGACCTCACGGTCCGCCTGACGACCCGGCGACCTGGGGGTGTTTCGGGGCCCGTGGCCTCGGGTACCCCCGCTCCCCGTAAGCACCCATCGACGGAAGGAGGGGTGCACATGTCCGCATCTCGCAAGATCCTGGGCGTGGTGCTGCTCGGGGGGCTCATCGCCGCGTCCGCGGTCGTACCTGCGGTCGCCGGCCACGACCACCCGGGCAAGGGCGCCAAGAAGGTGCGGTTCGTCACGCTCACCGCGCAGCTCGAGGGCGAGACCGAGGTCCCGGGCCCGGGCGACGCCGACGGGACCGGCGTCGCCGAGATCAACGTCGCGCCTCGGAGCGGCGTGCTCTGCTTCGCGATCGCCGTCGAGGCGATCGGCCTGCCGGCGACCGCCGCCCACATCCACGCGGGTGCGGCCGGCGTGGCCGGTGACATCGTCGTGACCCTCGAGGCCCCGACGGGCTTCGGCAGCGGCGCCACCGGCGTCTCGGCGGGGTGCCTGACGAAGCTCTCGACGGCGCTGCTCCGCGCGATCGCGAGCAGCCCCGGCGACTACTACGTCAACGTCCACAACGCCGAGTTCCCGGCGGGCGCCGTCCGGGGTCAGCTGACCGCCGCGTAGGGGTCGGCTGGGACTAGCGCATCGGCAGGACGCGCGACGAGGGCTCGGGTTCGCCCCTGCCTCGCCGGAGCTCGTCGAGCTCCGCCTCGAGGCGGCGGACGCGCTCGAGCACCTCGTCGCGCTCCTGCCGCATCTCCTTCAGGGCGTCCTCGGCCCGCCGCTTGGCCTCGACCTGCTCCTGGAACCCGGGGAGCATGTAGGGGGGAGGGTCACCGTTCGATCCGGGGCCCGCGCTGGTGGCGATCGGGACGCCGGGGATGCCCGGGCGCTCGGGCGCCTTCGAGGAGCGTGCGGCCGCGCGCCGGATGCCGCCGGCGATCGCGAACCCGATCCACGTCACGACCATCAGGCCGGCGAACACGAGCGCCGCGACCAGGCCACGCCGCACCCACGGGTACCACGGCTCCTCGGCCTCCTCGACGATCGCCGGGTAGGACCGGTCGAGCTCCGCCGCGACGAGCACGGCCGGCTCCCCCACGCGGAGCGTCGAGAGCATCCGGAAGCGGTCCCCCTCGACCATGCTCTGCGACGTGCCAGCGACGACGGCGTGGATCTCGTCCCGCATCGCGGGCTCGCGGCGTCCGACGAGGTTCCGGTCGACCGCGAACAGGATCGTCCCGTCGGCGCGCCACAGCCGCAGCCCGTTGATCGGGCCGCCGAGCACACCCTCCTCCACCGCCGCGAGGAGCTCCTCGTACCGCTCGCCACGCACGGGCGCCTCGACGTCGGCGGGGAGGAGCAACGGCTGGATCGCGTCGACGGCCAGCTGGCGTGCGTCCCTGGTGGCCTCGCGCTCGAGCTCGCCCCGGGTGTACCAGGTCGCGCCGTAGGCCAGCCCGGCGCCCAGGAGGCAGATCGCCGCGAGCGTCGCCCACAGCGCCCGGAGCTCTCGGCCACGGGTCTCGGGACGGCGCGCGCGCTCGTTCATGGTCCCTTGGGTTATCGGTCGGGACCTACCCCCGACCTGAGCCCGCCCGGAGACCCCAGGGACCCGGGTCGTCAGGCCGGCCGGGTGGCGCCCGGCCGAGCGGGGCGGGGCGAGGGCGCGCTCTCCTCGGCCAGGAGCTCCCGGACGACGGCGCGATGGAGCTCCCGCTTGTCGGCGAAGTCCAGGATCGAGGCGGTCACCATCGCGATGAATGCGACGAGCCCCGCGGCGATCGCGATCCCCATGCCGAGTCCCTCGCCGACGAACCGACCCGGGGCGAGTGACGCGAGCCCGGCGACCACGATCGCGCCGAGCGAGGCCACGATCCGCAGCGCCGCCCGGCGGGCGTTCGCGCGCGCGATCCGTGCGGCGCGGACCCCCTCGAGCCGGCGGACCCAGCGGTGCGTCCCGATCGCGTCGTGGAAGGCGGCAGCGTTCACGCCCACGCCGACGAGGCCGACCACCAGCAGGACGGCCTCCCCCGGCGAAATCGTCACGGTCGCTCCCTCCCGGCGATCGCGAGCACCGACCGCCTTGCGGACAGTACCGCCCGAGCCCCCCGGTGCGCACAGGTCGCTCGGGTCATCTTCGGTGTCCCCCGACCCATCCCGGGGAGCCCCGGGCGACCTACGGCGCGGCCCCGACCTCGACGAGCTCGAAGACCTCGACGTCGTCGTCCTTGCCCTTCAGCGCCATCGGTCCGAGCGGTCGTGAGGCGGCCGCGTCGCCGAGACGCTCGCGCGTCGCCTCGCTGATGAGCACCTGCCCCGGGCTCGCCGCCGCCTGGAGCCGGGCGGCGACGTTCGTCGTATCGCCGATCGCCGAGAAGCTGCGCTGGTCGCCGGCCCCGACGTTGCCGATCGCGGCGCGACCGGTGTTCACCCCGACGCGGAACCGGGGCCAATCGGCGTGCGAGGCGGCCACCCGCTCGGCCGCGTCCCGCATCGCGAGCGCGGCCCGAGCGGCCCTCGCCGGATGGTCGCGTTGGTCGTCGAGCGCGTTGAAGACCACCATGACCGCGTCGCCCGCGAACCGCTCGATCAGCCCCCCCTCGCGCCCGGCGACGACCGGGACGACGGCCTCCCAGTACGCGTTCAGCATCGCCACGACCTCGCCGGCCGGCCGACCCTGGGAGAACGACGTGAAGCCGGCCAGGTCGGCGAACAGCACCGAGACGTCCGCGTCGCGCCCGCCCAGGCCGGCCAGCGCGGGCTCCTCGGCCAGGCGCTCGGCCAGGCGCGGGCCGACGTAGCTCCGGAACAGGGCGTCGACCCGAGCCAGCTCGCGCGCCGAGCGCTCGAGCAGCGCGGCCTCCTCCGCCGTGAACCCCTCACGCCGGAGCCGCTCGAGGATCGGCGCGAGCGGCTCGTCGGACCGGATCGCCAGCGCGAGGTCCGCAAGCGCGCCGGACTGGCGGGCGTCGACGCGCTCGAGCGTCCCCTCCAGGTACAGCCCGCCGAACGCCGCCGTGAGCGAGCGCGTCCGCCCGTACTCGAGCCTCGCCGCGACGAGCACCGTGCCGTAGGCGACCGCCATCAGCACGTGCCACTCCCACCACGTGAGGTGCCAGCTCCGGCCGACGGCGACGGCCGCCATCGCCTCCGCCAGCAGGACGAACGCGACCGCGATGGCGAGGGGCAGCGTCCGTCCGCGACGCCGGTACAACCCGAGGTACCGGAAGCCCGCGAACGCGTACGCGACGATCGCGACGGGCGCGAGCACGCGCAGGGCGGCCGGCGCCTCGACATCCGGGAGCCGGCTGAGCGCCGGGAACCCCGCGAGCGATGCCACCGCCCACCCGAGGATCGCCGCGATGAGTGCCGCGCGCATCCATCGCATCGCGCGACGGGAGATCGCGCCGCGTCGATCGCCGACGAGCGCCGAGGCCGCCGCGAAGCCCGCGGCGAGCACGAGCCCGACGGGCGTCGCGATCGTGAATCCCTGGTTCGGGCCTTCGAGCAGCACGCCGGGCGTCGCGAGCGCGTGCAGGGCGAAGAAGCCGGCGCTGGCGATCAGCGCGAGCGAGACGAGGAACAGCCGCGCGTCGTCGCGGAGCGTGGCGGCCTCGCTCGTCAGGACGGCGAGGACGACGTTCACCGCCGCGACGCCCAGGACCAGCCAGAAGTGCGACGGATGGTGCTCCCAGACCACGTCGAGCTCCGGCACGGCGAGCAGGAGCGCGAGCCCGACGACCGGGAGCAGGAGCAGGGCCACGAGGATCGGCACGCGCAGCCGCCCCTCGGCATCGCCCACGGGCGGAGCGGCTCGGCGACCCGCGTGCTCCAACGGCGATCCCCCTCGAGGTCGGGCGAGGAAGGACCCAGTCTAGGCGGGGCGGGCCGGCTCGCTCTCGCCGACGCCCGCGCGGCGGCCGGGCGCGTGACGGCGCCGGTCGGCGACGGGATGGCACTCGTTCGAGGCTCGGAGCAGGGGCTCGAGATCGGGGAGCACGCGCTCGGGCAGGACACCCCACCCCTGGAGCACGTCGACGAGCGCCTCGACGCAGGCCGGATCGAAGAGCACGCCGGCCCCGCCGACGACGTGCGAGATCGCGCGGTCGAACTCCCACGCCGGCCGGTACGCGCGATCGGACGTGAGCGCGTCCCAGACGTCGGCGACGGCCACGATCCTGCCGGCCAGCGGGATGTCCGCGCCGCTCAGGTGGTCGGGGTAGCCGCTGCCGTCCCACCGCTCGTGGTGGTGACGGATCGCGGTCAGCGAGTCCCGCAGCGAGCGGGCGCGGCTCGCGAGCTCCCAACCCGCCGCCGGGTGGCGCTCGATCCACACCCACTCCTCGGCCGTCAGCGACCCCGGCTTGTTGAGCACCTGGTCGGGAACGCCGATCTTGCCGACGTCGTGAAGGTACGCGCCCTGGTGCAGGCCGCGCAGGTCCTCGGGCTCCAGGCCGATGCGGAGGCCGATGCGCGTCGCGAGCTCGGCGACGCGCCCCGAGTGGCCGTGGGTGTACGGGTCCTTCGCCTCGACCGCGCCGATCAGCGCGTCGAGGGCCTCGGGATGCCCGCGCGCCACCTGCTCGAGCGGGTCGCGCTCGGTGATCCCGGCGGCGAGGCCGGCCAGGCTCCGCGACCGGCGGAACTCCGCGATCACGGCCCAGCAGCTCGCCGCGAACCCGGCGAGCAGGTAGAGGTGGTAGTCCCACCA
>DATBMU010000078.1:0-24776 GCA_036554665.1 Actinomycetota bacterium | reverse complement strand
TGTCGTGCCCCGGAACGCCCGTTCCAGACCTCGTTCCACGAACCCTCCCGGAGGCAACCTCATGGCCAAGGCGGTCGGCATCGACCTCGGCACCACCAACTCCGTCGTCTCGGTCCTCGAGGCCGGGGAGCCGGTGGTCATCCCCAACTCGGAAGGCGCCCGCACCACCCCGTCGGTGGTGGCGTTCTCCAAGACCGGCGAGGTGCTCGTCGGCGAGGTGGCCAAGCGCCAGGCCATCACGAACCCCGACCGCACGATCCGGTCGGTCAAGCGCCACATCGGCACGCCCTGGACCGTCGAGATCGACGCCAAGACCTACAACGCCCAGGAGATCTCCGCCCGCATCCTGCAGAAGCTGAAGCGCGACGCCGAGTCCTACTTCGGCGACACCGTCAACCAGGCGGTGATCACGGTCCCCGCGTACTTCGGTGACGCGGAGCGCCAGGCCACCAAGGAGGCCGGCGAGATCGCGGGCCTCGAGGTGCTGCGCATCATCAACGAGCCGACGGCGGCGTCGCTCGCCTACGGGCTCGAGAAGGACAACGACATCACGGTCCTCGTCTTCGACCTCGGCGGCGGTACGTTCGACGTGTCCGTGCTCGAGCTCGGCGAGGGCGTGTTCGAGGTCAAGTCGACCGCGGGCAACACCCACCTCGGCGGCGACGACTGGGACCAGCGGATCATCGACTGGATGGTCGCCGAGTTCAAGAACGCGCACGGGGTCGACCTCGGCGCGGACCGGATGGCGCTGCAGCGTCTGAAGGAGGCGGCGGAGAAGGCCAAGATCGAGCTGTCCCAGGTCTCCGAGGCGACGATCAACCTGCCGTTCATCTCCGCCGGCGCCGAGGGGCCGCTGCACCTGGAGATGAAGCTCACGCGCAGCGAGTTCGAGCGGATGACCGAGGACCTGGTCCGGCGATGCCGCGAGCCGTTCGAGCTGGCGGTGAAGGACTGGGGCAAGGCGGTCGCCGAGATCGACCACATCATCTTGGTGGGCGGGTCCACCCGCATGCCGATGATCCAGGAGCTGGTGAAGGAGCTCACGGGCGGCAAGGAGCCCCACAAGGGCGTGAACCCCGACGAGGTCGTCGCGGTCGGCGCCGCGATCCAGGCCGGCGTCCTGAAGGGCGACGTGAAGGACATCCTGCTCCTCGACGTCACGCCCCTCACGCTCGGCGTCGAGACCAAGGGCGGCATCTTCACGAAGCTGATCGAGCGCAACACGACGATCCCGACGCGCAAGTCGGAGATCTTCACGACCGCCGACGACAACCAGACGAACGTGGAGATCCACGTCCTGCAGGGCGAGGCCGAGACGCGCTACTCGCCCGGCGTCCGATCGCTCGGCAAGTTCATGCTCACCGGGATCCCACCGGCACCGCGCGGGATGCCGCAGATCGAGGTCGCGTTCGACATCGACGCGAACGGCATCGTGAACGTGTCCGCGAAGGACATGGCCACGGGCAAGGAGCAGGCGATGACGATCACCGGCGGCACGGCGCTGTCCAAGGAGGACATCGACCGGATGGTCGCCGACGCGGAGAAGTTCGCGTCCGAGGACCACTCCCGGCGCGAGGCCGCCGAGGCGCGCAACGCCGGTGACCAGCTCTCCTACCAGGTCGACCGTTCGCTCGAGGAGTGGGGGGACAAGGTCCCCGAGGCCGATCGCGAGGAGCTCACCAAGCTCAACGCCGAGCTGAAGGAGGCCCTGGAGGGCGAGGACGTCGAGCGCATCAAGGCGGGGACCGATGCCGTGATGCAGAAGTTCCAGGGCATCGGTCAGGCGATGTACCAGCAGACGGCCGAGTCGCAGGAAGCGGCGCAGGCCGCGGCCGGCGGCGGCGGGGCGGGGCCCTCGACCGCCGGCGCCGAGTCGGAGAACGACGTCGTCGAGGGCGAGATCGTTGATGAAGGAGGTGCGTCGTAGATGGCACGTGGCGACACGCTCGTGCGGTGGGACCCGTTCCGTGACCTCGTCTCGATCCAGGACGAGCTCAACCGCCTCTTCGGGCGGACCTTCACGGGCGGGGAGTCCCTGCGTCCGACGGCAACCGGATCGTGGATGCCGGCGATGGACGTGTACGAGACCGACTCGTCGATCGTGGCGAGGCTCGAGCTCCCCGGGATCGAGCCGGGGGACGTCGAGGTGTCGGTCGAGGATCAGGCGCTGACGGTGAGCGGCACGCGGGAGTTCCCGAGCGAGACGAACGAGCAGAACTACCACCGCGTTGAGCGGCGATACGGCTCGTTCACGCGCGCGATCGCGCTGCCGCAGACCGCGGACGTGGAGAAGGTCAGCGCGTCGTTCGACAAGGGCGTCCTCACGGTCGAGGTGCCCAAGCTCGAGCGCGCGAAGCCGAAGAAGATCGAGATCAAGGCGGAGTAGATGACGGAGGACATCGAGCGCGAGCGCGAGGAGGACCGGCCGAGGATCCGCTTCGTCGACAAGCGCCGATTCCGCGAGGGCGACGACGCCGCGCCGGTCCCTGAGGCCGGCGCGGCCGGCCCTCCCGGATCGCCGGACGCGAGCGCGGACGAGGTCGCCGCGTCCGACGATGTCGCGCGCCTGCAGACCGAGGCGGCCGAGTACCGCGACCACCTGCAGCGACTCCAGGCCGACTTCGAGAACTACCGCAAGCGCGTGACCCGTTCGCAGGAGCGGCTCGTCGAGGCGGAGCTGCAGCGATTCGTGCAGCAGCTGCTCGGGGTCCTGGACGAGTTCGATCTCGCGCTGATGGCGGCCGAGCGCCAGCCCGACTTCGAGGACTTCCGCAGGGGCGTGGAGCTCGTCTACGCGAAGCTCGTCGAGACGCTGCGAGCCGAGGGCCTGGAACGCATCGAGGCCGAGGGCAAGGAGTTCGACCCGAACGTGCACGACGCGTTGATGCAGACCGGCGAGGGCGACGGCGAGCCGCACGTCGCCGAGATCTTCCGACAGGGGTACCGGCTCGGCGGCACCGTGATCCGACCCGCCAGCGTCCGCGTCGAGCGGCGCTGACGGCGGCTCGAGGGAGGCGATCGTGGACGGCGAGGTCCGCCGGGAGTGGTTCGAGAAGGACTACTACCAGGTCCTCGGCGTGCCGAAGAACGCGACCGCCGGCGAGATCAAGAAGGCCTACCGCAAGCTCGCGCAGAAGTTCCACCCCGACGCGAACCCGGGGAACGAGCAGGCCGAGGAGCGCTTCAAGGAGATCTCGGCCGCGTACGACGTCGTCGGTGACGAGGACAAGCGCAAGCAGTACGACCAGGTCCGCGACATGGCGGCGTCCGGGTTCGGCGGCGGGTTCCCCGGGGGTGGGTTCCCGGGCGGCGGGGTCCCGGGCGGGGGACGCGTCCGTGTCGAGGACATGAGCGGCTTCGACGTCGGCGACCTCGGAGACCTGTTCGGCGGGCTGTTCGGCGGTGGTCGCGCCAGGGCTCGAGCCCGACCGACGCGCGGCGCCGATCTCGAGACCGAGGTCACGCTGTCGTTCGACGACGCGATGGCGGGCGCGACCGTGCCGGTCCGGGTGACGGGTCCGGCACCATGCGAGACGTGTCACGGGTCGGGTGCCGCACCCGGGACGAGCGCGACCCCCTGTCCGAACTGCGGCGGCGCGGGCCAGATCGCCGTGAACCAGGGTCCGTTCCAGATGTCGCAGACCTGCCCCCGATGTCACGGGGCGGGTCGCATCGTCGAGTCCCCGTGCCCGGCGTGCGGGGGGAGCGGCAGTCACCGGCGGACGCGGAGCTTCCAGGTCCGCGTGCCGGCCGGCGTCAAGGACGGCGCCCGGATCCGGCTGGAGCACCGCGGCGAGCCGGGACCGGCGGGGGGACGGCCCGGCGACCTGTTCGTGCTCGTCCGGGTGCGGCCCCACGCGTTCTTCGGGCGCACGGGCAACGACCTGACGATCGATCTCCCGGTCACGTACGCAGAGGCGGCGCTGGGAGCGAACGTGCAGGTCCCGACGCTCAACGGTCCGGTGACGATGAAGGTCCCGGGTGGCACGCCCAACGGCAAGACGTTCCGCCTGAAGGGCAAAGGCGCGCCGAAGCGCGGCGGCAACGGGGACCTCCTCGTCACGGTCCACGTCGAGGTGCCGCGGAAACTGTCGAAGGCGGAGAAGGAGCTGCTCAAGCAGCTCGGTGAGATCGAGCAGGAGTCGCCGCGCAGACGGATGGGCGTGGCGTGACCGAACGAGGGAGTGAGCGGTGGTGAAGCGCGAGCCGGCGCAGCGTCGTTCCGGCGGCGGGCCGCGGCAGGGGGAGCGTGCCGTGTACATCATCAGCGTGGCGGCCGAGCTCGCCGGCGTGCACCCGCAGACGTTGCGGATGTACGAGCGCAAGGGCCTGCTGCAGCCGAAGCGGACGTCCGGGAACACCCGGCGCTACTCCGAGCGTGACATCGAGCGGATCCGGGCGATCCAGGAGCTCACGCAGCTCGGTGGGATCAGCCTCGCGGGCGTGAAGCTGTTCATCGAGATGCGTGAGCAGCTCCAGGAGATGGAGCGCCGGGCGGCCGAGCTCGAGCGCGAGCTGGATCGGCGCCGACGCGGCGCCTCGGCGTCACCGAGCGACATCGTGCCGCTCCGGAGCGTGGTCCGCTTCTCGTGGCAGGAGGACCTGGCCCCGTGAGCCGGCTGCGCGGCGCGGAGGTCGTCCTCCGCGGGTTCCGGCCCGAGGAGGTCGACCTCGCGATGGAGCGGATGTCGCCGGTCCCGGCGAGCTCGCTCGACCCGGTCGCCCGGCGGGAGCGTCGCGAGCGGATCTCGCGCTCGGGGGCCCGCAACGACTGGGAGGTCCTGTTCGCGATCGAGTCGGGCGGGCGGGTCGTGGGCGACGTGCAGGCCCGGTGCTCGAGCCACGCGATGCCGCCCGGGGTGTGGGAGCTCGGGATCGAGCTGTGGGACGAGGCCGACCGCGGTCGCGGCCTCGGCCGGCAGGCGGTCGCGCTCGTCGCGAGCCACCTGTTCTCCGAGGAGGCGGCGATCCGCGTCCAGGCGACGACGGACGTCGGCAACGCCGCGATGCGGCGGGCGCTCGAGGCGCTCGGCTTCGGGTACGAGGGTGTCCTGCGCGCCTACATGCCCACCCCGAAGGGACCGGCCGATTACGCGATGTACGGGCTGACGCGGAGCGATTGGGAGACGGCGAGGGACGGATGGACCCGAACAAGCTGACGATGAAGTCGCAGGCCGCGCTCGAGGGAGCCCGGCAGCAGGCGATCGCGCGCGACCATCAGGCGATCGAGCCCGAGCACCTGCTGCTCGCCCTGCTGTCCGACCCCGAGGGCGTGGTCTACCCGCTGCTGCACGCCCTGGGGGTCGCGCCGAAGCCGCTGCGCGACGGCGTGGAGTCCGCGCTCGACCGACTGCCGAAGGTCTTCGCGCAGGGGACGAGCGAGGTCCGCGTGAGCCCCGCGCTCGGGACGGTGCTCGACGGCGCCTTCCGCGAGGCGGAGGCGCTCACGGACGAGTACGTCTCGACCGAGCACCTGCTCCTCGCGCTGCTGGAGGGCGGCTCCGCGGCCGCGCGCCTGCTCCGCGACGCCGGTCTCGAGCGCGACGCCGTGCTGACGGCCCTCGCGCAGGTCCGCGGCCGGCAGCGGGTGACCGATCCGAACCCGGAGGAGAAGTACCAGGCGCTCGAGCGCTACGGTCGCGACCTCACCGACCTCGCGCGCCGCGGCACGCTCGACCCGGTGATCGGGCGCGACGACGAGGTCCGGCGCGTGATCCAGGTCCTGTCCCGGCGCACGAAGAACAACCCGGTCCTGATCGGCGAGCCGGGCGTGGGCAAGACCGCGATCGTCGAGGGGCTCGCCCAGCGCATCGTCGCGGGCGACGTGCCCGAGTCGCTGAAGGACAAGCGCGTCGTCGCGCTCGATCTCGGCGCGATCGTCGCCGGCGCGAAGTATCGCGGCGAGTTCGAGGAGCGATTGAAGGCCGTGCTGCGCGAGATCGCCGAGTCCGACGGGCAGATCGTGACGTTCATCGACGAGCTGCACACGATTGTCGGGGCGGGCGCCGCCGAGGGGGCGATGGACGCGGGCAACCTGCTGAAGCCGATGCTCGCGCGCGGCGAGCTCCGGGCGATCGGCGCGACGACGCTCGACGAGTACCGCCAGCACATCGAGAAGGACCCGGCCCTCGAGCGGCGGTTCCAGCCCGTGCTCGTCGAGCAGCCGAGCGTCGAGGACACGATCGCGATCCTGCGCGGGCTGAAGGAGCGGTACGAGGTCCATCACGGCGTCCGGATCCAGGACCCCGCGCTCGTGGCGGCCGCCGTCCTGTCGGACCGGTACGTGAGCGGCCGGTTCCTGCCCGACAAGGCGATCGACCTCGTCGACGAAGCGGCGAGCCGTCTCCGGATCGAGATCGACTCGCTCCCCGTCGAGCTCGACGAGGTCGAGCGACGCCTCAAGCAGCTCGAGATCGAGCGTGCCGCCCTCCGCAAGGAGACCGACCCGGCGTCCCGTGAGCGGCTCGAGCGGCTCGAGCAGGAGCTCGCGGATCTCGAAGAGCGAGCGGCGTCGATGCGCGCGCACTGGCGTCAAGAGAAGGAGCGGATCGAGGAGATCCGCCGCCTCAAGTCGGAGATCGAGTCGACCCGTGGCGAGTTCGAGCGTGCCGAGCGCGAGGGCGATCTCGAGCGCGCGGCCGAGCTGCGGTTCGGGCGGCTCGTGCAGCTCGACCGGGAGCTCGAGGAGGTGAACCGCGGCCTCGAGGAGCTGCAGCGCGATCGGAAGATGCTGAACGAAGAGGTCACGGAGGAGGACGTGGCGGCGGTCGTATCCACCTGGACCGGGGTCCCCGTGAGCCGACTGATGGAGGGCGAGATGCAGAAACTCGTCCACCTCGAGGAAGCGCTGCACCGCCGCGTCGTCGGTCAGGACGAGGCGGTGAACGCGGTCGCGAACGCGATCCGCAGATCTCGTGCCGGGCTGTCCGATCCGGATCGCCCGATCGGTTCCTTCCTGTTCCTCGGCCCGACCGGCGTGGGCAAGACCGAGCTCGCCCGGGCGCTCGCCGAGTACCTGTTCGACGACGAGCGGGCCGTGGTCCGGCTCGACATGAGCGAGTACCAGGAGCGACACACCGTGTCGCGTCTGGTCGGCGCGCCCCCCGGCTACATCGGGTTCGAGGAGGGCGGGCAGCTGACTGAGGCGGTTCGGCGGCGTCCGTACTCGGTCGTGCTGCTCGACGAGCTCGAGAAGGCGCACGGCGACGTGTTCAACGTGCTGCTGCAGGTGCTCGACGACGGGCGGCTCACCGACGGACAGGGCCGCACCGTCGACTTCCGCAACACGATCGTGATCATGACCTCGAACCTCGGCGGAGCGGCTTTCCGCGACCCGACGATCCCGGCCGACAAGCGGCGCGAGGCGATCCTCGAGGACGTCCGGGCGTTCTTCCGGCCGGAGTTCGTGAACCGCGTCGACGAGATCGTCGTGTTCGACCCGCTCGACCGGGACCAGCTGCGCGAGATCGTCGACATCCAGGTGCGGCTGCTCCAGGAGCGGCTCGCGCGGCGCTCGTTGTCGATCGAGCTCACCGACGCGGCGCGCGACCACCTCGCGTCCGCCGGGTACGACCCGTCGTTCGGGGCGCGTCCGCTGAAGCGGCTGATCCAGCGGGAGGTGCAGGACCCGCTCGCGATGCGGCTGCTCTCGGGCGAGATCGTCGAGGGGGACCGGGTCGTGGTGGACGCGGACGACGACGGCCTCGCGATCCGCGCCGAACGGTCCTGACGCCGGTCCGCGTTCCGGGCCCACCTATACTCGGCCGATGAAGCCGTGGATGATCGCGCTCGCGATCGGCATCGCGGTCATCGTCCTGGCGATCCTGCTGAAGGTCGCGCACCCGTTCCTGGTCCTCCTCGTGTTCATCGCGGTGATCGCGGTGGTCTACTTGCAGGCCCGGCGGTCGAGCCGGCCCGAACAACGGACGGGCACCGAGCTGCTCGGGCTCCGCCGGGAGACGGGCGATCCCTTCGGGATCCTCGCCTACCCGGTCTCGCTGTTCGCCCGTGCCGCCGAGCCGCAGGTCGAGGACCTCGTGTGGGGATCGTGGCGCGGCCTCGACGTCCACGTGTTCGCCCTGTCGTTCTCCGCGCCGTCGCTCGCCGAGCTTCCGGCCGAACGGGCGTCGTTCTCGTGCGCGATGGCGAGGACGGACGGGTCGGTCCCGGCGGTCGTCGCCGAGCCCCAGATCTTCCTCACCCGCCTTTCGCGACCGCCCGCGCTCGAGCCGATCGCGTCCGACGAGGCGGATCCGACCGAGGACCTCAGCGTCTGGGCGGAGGACGAGACCGCGGCGCGGGCGCTCGTCGACGGGTCGATGCGGGAGTGGCTCCGCTCGCTCGACCTGCGGTGGGGGTTCGAGGCGCGCGGGCAGATCGCCGTCCTGTACGGGCCGAGGCCGGCGGAGCCGGATCTCGTCGGCACGCTCGAGACCCTCCGGGACCTGCTCGAGCGGCTCCCGAGGGCCCAGGGCGCCGCCGGCCCGCAGCCTCCGGGGTGACCGAGGGCGTCGATCGCCGGTGACCTGTACGGTCTCCACCCCGACCGGCTAGGCTGGCGCCCCGAACGCCACAGGAAAGGACCGAACGTTGCTCTGGCTCTGGATCGTGCTGGGCGTCCTGGCGCTCCTCGCCATCGTGGGCGTCGTCGCGTACAACCGGTTCGTCTCGCAGAAGCAGCTGATCAAGGACTCGTGGGCGAACATCGACACGGAGCTGCGCCGCCGGTACGACCTGATCCCCAACCTGGTGGAGACGGTCCGCGGGTACGCCACCCACGAGCGCGAGGTGTTCGAGAACGTCACGAGGGCGCGGGCCGCCGCGGCCGCCGCCACAGGCTCGCCCGCCTCGCAGGCCGCCGCGGAGGGGCCGCTCGTCGCGGCCCTGCGCCAGCTGTTCGCCGTGGTCGAGGCCTACCCCGACCTGAAGGCGAACCAGAACTTCCTCGCCCTCCAGCAGGAGCTCTCGAACACCGAGGACCGGCTCCAGACGGCCCGGCGCTTCTACAACGCGAACGTCCGCCAGTACAACGAGCGGGTCAAGCAGTTCCCGTCCGGGATCGTCGCGCGGCTGTTCGGCTTCAAGGAGGAGGAGTTCTTCGAGATCGAGGAGGCGCTCCGCGAGGCGGGTCCGCCGCAGGTGGACTTCTCCGGAGCGGCGCCGTCGGTGTCGTTCGACCAGCCGACCGCGTCGCCGGCGCCGGGTGGGCCCGCGCCCGGGACGCCGCCCGCGCCGCCACCGCCGCCGGAGGGGCCGGCGCCCTCGTAGGCGGCTAGGGGTTCGGCACCCGGTCCGGCTCGGTGACATCGCCGGTGGCCGGCCCGACCCCGTGGAGCGACGCCGCCCGGCGAACGTCCGTCGTGAGCCACGTCCAGGTCCCCGCCCAGGCGATCGCCACCAGCCCGAGCGCGACGGCCGTCAGCCGGGGGTCGAACACCTGCGCGGTCCAACCCGTCACGAGGCTCGACACCGTGAGGGTGAGCGTGATCAACGCCGCGTCGAAGGCGAAGATCCGGCCGCGGATCCGGTCGGGCACGACCCGCTGCAGGCCGTAGGACGACAGCGTCCACTGCGCGCCCCCGCCCATGTGCGCGAGGGTCACCGCGGGCACCGCGAGCCACAACGTGGGCATGAGGCCGAGCACCGCGTAGCCGAGGCCGAACACCGCGAGGGCCAGCCCGATCGCCGTGAACAGATGGCGATCGTCGGGCCCGGCGAGCGCCCGGCCGAGGAACGGTCCGATCAGCGCGCCGACGCCGCGCGCCGACATCAAGATCCCGATCCCGACCTCGCCCGCGTCGAACTCGGTCTGCGCGAACACCGAGATCAGGACGAGGACCCCGGCGGCGAGCCCGAACCCGGCCTTGACCCCCAGGAGGGCGAGCACGCGATGGTCGCGGCGCGCGAACCGAACCGTCTCGCTCGTGGCGCGCAGCACGTTGGTCTCGGGCTCCTGCGTTCGCGGCTCCGAGAGCGGCCGGCGGATCCCGGCGATCAGCAGGCCGGAGACGGCGAAGGTCCCCGAGTCGATCAGGAAGGCGGCGTCGCGGCCGAGCGCGGCCGCGACGATGCCGCCGGCCGCGGCGCCGACGGCGAGCATCGTTCCCCACAGCGACCCGAAGAGCGCGTTGGCGGGGCCGAGGTCGCGGGTCGCCACGAGGTTCGGGAACGCGGCGCTCGAGGCGGGATCGAACACCGCCGAGAAGGAGGAGATCGTGGCGAGGAGCAGGTACGCCACCCACATCGTCCCCTGGTCCTCGACCAGGAGGAAGCCGAGGCAGAGCACCGCACGGACGGCGTCGCAGGCGACCATCAGCCACCGTCGGTTCAGCCGGTCGGACAGCACGCCCCCGATCGGGGACATCAGGAAGAACGGGATCTCCTGCGCCGCGATCACGATCGCGACCGAGACCGCCGAGCCGGTCAGGTCCAGCGCCAGCCCGAACAGGGCGACCACCAGGAACCAGTCCCCGCCGAGCGAGATCAGGGAGGCGATGTAGAGCCTGCGGAAGTCTCGGTTGTCGCGGAGCAGCGCCAAGGCGGCGCGAACGCCCTCCGCCTGCTCGACCGGCTCGCCCATCGCCACGACGATTTGCCACACTACCGTCATCGGGACGGGTGCCCGGCGACGGCGGCCGGGGCCGGAGCCGGAAGGAGCGATCGTGCTGGAGCGACTGACGTGGTTCCGCCAGGCGGCCATGCGCTACGCCGGTGACGGGATGACGATCTACCTGGATCCGTGGGGCACGGCCCCCGACGATCCCAAGGCCGACCTGATCCTCATCACCCACGCCCACTTCGACCACCTGCAACCGAGCGAGATCGAGCGCCTGTCGACGCCGGAGACGAAGCTCGTCGCCCCGAAGGATGTCGCGCAGGAGCTGAAGGGCGACGTGACGGCCGTCGCGCCGGGCGAGTCGCACGAGATCGCCGGCGTCCGGTTCGAGACCGTCCCCGCCTACAACGTCGCCGAGGAGCGCCTCGACATGCACCCGAAGGCGAACGGGTGGGTCGGGTACGTGCTCGAGCTCGACGGCCACCGCTACTACCACGCGGGCGACACGGACGCGCTCGCCGAGCTCGAGTCGCTCTCGACCGACGTGGCGATGGTGCCGATCGGCGGCACCTACACGATGGACCACCGGGAGGCGGCGGGATTCGTGAAGGCCATGCGCCCCGAGATCGCCGTCCCGATGCACTACGGCTACGTCGTCTGCTCTCCCTCGCACGCGGACCTGTTCAAGAAGGGGGCCGCCCCGATCCGCGTCGAGGTGCTCGAGCCGACGAACCCCTTCGAACAACCCTGACGGAAGGAGCGACCGATGGAGCTCGGCTACGACCGGCCCCTGTACATCCTCGCGTTCGACCACAGAGGCTCGTTCCAGAAGAAGTTCTTCGGCGTCGCGGGCGAGCCGAACGAGGAGCAGACCGCCCGCATCGCGGACGCCAAGGCGGTGATCTACGAGGGCGCCAAGCGCGCGCTCGAGGAGGGGACGTCGCGTGAGGCGGCGGGCGTCCTGGTGGACGAGCAGTTCGGCACCGCGATCGCGCGGGACGCGAAGGCCTCCGGGATCACCCTGGCGATGCCCGTCGAGAAGAGCGGGCAGGACGAGTTCGACTTCCAGTACGGAGAGGACTTCGGCGCGCACATCGAGGAGTTCGATCCCGCCTTCAGCAAGGTGCTCGTCCGGTACAACCCGGAGGGCGATCGGGAGATGAACGCGCGCCAGACGGAGCGCCTGCGCCGGCTCGGCGAGTGGCTCCACGCTCGGGACCGCCGGTACCTGTTCGAGCTGCTCGTCCCCGCGACGCCCGGACAGATCGAGGCCGCGGGGGGCGACGAGGGTCGCTGGGACCGGGACGAGCGGCCGAAGCTGATGCGGCGCGCGCTCGAAGAGCTGCAGGCCGCCGGCGTGGAGCCGGACGTCTGGAAGATCGAGGGCATCGACCGGCGCGAGGACTGCGAGGCGATCTCGGCCACCGCGCGCGCCGGAGGGCGCGACGGCGTCGCGTGCGTGGTGCTCGGGCGGGGGGCCGACGACGCGGCCGTGGATCACTGGCTGCGCATGGGCTCGGGCGTCCCGGGCTACATCGGGTTCGCGATCGGGCGGTCGATCTGGTGGGACCCCCTGAAGGGGTTCGTCGACGGCAACCTCGGCCGGGAGGAGGCCGCCAAGCAGATCGCCGCCAACTACCGGCGGTTCATCGACGTCTACGACGGGAGGTAGGGGGGTGGCGATGGCGGTCCTCAAGACGATCGACCTGGTCGGCGTGTCGTCCGAGTCCTGGCGGGACGCCGCCCACCAAGCGCTCTCCGAGGCGGCGAAGACGATCCGCGGCATCGAGCAGATGGACATCCTCGGCACGAGGGCCGTCGTGAAGGACGGCGAGATCGCCGAGTACCACACCGAGGTGCGGATCAGCTTCCGGATCGAGCGCACGACGTAGCGAGCGCGGCCGGACCCGGCGGACCGTAGACTCAGCCGAGATGCCGGCTTCCATCGTCGTCGGGACCCAGTGGGGGGACGAGGGCAAGGGCAAGGCGACCGACTACCTCGCCGACCGGATGGACCTCGTCGTCCGCTACCAGGGCGGCAACAACGCCGGCCACACGATCCTCGCCGAGGGGCACACGCTGAAGCTCCAGCTGATCCCCTCGGGGATCCTGTACCCGCACATCACGTCGGTGATCGCCGACGGCGTCGTGGTCGACCCGCGGGTGCTGCTCGCCGAGATGGACGGCCTCGCGACGCTCGGGATCGATCCCTCGCGGCTGATGGTCTCCGGCAACTGCCACATGATCATGCCCTACCACCTCGAGCTGGAGCGCGTGACCGAGCGCTTCCTCGGCAAGAACGCGCTCGGGACGACGAAGCGGGGCATCGGGCCGGCGTACGCGGACAAGGCGGCGAGGATCGGCCTGCGCGTCCAGGACCTGTTCGACGAGAAGATCCTCCGGGAGAAGCTCGACATCGTGCTGAAGGAGAAGAACCTGATCCTGACGCGCGTGTACGGGCGCCTGCCGCTCGCGGCCGAGTCGATCGTCGAGGACTACCTGCGGTACGCGGAGCGGCTGCGTCCCCACATCACCGACACCTCCAAGCTGATCCACGACGCCCTGCGCGAGGGCAGGAACGTGCTGCTCGAGGGCGCCCAGGGCACGATGCTCGATCTCGACAAGGGGACGTATCCGTTCGTCACGTCCTCCAACCCGGTCGCGGGCTCGGCGCTGGCGTCGGCCGGGATCGGGCCGCTCGAGGTCGAGCGGGTGATCGGCATCACGAAGGCCTACGTGACGCGCGTGGGCGCCGGCCCGTTCCCGACCGAGGACGTCGGCGACGTCGGGGAGCGGCTCGGCGAGCGGGGACAGGAGTTCGGGACCGTCACCGGGCGGAAGCGGCGATGCGGCTGGTTCGACGCGGTCATCCTGCGGTACGCGGCCCGAGTCAACGGCCTCACCGAGCTGTTCGTGACGAAGCTCGACGTCCTCTCGGGTCTGGGCCCGCTGAAGGTGTGCACGGCGTACCGCGCCGACGGTGCGACGTACGAGGACTTCCCGCCGCACCAGTCGCTGTTCCATCGCGCGGAGCCCGAGTACGAGGAGCTCGAGGGGTGGGACGAGGATCTCGCCGGCATCCGCGCCGTCGACGGGCTCCCGGGCACTGCGCGCAGGTACCTGGATCGGATCGTCGAGCTCGTGGGGGTCCCGATCGGCGTCGTCTCCGTGGGCCCCGGGCGCGAGCAGAGCCTGTCGGTCGCCCCGGGCGGCGGATGAGGGTCCTCGTCGTGGGCGGCGGCGGGCGCGAGCACGCCCTCGTCTGGCGGCTCGCACGGGACCCGGGGATCGACCGGATCCTGTCCGCGCCGGGCAACGCGGGCATCGCGGGTCTCGCCGAGTGCGTCGCGGTGCGCGCCGACGACGTCCCGGGGATCGTCGACCTCGTGGAGCGCGAGCGCGTCGACCTCACGGTGGTCGGCCCCGAGGGGCCGCTCGTCGCGGGGCTCGCGGACGCGCTCGACGCCGCTGGGCGGCCGGTGTTCGGGCCGACCCGGGCCGCCGCCCGGCTCGAGGGTTCGAAGTCCTGGGCCAGGGCGCTCTGCGACCGGCACGGGATCCCGGCGGCGCGGTCCCGGGCGGTCACGTCCCTGCCCGAGGGGCTGGACGCGCTCGAGGCGTTCGAGCCCCCCTACGTCGTCAAGGCGGACGGCCTCGCGGCCGGCAAGGGGGTCGTGATCGCCGAGGACCGGGAGCGCGCCGGCGCCGCGCTCGCGGCCGCGCTCCGGGACCGGGCGTTCGGGGACGCGGGCGCCACGGTCCTGATCGAGGAGTTCCTCACTGGGCGCGAGGTCTCGGCGTTCGCCCTGTCCGACGGCCGGAGCGTGCTCCCGATCGGGTTCGCGCAGGACTTCAAGCGTGTGGGTGACGGCGACGTCGGACCGAACACGGGCGGGATGGGGGCGTACTCGCCGGTCCCCTTCGTCGACGAGGCCGTCGCGGCGGCGATCGTCCGGGACGTGCTCGAGCGCACGGTCGAGGCGATGGCGGCCGAGGGCACGCCGTACCGGGGCGTCGTGTACGCCGGGCTGATGCTGACCGACGACGGCCCCAAGGTCCTCGAGTTCAACGCGCGGTTCGGCGACCCAGAGACGCAGGTGGTCGTGCCGCGGCTCGAGGCGGACCTCGCCGAGCTCCTCGTGGCGTGCGCGGACGGCACGCTGGGCGATCACCGGGCCGAGGTCGGCCCACGGGCCTGCGTCACGGTCGTCCTCGCGTCGGGTGGCTACCCCGGCGACCACGCCACCGGCGTCGCGATCGACGGCCTGGGAGACGCCGCCTCGGTCGACGGCGCGCTCGTGTTCCACGCCGGGACCGCCGAGCGGCGGGGTAGAGTGGTCACCGCGGGGGGTCGGGTCCTGTCCGTCGGCGCGCTCGGCGACGATCTCGCGCAGGCGCGGACCCGGGCGTACGAGGCGTGCTCCCGCATCTCGTTCGAGGGGATGCACTACCGGTCCGACATCGCGGCGGAGGCGGCGGAGGAGGGGATGACGTGAGCGAGACGGCTCCGGTCGTCGGCGTGGTCGTCGGATCGCCGGCCGAGCTCGCGGTGATGCAGCAGGCCGCGGCGATCCTCGAGAAGCTCGCGATCCCGCACGAGATCCGCATGATGTCGTCGGCCCGCAACCCCGACCTCGTCGACGAGTACGCGCGAACCGCCTTCGACCGCGGACTCCGCGTGCTGATCTGCTCGACCGGGATCTCGGGCCACGCCGCATCGGCGGCCGCCGCCCGCACGATCTTGCCCGTGATCGGCGTCCCGGTCGCGAGCGACCAGATGGGGGGAACGCAGGCCCTCTACGTCACCGCGCAGATGCCCGCCGGCGTCCCGGTCGCGACGGTCGGGGTGGATGCGGCGATGAACGCCGCCGTCCTGGCGGCGGAGATCGTCGGGGTCGGCGACCCCGACGTGCAGAAGCGCCTGTGGCGGTTCAAGGACGACCTGGCGGAGGGGCTGCGGCTGTGACGGTGCGCTCCGCCGCGCCCCCGGAGCGATGATCCCCCGCTACGCCCTCCCGGAGATGTCGGCCGTGTGGTCGGACGACGCGCGGTTCGGCCACTGGCTCGAGATCGAGATCCTGGCGGTCGAGGCGTGGGCGCGTCTCGGGGTGATCCCCGAGCGCGACGCCCGCGAGGTCCGGGCGAAGGCGCGCGTCGACGCCGAGCGCGTGCTCGATCGCGAGCGGGTGACCAAGCACGACGTGGCGGCGTTCGTCCAGGAGGTCGCGGCCTCGGTCGGACCGGCCGGCCGATGGGTCCATTTCGGCCTCACCTCCTCGGACGTGCTCGACACCGGCCTCGCGCTGCAGCTCCGGTCCGCGAGCGACCTGCTCCTCGAGCGCCTGGAACGGCTGCTCGGCGTCACCGGGGCGCTCGCGCTCGCCCATCGCGCGACGGTCTGCGCCGGTCGGACGCACGGCGTGGTGGCCGAGCCGACGAGCTTCGGTCACAAGGTGGCGCTGTGGGCGTTCGAGCTCGACCGCGATCGTGAGCGGCTGCGCCGGGCGCGCGAGACGGTGTCGGTGGGGGCGATCAGCGGCGCGGTCGGCACGTACGCGCAGGTGGATCCGCGCGTCGAGGAGGAGGTGTGCGCGCGCCTCGGGCTCCGTCCGGTCGAGGCGTCGAACCAGATCGTCGCGCGCGACCGGCACGCCGAGCTGATGAGCGCGCTCGCGATCACCGCCTCGACGCTCGACCAGGTCGCCACCGAGATCCGGCACCTGGCCCGGACCGAGGTCCGCGAGGTCCAGGAGCCCTTCTCGGAGGGCCAGATGGGCTCGAGCGCGATGCCGCACAAGCGGAACCCGGTGCGATGCGAGCGGATCACCGGCCTCGCCCGCCTGATCCGGGGGAACCTGCAGGTCGCGCTCGAGGACATGGTCCTGTGGCACGAGCGGGACATCTCGCACTCATCCGCGGAGCGGGTGATCCTGCCCGACTCGACGCTCGCGCTCGACTTCATGCTCGCGGAACTCACCGAGGTGCTCGAGGGGCTGCGGGTCTTCCCCGAGCGCATGCGCGAGAACCTCGAGGTGGGCGGGGGGCTCGCCTACTCGCAGAACGTGCTGCTCGCGCTGATCGAGGCGGGGATGTCGAGGGAGGACGCGTACGCGATCGTGCAGTCCGCGGCGGCCGGCGCCTGGGACGAGGGACGTCCGTTCCGAGGCGAGATCGCCCGGCACGAGGCGGTGCGCGCCCGGATCGACGCCGAGCACCTCGACCGGCTCTTCGATCCCGCGGAGGCGCTGGGGAACCTCCACGTGGTGTTCGACCGCCTCGAGAAGATCGTGGTGCCGGCGTCGTGAGCGAGTCGGTCGCGCGGCTCCACGCCAGGGGCAAGGTCCGCGACGTCTACGACGTCGGTGACGGCCGCCTGCTGCTCGTCGCGACCGACCGGATCAGCGCGTTCGACGTCGTCCTGCCCGACCCGGTCCCGGACAAGGGGCGCGTGCTCACGGGGCTGACGCTGTTCTGGCTCGAGCGGACCACCGACCTGATCGGCAACCACCTGATCGGCGCCCACCGCGACGGGTTCCCCGAGCCGTTCGGCGCCGATCCCGAGCTGGCGGGCCGGGCGATGCTCGTCACGAAGGCGGACGTGATCCCCGTCGAGTGCGTGGCGCGCGGATACCTGACCGGCTCGGGCCTGAAGCAGTACCGGGCGGAGGGCCACGTGTGCGGCGTCCGGCTCCCCCCCGGGCTCGACGAGGCGCACCGCCTCCCCGAGCCGATCTTCACGCCGACCACGAAGGCCGCCGAGGGCCACGACCTCCCGCTCACGTTCGAAGAGACCGTTGATCTGATCGGCAGGGGGCTCGCCGAACGGCTTCGCGAGATCACGATCGCGCTGTACGAACGGGGCGCGGAGGTGGCCGCCGAGCGTGGGATCCTCGTCGCCGACACGAAGTTCGAGTTCGGGTTCGCCGACGGCGAGCTGATCCTGATCGACGAGGTGCTCACGCCGGACTCCTCCAGGTTCTGGCCCGCCGACGGCTACGTCCCCAGCCGGGCGCAGCCGAGCTTCGACAAGCAGTTCGTGCGGGACTGGCTCGACGCGAGCGGATGGGACCACGAGCCGCCGCCGCCGGAGCTGCCGGCCGACGTGATCGCGAAGACGGCGCTGAAGTACCAGGAGGCCTACGAACGCATCACGGGCGAGCGATGGGAGGGGTACCTGCGCGCGATGGGCGTGACGCGCGACGAGGGGCGCGGGTGAGGCACACGTTCGAGGTGCTCGTGCGGCTCAAGCCGGGTCTGCTCGACCCGCAGGGCAAGGCCGTCGAGGGCGCGCTGCCGGCGATGGGCTGGACGAACGTCACCGCCGTGCGGGTCGGCAAGCACGTCGAGCTCACGGTCGAGGCTCCCGACGAGGCCTCCGCACGGACGCAGGTCGAGGAGATGGCGCGCCAGCTGCTCTCCAACCCCGTGATCGAGGACTTCCAGATCTTGGCCGCGGCGGACGTCGGCCGGTGAGCGGCCGCGCCCCTCGGATCGGCGTCGTCACGTTCCCCGGCTCGCTCGACGACCGGGACGCGCTCCGGGCCGTGCGGTTCATGGGCGGCGAGGGCGTCGCGCTCTGGCACGGGGACCGGGACCTGCGGGGCGTCGACGCCGTGATCCTGCCGGGCGGGTTCTCCTACGGCGACTACCTGAGGACCGGCGCGATCGCGCGCTTCGCGGTGGTGATGGAGGAGGTGCGCGCGTTCGCCGAGCGCGGGGGCCCCGTCGTCGGGATCTGCAACGGGTTCCAGATCCTCTGCGAGGCCGGCCTGCTCCCCGGGGCGCTGATCCGCAACCGTGGGTTGCGGTTCGTCTGCCGGTGGGTGCAGGTGCGCGTCGAGACGTCCCTGTCGCCGCTCACGAGCGGGCTCGTCCCGGGGGAGATCCTGCGCGTGCCCGTGAAGCACGGGGAGGGGCAGTTCGTCGCCGCTCCGGACGACCTGCGCCGGATCGAGGGCGACGGGCTCGTGGTCTTCCGGTACTGCGCGCCGGACGGAGCGCTCGCCGACGAGGCCAACGTGAACGGCAGCGCCGGGTCGGTCGCCGGCGTCCGGAACCCCGGCGGCAACGTCGTGGGGCTGATGCCGCACCCCGAGCACGCCGTCGATCCGGACGTCGGGGCGACCGGCGGGCAACCGTTGCTCGCGGCGCTGCTCGAGACCGCGCTCGCGCGGGTGTCCGCGGCGTGAGCTCGGAGGAGGCGCTCCACCGGCGGCTCGGCCTCACCGACGAGGAACTCGGGGCCATCGTCGCGGCGCTCGGACGCGACCCGAACCACGTCGAGCTCGCGATGTACGCCGCGATGTGGTCGGAGCACTGCTCGTACAAGAGCTCGAAGGCGCACCTGCGCACGCTCCCGACCGAGGGACCGTCCGTGCTCGTCGGGCCGGGTCAGGACGCGGGCGCGGTGGACGTCGGCGACGGGCTCGCCGTCGTCTTCAAGATGGAGTCGCACTCCCACCCGAGCGCGGTCGAGCCCTACCAGGGGGCCGCGACCGGCGTCGGCGGCATCGTCCGCGACGTGATCTCGATGGGGGCGCGTCCGATCGCGTTGCTCGACCCGCTGCGGTTCGGGCCCCTCACGCAGGAGCGCAACCGGTGGCTGCTCGAAGGCGTCGTGGCCGGGATCGGCGGCTACGGCAACTGCATCGGCGTGCCCACGGTCGGCGGCGAGATCCACCTGGCCGAGCCGCACTCGTCCAACCCGACCGTGAACGTGATGTGCGTCGGGGTCGCGCCGTCCGGCAGCCTGATCACGTCGGCCCGGCCCGTGCACGAGGGATCGCTGCTCGTGCTCTTCGGCGCGGCGACCGGCCGCGACGGCATCGGCGGGGTCTCGGTCCTGGCCTCGCGCACGCTCGAGGGCGACGCGGGGGAGAGCCGGCCCAGCGTGCAGATCGGCGACCCGTTCGCCGGGAAGCTCCTGATCGAGGCCTCGCTCGAGATGGCCGAGGCCGACCTGCTCGAGGGGCTACAGGACCTCGGCGGCGCCGGCCTCACGTGCGCGGCGAGCGAATCGGCGTCGAGGGCGCGGCTGGGCGCCGAGCTCGACCTCGACGCGGTGCCGCTGCGGGAAGCCGATCTCGAGGCCTTCGAGATCCTCACGAGCGAGTCGCAGGAGCGGATGCTCGCGATCGTGCACCCGGGCAGGCTCGACGAGGTCCTCGACGTGTGCCGGCGTTGGGGTCTCGCATCGGCGGTGATCGGACGGCTGGTCCCGGGCGACGCGCTGCAGGTCCGCCGCGGCGGCGCGCTCGTGGCGGAGGTCCCGGCCCGCTCGCTCGCCGACGAGGGTCCCGTGTACGCGCGCCCGATGTTGCCGCCGCCCGAGCGCGACGACGCGATCACGGACGACCCGACGTTCGCGACGTACGGGTCCTCGCCGGCCGACGCGCTGCTCGCCGTGCTGTCGTCGCCGAACGTCGCGAGCAAGCGGTGCGTGTGGGAGCAGTACGACTCGATCGTGCAGGGGGGCACCGTGCTCGGACCCGGCGCCGATGCCGCGCTGATCCGCATCGAGGGCACGCTGAAGGCGATCGCGCTCTCGAGCGACGGCAAGGGTCGATTCGGGATGCTCGATCCGTACCTCGGGGCCGCGCACGCCGTCGCGGAGGCCGCGCGCAACGTCGCCTGCACGGGGGCGACGCCCCTCGCGATCACGAACTGCCTGAACTTCGGCAACCCGGAGCGCCCCGAGGTGATGTGGCAGTTCGCCGAGTCGATCCGGGGGATGGCCGACGCGTGCCGCGCGTTCGAGACGCCGGTGACCGGCGGCAACGTCAGCTTCTACAACGAGTCCGGCGACTCCGCGATCTGGCCGACGCCCGTGATCGGGATGCTCGGGCTGCTGCAGGACCATCGGCTGGCCGTCCGATCCGCGTTCGCCGAGGGCCTGCTCGTGTACGTGCTCGGCGAGACGTTCCCCGAGCTCGGCGGCTCGGAGCTCGCCGAGGTCGAGCTGGGGGTCGTCGCCGGCCGTCCGCCGTCGCTCGACCTGGACCGGGAGGTGGCGCTCCAGCGCCTGCTGATCGAGGGCGCGAGGGCCGATCTGCTCCGCTCGGCGCACGACTGCGGCGACGGCGGGCTCGGGGTCGCGTTCGCCGAGTGCGCGATCGCGGGGCGTACGGGCTTCGCCGTCTCGATGCCCGGATCCCTGCCCCCGCACGTCGGGTTGTTCAGCGAGTCGGGCGCGCGCGCCGTGATCTCGGTGGCCCCCGCTCGGGCGGGGGAGCTCGAGGAGCTGGCGTCGGCGCTCCACGTGCCCTGGGCGCGCGTGGGGGAGACGGGGGGGCCGCGGATCGTGTTCGACGGCGTCGCCGACGTCACCGTGGAGGAGGCGGCCGCCGCGTACGAGGAGGCGTTCCCGAAGCTGCTGGCCGGGTAGCCGCCGCCTCCGGCGCCGTGGTCTGATGCTCCGATGGGTGCTGACGGGATCTCGCGCGAGGAGCTCCAGCTCGCCGCGCGCAACCACGGGATGCCGCTCGAGGCGCTGCGCTACGACGTCACGCCGGCCGGCCTGCACTACCTGCTGATCCACTACGACATCCCCGAGGTCGACCCCGACGCGTGGCGGCTCCGCATCGGTGGGACGGTCCGCCGGCCGCTCGAGCTGTCGATGCGCGACCTGACCGCACGGGCGACGGCCACGCGGACGGTCACGCTCGAGTGCGCCGGGAACGGGCGGGCGCTGCTCGAGCCCCGCCCGGTGAGCCAACCCTGGCTGCTCGAGGCGGTCGGGAACGCGCGGTGGACCGGCGTGCCCCTCCGGGGCGTCCTCGAGGAGGCCGGCGTCGAGGACGGCGCCGACGAGGTGGTGTTCACGGGCCTCGATCACGGCATCGAGGGCGAGGTGGAGCAGGACTACGAGCGCAGCCTCCCGCTGGACGAGGCGATGCGCGAGGACGTGCTGCTTGCGTTCGAGATGAACGGGCAGCCCCTGCCCCCGCAGCACGGGTTCCCGCTCCGCCTCGTCGTCCCGGGCTGGTACGGGATGACGCACGTCAAGTGGCTCTCGCGCATCACCGTGCTCGCCGAGCCCTTCCGCGGCTACCAGAACGAGCGCGGGTACCGGCTCCGCGCCGATCCCGACGAGGTCGGCGAGCCCGTGACCCGGATCGCGCCGAAGAGCCTCATGGTGCCGCCGGGCTTCCCCGAGTTCCTGACCCGCGGCCGCCTCATCGATGCCGGGACCCACGCCGTCCGGGGGCGTGCGTGGTCGGGCCGCGCGCCGATCCAGCGGGTGGAGTTCAGCGACGACGACGGCCGGACCTGGTCCGAGACCGAGCTCGAGGAGCCGCCGGCCGACGCCTTCGCGTGGCGCGGATGGCGGTTCGACTGGCACGCCTCGCCGGGTGAGCGGGTCCTGTGCTGTCGAGCGACCGACGGCACCGGCGAGACGCAGCCGCTCGAGCCGGCGTGGAACCTCGGCGGGTACGTGAACAACGCGGTGCAGCGCGTGCGGGCGCTCGTGCGCTGAAGAAGGTCGTCAAGACCGCCGCTCGTTCGCGGGAGCGCCGGAGGCCGGTGCTAGCATCGGCGCACCGGTGGGAGCGGAGAGCCCGAAAGACGAATGCGGCCTGTTCGGGGTGTGGGCCCCGGGTGAGGAGGTCGCGAGGCTCATCTACTTCGGACTCTTCGCCCAGCAACACCGCGGCCAGGAATCCTCCGGCATGGCGGTCTCCGACGGCGAGCACCTCCTCGTCTTCAAGGAGCTGGGGCTCGTCGCGCAGGTCTTCAACGAGGCGACGCTCGCGACGCTGCAGGGCCACGTCGGGATCGGGCACAACCGCTACTCGACGACGGGCTCCACCACCTGGGAGAACGCGCAGCCCGCGTTCAAGACCGACGGGCACCGCTCGCTCGCCCTCGGGCACAACGGCAACCTCGTGAACACGGTCGAGCTGTCCGAGCGCGCCGGCCGGAGCGGGACCGCGACGACGGACTCGGATCTGGTGGCGACGCTCCTCTCGTCGCGGTCGGCGGAGGGGCTCGAGGCGGCCGCGCTCGAGATCCTGCCGGGTCTCGAGGGGGCCTTCTCGTTCGTGCTGATGGACGAGCGCAGCCTGTTCGCGGCTCGGGACCCGCACGGTCTGCGTCCGCTGTCGATCGGGCGCCTCCCGAACGGGTTCGTGGTGGCGTCGGAGACCTGCGCGCTGGACATCGTGGGCGCGGCCTTCGTCCGCGACGTCGAGCCCGGTGAGCTCGTGCGGATCGACGACCGCGGGCTGCGCTCGGAGCGCTTCGCGGAGAGCGAGCGCAGCGCGCTCTGCATCTTCGAGTACGTCTACCTCGCGCGGGCGGACTCGCGGATCCGCGGTCGGACGGTGTACGAGGTCCGACGTGAGCTCGGGCGCCGGCTCGCCGCCGAGTCGCCCGCCGAGGGCGACCTCGTGATGCCCGTCCCCGACACCGGCCACTCGGCCGCCGCCGGGTATGCTGAGGTCTCCGGCATCCCCTACGGCGAAGGGCTCATCAAGAACCGCTACGTGGGTCGGACGTTCATCCAGCCGTCGCAGTCGCTGCGCGAGCGCGGCGTGAAGCTCAAGCTCAACCCGATCTCCGAGACGATCCGGGGCAAACGACTCGTGGTGATCGACGACTCGATCGTGCGGGGGACGACCACGCGCCAGCTCGTGCAGACGCTCCGCGAGGCCGGCGCCGCCGAGGTGCACACGCGGATCACGTGCCCGCCGATCACCTGGCCGTGCTTCTACGGGATCGACATGTCCACGCGTGCCGAGCTGATCGCCTCGGACCTCGAGGTGGAGGAGATCCGCCAGTACGTGGGGGCGGACTCGCTCGGCTACCTCTCGTTGGAGGGGATGGTCGCGGCGACGGGACAGGACCGGGATACGTTCTGCCGGGCCTGCTTCGACGGCGAGTACCCGATCCCGATCCCGGAGCACGCGGGCAAGTTCCTGCTCGAGCACCCCGCGAAGTCGTGACCGGGGGTGCGGGGACCGGGGGTGCGGGGGCTCAAGGAGCGAGCGAGCCGGAGCGAGCGAGCGTAGCCCCCGCGGGGGACGAGGCCTACCGGCGGGCAGGTGTCGACCTCGATGCGGCGGCCGAGGCCGTCGAGCTGATCCGGCGCGTCGCGGCGGGGGCGTCGCGACCCGAGGTGGTCGAGGGCGTCGGTGGGTTCGCCGGCCTGATCCGGATCGGCGGTGGGCGCGTCCTGGCGGCGGCCACGGACGGGGTCGGCACGAAGCTCGAGGTGGCGCGGATGGCGGGCCGCCTCGACACCGTCGGGATCGATCTGGTCGCGATGTGCGCCGACGACGTCGTGTGCACCGGTGCCGAGCCGCTGTTCTTCCTCGACTACCTCGCGGTCGGCCGGCTCGACCCGAGCATGGCCGCCTCGATCGTCGAGGGGATCGCGGAGGGGTGCCGTCGGGCCGGGTGCGCCCTCCTCGGCGGCGAGACCGCGGAGCACCCCGGTACGATGGCCGGTGGCCGCTTCGACCTCGCGGGGTTCTGCGTCGGCGTCGTCGAGGAGGCGGCGATGCTCGGTCCGCACCGCGTCCGGGACGGCGACGCGATCGTCGGCCTTGCGTCCACCGGCCTGCACGCGAACGGCTACTCGCTCGTGCGTCGCGCCCTGCTCGAGGACGCCGGGTACGACCTCGAGGACCACATCCCGCGGCTCGGGCGATCGCTCGGCGACGAGGTGCTCGCCCCCACCGCGATCTACGCGCCGCTCGTCGTGGCGCTCGCCCGTGACGGGCTCGTGCACGCGGTCGCGCACGTGACCGGGGGCGGGCTCGTCGAGAACGTGCCGCGGGCGCTCCCGGACGGACTCGGTGGGCGCGTCGAGGCAGGATCGTGGCCGGTGCCGCCGGTGTTCGGCCTGGTGGCCGAGGCCGCCGGCGTCGAGCTCGAGGATCTCCGCTCCACGCTCAACCTCGGCATCGGGATGACGCTGGTGACGGCGCCGGAGCGCGTGGAGGCGACGATCGCGCGCGCGGTCGCCGCGGGGCACGAGGCGTTCGAGATCGGCCGGGTCGTTCCGGGCGCCGGCCTGAGTTTCGCCTGACGCGGCTGCCGAGGAATGACTAGACGCCGTGTGGTCCGGCGGCGGACCGGTCATGCGTCCGGGGGACGGCGACCGGAGGGCGGAAACGGTCCCTTGGCCCGATTCCTGCAGGGCCGGACGGACCGATACCTTCTTCGGACGATGGTGACCGACACGGCAACCAGCGTGCTCGTCGTCGACGACGAGCCC
>DATBMU010000074.1:0-22687 GCA_036554665.1 Actinomycetota bacterium | reverse complement strand
CCCCGGCTGCTTGTTCAGGGTCTTCTCGACGCGCGCGGCGCATGAGCCGCACGTCATCCCGAGCACGTCGAGCCGCAGCTCGCGAACGTCGTCTCGGGTGGTGGTGTCGGTCACGTCTCGGTCACTTCCCCGCGAATCGGGCCACCGCGGCGAGGAGCTCCTCGACCTTTTCGGCGCTGTCGCCGGTCTCGATGCTCTCCCTCACGCAGTGACGGACGTGGTCGTCGAGGAGGCCCATGCCCACGGAGCGCAGCGCCGCGGTCGCGGAGTTCACCTGGGTCAGGATGTCGATGCAGTACTGATCCTCCTCGACCATCCGCTGGATGCCCCGGACCTGCCCCTCCACCCGGCGGAGCCGGTCCTGGAGCTCCTTCTTGTTCATGCTGTACCCGGGCACGTGGGGCTCCCTTCGTGGCCACTGACCTGGTCGAACCCGACTATACCATAGGGGGGTATAGCATCGACGGGGGCGAGAGGGCAGGGATCCGCAACCGCACGGGGGAACGCCGCTCCGCCCCCTCCCGTCGAAGGCGCCACCCAGGCGAAGGGAGCCACGATGCTGAGGAGGCTGTTCGCGGTGGCGGCGATCGCCGGTGTCGCGCTCACGGCGTGCTCGGACCGACCCACCGGGGGCGGGAGCGGTGGGTCGGCGACCCCGGCGGAGGGCGACGAGGCGCTCGTCGACCCGATCGTCGCGGAGGGGAACGGGCTCGGCAGCTGTGCCTTCCCGTTCAGCGTCGAAACCCTGGCGGAGCGCGGGTTCGCGTTCGAGGGGACGGTCGTCGCGATCCGCGAGCCTGCGGCGATGGACGCCCCGTACGAGGCGGACCTCGACGTCGCCCGCTGGTACCGCGGCGGACCGGAGCCGACGACCACGGTCAGGACCTACGACGTGAGCGGCACCTCGCTCGCCGGCGACCTCGGGCTCGCGGTGGGCGACCGGATCCTCGCCTCCGGGGACGAAGGCTTCCTGTGGGGGTGCGGCTTCTCGATGGCCTACTCGGCCGAGGGCGCCGAGATCTTCGAGCGGGCGTTCGCCGCGTAGCAGCGTGCGCCGAGGCGCTCCACCGGTCCGCGTCAGCCCGAGGGCGCCGAGACGACGATCGTGCCGACCATGCCGGCCGCGAAGTGGCCGATCAGGTGGCAGCCGAAGAGGATCTCGCCCTGCCCACCGAAGGTATAGGTGATCTCGCCGGTCTCGCCGTTCTCGACGATGATCGAGTCCTCGTCGGGCGGCGTCCCGCCGGCCGCGAGGAGCGCCTCCCGCGACGCCTGCTCCTCCTCGTTCCCGATGAAGAACTCGTGAGCGGCGAACCCCGTGTTCTCCACCACGAACGTGACGGTCTCGCCCGCGACGACCTCGATGCGCTCGGGGTCGTAGCCCATCTCGAACATCTCGACGCGGATCTCGCGCCCGCCGTCGTCCGAGCACGAGCCGAGCACGAACAGCACCGAGGCGATCGCGACCGCGCGGCGCACCGCCCTAGCCTCGCAGCCCGCCGGCGACCGTCGCTCGGACCGCGTCCGTCAGCTCGGCCGCCACCTCGAGCCGACGCGCGGGCTCTTCCACCTGCTCCACCTCGATCGGCGGGTGGAACTCGACCCGGACCGGGACGGCGCCCGGCCGCCGCGCCCGGTCCACCCGCTCGGTTCCGGAGACCGAGCACGGTACGATCGGCGCGCCCGTCCGCGCGGCGATCCACGCGGCCCCGGGCTGGAACGGCAGCAGCCTGCCCGGGGACCGGGTGCCCTCCGGGTACATCCCGAGGACGTGCCCGCGTTCGAGGGCCGCGAGGGCGACCTCGACCGCCTCGACGTCGAAGCGACTCCGGTCCACACGGAACGCGCCGAGCTCGCGGAGCGACCACGACGCGAACGGGCTCTTGAACAGCTCCCGCTTGGCCATGAACGTGATCGGGCGAGGCGACGCGATGACGACGATCGGGATGTCGAGCGCGCTCTCGTGGTTCATCGCCACGACCACCGGCCCTCGGGCCGGTACGTGCTCGGCTCCGACCACGCGCAGGGCGAACCACCACCGCAGCGGCGGGTCCCCGACGAGGTCCGCGAGCCGCTGCAGCCGGCCGATGCCCGGCGGCAGACCGGGCGGCCGCGCCCTCGATCCCGCGGCCTCGACCGAGCGGACCAGGTCGGCGACGCGGTCGCGCTCGTCGAGCCGCACCGACGACAGGTCGATACCGAGCTCTCGCTCGAGGGTGAGCGCGAGCTCGATGAACGCGAGCGAGTCCAGGCCCACGTCGCCGAGCCGGGCGTCCGATCCGAACGATCCGTCCCCTCCCGTGATCTCCGCGATCGTCGCGAGGACCCGCTCCCGGCGACCGTCTCCCGACATGCGTCGCAGCGTAGCGGGCCGACGGGGCGTGGAGCCGGACGGCGCAACCCCGATGCTAGGATGCCGAGCGAGGAGGGTGGTGTGGCGACCCGAGTCACGACGGACACATCACACGAGGACCTCGGCCTCAGCGACGACGACCTCCTCGCGATGTACCGGACGATGCTCACGGCTCGCCTGGTGGACGAGGCGTCCTTCCGGCTCAACCGTCAGGGCAAGGCGCCCTTCGTCGTCCCCGTCTCCGGCCACGAGGGGTGCCAGGTCGGGACCGCGTGGGCGCTCCGGCGTGGCCAGGACGTCTGGCTCCCCTACTACCGCGACGTCGCGGTGGTGCTCGTGGCGGGGATGACCCCGTACGAGATCTTCCTCGGGCTCTTCGCCAAGGCCGAGGACCCCTCCTCGGGCGGACGCCAGATGCCGAGCCACTGGGGCTCCAGCCGGCTCGGGATCATGAGCCACTCCTCTCCGATCGCGACGCAGGTCCCGCACGCCGCCGGCATCGCGTACGCGGCGCGGTACCGGGAGGAGGACACCGTCGTCGGCTGCTGGTTCGGTGAAGGCGCCACGTCCGAGGGGTCCTGGCACGAAGGGCTGAACTTCTCCGGGATCCACGCGCTCCCGGTGATCTGGATCTGTGAGAACAACCAGTACGCGATCTCCGTGGCCCAGAAGAAGCAGATGGCGATCGACAACGTCGCCGACCGGGCGGCGGGCTACGGGTTCCCCGGCGTGGTCGTGGACGGGAACGACGTGCTCGCATGCTACGGCGCGATGAAGACCGCGGTGGAGCGCGCCCGCGCCGGCGAGGGGCCGACGCTCATCGAGGCCAAGACCTACCGCTTCTTCCCGCACACCTCCGACGACGACGACCGGACGTACCGCCCCCGCGAGGAGGTCGAGGCCGCCAAGCACCGCGACCCCCTCCACCTCTTCGAGCACCACCTGCGCGAGGCGGGGGTCCTCGAGAAGGCCGCGGTCGAGGGGATCGCCGAGGAGATCAAGGCGGACGTGGATCGACAGATCGACGAGGCGTGGAACGCGCCCGACCCCGATCCCGACACCCTGCTCCGTCACGTCTACTTCGAGGGTGAGACCGGGTGAGCGCCCGGTGACCGAGAAGAACGTCGTCACCGCGATCCACGACACGCTGCACGAGCAGATGGCCGCGGACGAGCGGATCGTCGTGCTCGGCGAGGACGTCGCCGCGCGGGGAGGCGTCTTCCGGGTCACGCAGGGGTTCCTCGAGGAGTTCGGCGAGCGCCGCGTGATCGACACGCCGCTCGCGGAGGGCGGGATCGTCGGCGTCGCGGTGGGGATGGCGCTGCACGGGTTGATCCCGGTCGCCGAGATCGAGTTCGCGGACTTCATCCACCCCGCGTTCGACCAGATGGTGTCGGAGGTCGCGCGGATGCGCTACCGGACGAACGGGGCCTTCGGCCTGCCGATGGTGATCCGAACCCCGTTCGGAGGCGGCGTCCACGGAGCCCTGTACCACTCCCAGTCGATCGAGGCGCTCTACGGGCACATCCCGGGGATCAAGGTGGTCGTGCCCGCGACCCCGTACGACGCCACCGGCCTGCTCCGGGCCGCGATCGAGGACCCGGACCCCGTGCTCTTCCTCGAGCACAAGCGGACCTATCGGCTGATCAAGGGCGAGGTGCCGGATGAGCCCTTCGAGGTTCCGATCGGACCGGCCGACGTGAAGCGCGAGGGCGAGGACCTGACCGTCGTCGCCTACGGCCTGATGCTGCATCTCTGCCTCGAAGCCGCCTCGCGGCTCCAGGATCAGGAGGGCGTCTCGGCCGAGGTGGTCGACGTCCGGACGATCAGCCCGCTCGACACCGAGACGATCCTGACCTCGGTCCGCAAGACCGGCAAGGCCATGGTGGTCTACGAGGACAACCGCACCTACGGAGCCGGCGCCGAGATCGTGGCCACGATCGCCGAGGAGGCCATGTTCGACCTCGACGGGCCCATCGTCCGGATCGGCGGTCCGGACGTGCCCGCGATGGGTTTCGCCACCAACCTCGAGCACGCGTTCATGCCGGACGCCGACCTGATCTACGACCGGATGCTCGAGCTCGCCCGGTTCTGACCCGCTCGACGGTCCTGACCCGCCCACCCGCGCTCCGCTCAGGTGCCCCCCGACCGGGCCCGATACCTCTGACGGGTACGCCGGTCATGAAGGACCCGGGGATGCAGCCTCGCCGTGGATGGGTGGCGCTGCGGGATCTGCTCCTGATCTCGCTCGCCGTCTCCGGGCTGCTCTGGCTCGGCGCCACGACCGCCGGGTTCGACGGCGCCTTCGAGTGGCTCCGCGACCGGTACCCCCGCTACGTCGGCGAGATCTTCGTCGGGCTCGTCCTCGTCTCGGTCGGCCTCGCCTCCTTCAGCTACCTGCAGTGGCGCTCCGCCCGGCGAGAGGCCGCCGCCCGCGAGCGGGCCGAGACGCGCTTCCGGACCCTCGTCGAGAACATGCCGGCCGTCACCTACACCGCGGACCCGCGCGAGCCGGCATCGACGAGCGCCGCGCGCTACGTGAGCCCGCAGGTGGCGTCGATCCTCGGGTTGACCGTCGAGGGATGGCGAGCCGATCCGCGCATGGCGATCGAGCACGTCCACCCGGACGACCGAGAGCGCGTGGCGGAGGCATCCGCCCGCTCGGGCCGCACCGGTGAGCCGCTCGGCATCGAGTACCGGCACCTCAAGCCCGACGGAACCGAGATCTGGGTCCGCGAGGAGGCCGTCGTCGTCGAGCGCGACGCGGACGGTCGCCCCGCGCTCGTCCAGGGCCTGATCGCGGACGTGACCGAGCGCAAGCTCGCCGAGGACCACGTCGCCCAGGCGGAGGCTCGCTACCGGACGCTCGTGGAGCGGGTGCCCGCGGTGACCTACACGTGGGACACGACGTACAAGAGCGGAGAGGCCCCGGCCACGTACATCAGCCCACAGGTGCGACAGCTCCTCGGGTACGGGCAGGACGAGTTCGGCGATCCGAAGCTGTGGTCGCGGCTCGTCCACCCCGACGACTACGAGCGGGTGATGGCGGACTGGGAGGTCTCCGAGCGCGGCGGGGTCGCGTTCCGTTCGGAGTACCGGATGTTCACCCGCGACGGGAAGCTCGTTTGGATCCGCGACGAGGCCGTGCCGGTCGGCGACGACGGGCATGGGCACCCCCTGTACCAAGGCGTGATGTTCGACATCACCGAGCGCACGGCGGCGGAGGACAAGCTCCGTGCCGCCGAGCTGCGCTATCGCTCCCTCGTGGAGCAGATGCCGGTCGTGACCTACCTGGACGACCGACGGAGCGATCCGCCCCAGCGATACATCGCCCCCGGCGTGGAGGGCCTGCTCGGGTGCACGCAGGAGGCATGGACCTCGGACCCGCACCTGTGGGAGCGGGTACTGCATCCCGACGACCGCGAGCGCGTGCTCGCGGAGACCCGGGACGCGGAGCGCGAGGGCCGTCCCCGGAGCCTCGAGTACCGGATCGTGCGCCGAGACGGTCGCGTCGTCTGGGTGAACGACGACGCCAGGATCGTCGAGCCGGGACCGACGCCGGAGCGGAGCGTCTGGCAGGGCGTCTGGGTCGACGTCACGGCGCGCAAGGAGGCCGAGCTCGGACTGCGGGAGACGCAGGAGAACTACCAGACGCTCGTGGAGCAGCTGCCGGTCGTCGTGTACCAGGACGCGGTGGATGACACGAGCACGGCGCTCTACGTCAGCCCCCAGTACGAGCACATGTTCGGCTATCCACCCCATGCGCGGCTGTCCGACCCGGAGTTCTGGCTCGACCACCTGCATCCCGACGACCGGGAGTGGGTGCTCGAGGAGTCCAAGCGCACGAACGAGACGGGCGAGCCGTTCTCGGTGGAATACCGGTTCATCGGCCGTGGGGGGCGCGTGGTCTGGGTCCGCGACGAGGCGGTGCTGCTCCGGCACCCGGACGGGACGCCGAAGCACTGGCAGGGCGTGCTCATCGACATCACCGACGCGAAGATCGCCGCGGAGACCCTCGCGCGACGCGACGCCGTCCTGGAGGCCGCGCGGTTCGCGGCCGAACGGTTCCTCAAGAGCGACGACTGGGGCGCCGCGCTGCCCGACGTGCTCGAGCGCCTCGGCCGGACCTCCGGCGCCAGCCGCGTGTACGTGTTCGAGAACGGACCGCTCGAGGACGGGACCCTCGGGATGGAGCCCCGGGAGGTCTGGCTCGGGCCCGGCGCTCGGCCGTTCGGGGCGTGGACGAAGGAGCGAGCGGCGTACGCCCACGGCTTCGGCCGGTGGCAGGCGGCGTTGTCGGCCGGCCGGACGATCCAGGGGCTCACGCGGGATCTGCCCGACGCCGAGCGGTCGGCGGGAACGGGCGAGGGCGTCCGCTCGCGGGTCCTCGTCCCCGTGTTCGTCGGCGACGACTGGTGGGGCTTCCTCGGCCTGGACGACTGCGAGACCGAGCGCGAGTGGCCGGCGCCCGAGATCGAGGCGCTCCGGACCGCCGCCGACACGCTCGGCGCCGCGATCGGACGCGCCCGCGCGGAGGGGCTCCGGACCGAGGCCGAGCTGCGGTACCGCACGCTCGTGGAGACGATCCCCGCGGTCACGTACATCCAGGGCGTCGACCCCGGCGCCGGCCTCACCTACGTGAGCCCGCAGCTGGAGTCGCTGATCGGCTACACGCCGGCGGAGTGGTCCGGCCCCGACCGCCCGAGCTGGCGGGACACGATCCACCCGGACGACCTCGACCGAACCCTCGAGGCGGACGAGCGCTCCGATCGAACCGGCGAGCCGTTCGTCGCCGAGTACCGCCAGCGCCACCGCGACGGGCGGTGGGTCTGGGTGCACGACGAGGCCGTGCTGGTCCGCGACGAGGCGGGGAACCCCCTGTACTGGCAGGGGATCCGCTCCGACATCACCGCGCAGAAGGAGGGCGAGCATCACCTGCGCGCCGCCGAGCAGCGCTACCGCTCGCTGGTCGAGAGCATGCCCGCGGTCACCTACGTGGACGACGTCGACGAGCGGTCGAGCTGCCTCTACGTGAGCCCCCAGATCGAGCCCGTTTTCGGGTATACGCCCGAGGAATGGACGTCCGATCCGGACGTGTGGGAGCAAGCTCTCCATCCCGACGACCGGGATCGCGTCCTCGAGGCCGTCGACCGGCACAACCGGCTCGGCGAGCCGTTCGACGTGGAGTACCGCTTCCTCGCCAAGGACGGCCGCTGGCTCTGGGTGAGCGATCACGCCACGGTCGTCCCCGACGAGGACGGATCGAGCCAGGTCTCGCAGGGCGTGATGCTCGACATCACGGAGCGTCGCCAGGCGGAGGAGCAGCTGCGGGAGGCGGAGGCGCGGTACCGGGCGATCGTCGAGCACGTCCCCGCGGCGATCTACGTGGATCAGCCCGACGGCACGATGAAGACCTTCTACGTGAGCCCGCAGATCGAGGAGATCCTCGGGGTCCCCGCGCAGCGATACATCGACGAGCCCAACCTGTGGCTCGACCTGATGGCGCCGGAGTTCCGCGACGAGATGCGGACCAGCTACCTCGAGGCCATCGAGGCCCGTCGCTCGTGGCGGGGCGAGTACCGGATCGTGACGCCGGACGGCCGGGAGGTCTGGGTGCACGACGAGACCACGTTCGTCACGGGCGAGGACGGCGGCCCGAGCTTCCTCCAGGGCGTGATGTACGACGTGACCGAGCGCAAGCTGGCCGAGCAAGCGCTGCAGCACAGCGAGCGGCGCGAGCGTGATGCGGCGGAACGGCTCCGCGCGCTCGACGAGATGAAGAACACGTTCCTCGCGGCCGTCTCGCACGAGCTCCGGAGCCCGCTCACCTCGATCCTCGGGCTCTCGCTCACGCTCGAGCAGCAGAAGCTCTCCGCGGCCGACCGGCGGGACCTCACGCGCCGCGTCGCGCAGAACGCCCGCAAGCTCGACCGCCTACTGAAGGACCTCCTCGACATCGACCGGCTCTCGCGCGGCAACGTCACCCCCCAGCTCCGCACGACGGACCTGGGCGCCCTCGTGCGTGGCACCGTCGACTCGCTGGAGCTCGGGGACCGACGGGTGGTCGTCGACACGGACTCCGTCCGGGTCCCGGTCGACGCGCCGAAGGTGGAGCGCATCGTCGAGAACCTCGTCATGAACGCCGTGCGCCACACGGGACCCGAGAGCGCCGTGACCGTCCGGGTCTGGCCGGGTGGCGGCGGGGCGTTCCTCGCCGTCGAGGACGACGGGCCCGGGGTGCCTCCGGACCTGGAGACCGAGATCTTCGAGCCGTTCCGGCAAGGGCCGACCGCCTCGTCCCACTCCCCCGGCACCGGCATCGGGCTCTCGCTCGTCGCGATGTTCACCGAGCTCCACGGCGGACGGGCGTGGGTCGAGGAGCGCGAGGGCGGCGGGGCGTCGTTCCGCGTGTTCCTGCCCGGCCGGCCGCCGGGTCCGCTCGGCGCGCGCAACGGCCACGCCGGGCGACGCCGGTCCGCGTCCGTCGATCCTGTGAAGGCTGGCTAGACTGGGCCGCATGCCCGGACGGGATCACAACCCGCATCGGCGCCGCCTCTACCTCCCGATCGTCTCGACGGACGGCGCGCCCCCGCCGGACCATCGCAAGCCGCCCTGGTTGAAGGTGCGACTCCAGACAGGCCCGAACTTCACCGACCTCAAGAGCATCATGCGCGGCCGCTCCCTGCACACCGTGTGCGAGGAGGCGATGTGCCCCAACATCCACGAGTGCTGGGAACAGCGCGAGGCGACGTTCCTGATCCTCGGCGACCGGTGCACCCGGCGGTGCGGGTTCTGCGACGTGATGACGGCCAGGCCCGACCCGGTCGACGAGGACGAGCCCCGCAGGATCGCCGAGGCCGTCGCCGAGATGGGGCTGCGGTTCGTGGTGCTGACCGGGGTCGCTCGCGACGACCTCCCGGACGGCGGCGCCCGGATCTGGGCGGCCGTGATCCGCGCGGTCCGCGAGGCGGTGCCCGGCTGCGGCGTCGAGGTCCTGCCCACCGACTTCAAGGGCGGCGAGCGCGACATCGCGACCGTGATCGAGGCCGAGCCCGACGTGTTCGCCCACAACCTGGAGACCGTCCGCCGGCTCCACGAGCGGATCCGGCCCGCGTTCGGCTACGACCGCACGCTCGACGTCCTGCGGACCGCCAAGCGACTGCGGTCGGGACAGATCACGAAGTCGAACCTGATCCTCGGGATGGGCGAGCGTCCGGACGAGATCCCGCCGACGCTCCGGGACGTCGCCGACACCGGCGCCGAGATCGTCACGATCGGTCAGTACCTGCAGCCGACGCCGCATCACCTCCCGGTCGACCGATGGGTCACGCCCGAGGAGTTCGCCGGGTGGAAGCGCATCGGTGAGTCGAGCGGCATCGCCCACGTCGAGGCGGGTCCGCTCGTGCGATCGAGCTACCACGCCGGCGAGCAGTTCCGCCGCGCGCTCGAGGCGAGCGCGGCGACGGCCCGCTGACCCAGCTCCCGGACGGGGCGGGAGGGTGGAGGAGCCGGCCTGTAAGCCGGGTTCTGTGCGGCGGCCTCGCGACCGCCCGGCGACCATCTCTCTGAGCCCCTCGCGGGGCCCCGGGGCCGAGGCCCTCGTGCAGCCGACCCGGGAGCTCGGACGGGCCGTCCTTCCCGGCGGGACCGAGGCCCCGACGATCGCTCCCTGCTTGGCCTTGCTCCGGGTGGGGCTTGCCGAGCCGGACCGGTCACCCGGCCCGCTGGTGAGCTCTTACCTCACCGTTTCACCCTCACCGCTCGCGCGGCGGTCTGCTCTCTGTGGCGCTTTCCGCGGGTCGCCCCGCCTGGGCGTTACCCAGCACCCTGCCCTTCGGAGCCCGGACTTTCCTCGAGCGTCACCGCCCGCGGTCGCCCGGCCGACTCCTCCGGATCGAGTATAGGACCGTCCGATCCAGCCTCGTCCCGAGCGAGCCACGCGTCGACCCCGGCGTTCGCGAGCCGGTCCGCGTGCGCGTTGCGTTCGCGCGGCACGTGCTCGTAGCGGACGTTCGCGAACCCGCCCGCGAGCGCGAGCGCACGCGCGTGCAGGCGCTGCAGGTTGACGTTCCGCACCTTGAAGCGTCCCGCGAGCTGCTCGACGAGGAGGCGGCTGTCCGAGCGGAGCAGCACGTCCTGGGCGCCGAGGTCGCGGGCCCGCTCGAGCCCGCGGATCGCGGCCGTGTACTCTGCAACGTTGTTCGTGGCGACCCCGATGCCCTCGGCGACCTCCGCGAGGATCCGGCCGTCGCGGTCCACGATCACCGCCCCGATCCCGGCCGGCCCGGGGTTGCCCCGCGCGGCGCCGTCGCAGGCGACGATCACGCGAAGACGACGATCCGGCGGCAGTACTCGCACCTCTTGATGTCGTCCGTGTGCCGCAGGCGATCGAGCTCCATCGCCGACAGCTTCTCGTGGCACGCCTGACACACGCCGTCGACGATCGCCGCCGCGCCGATCCCCTTCTTCTGGCGCCGGAGGTCCTCGTACAGCTCCAGGAGGTCCTCGTCGAATCCCGCCTCGAGCTCCCCGCGTGCGCCACGGCGCTCTCCGAGCTCCGCGACGACCGCCTCGAGCTCCGCGGCCGCGCCGCCGCCGACGGCGTCGACCCGCTCGCGCGCCGACGTGGCCTCCGCGTCCGCCGAGGTGGCCCTGGCCTCCAGGTCCTCGCGCCGCTCCATCTGCTCGAGGAGGTCGTCCTCGGCGCGGGCGCGTCGCTGCTTCAGGCTCTCGATCTCGTGCTCGAGCGCCGCGAGCTCCTTGGGGTTGGCGATGCTGCCGTCGTACATGCGCTTGTTCTCCGCGTCGAGCTTCGCGCCCATCGAGTCGATCTCGTTCTCCAGGCGCGAGGACTCCCGCAGCACCTCGTCGAGGGCCAGCCGGATCTCGCCGAGGCGCGACTCCGCCTCCTCCATCTCGGCGCGCGCCGCCGCGAGCGCCTCACCGACCTCGAGCTGCGCGCGCCGCTGGTCGAGCCGGTCGATCGCCGTATCGAGCTCCTGCAGCTCCAGGATCCGCTCCATGCCGCGCATCGGAGCGAAGGGTATCGGATGCGTCGACCTCGACGAGCCTGAGCTGCTCCCCCGCGCCCGGGCCGGAGGGTTCCTCGCCCCGTCTCCATCGCGCGGGCGCCTCGGGCCGCCCCCGGGTCCCACCCAGGGATCGGACGAGACCGTTCACTGTGGCGCTCAGCCGATCGCGGTCGGCCGGCGGCGCGTACGGCTTCGTGTACATCGCCTCGTAGCGGCCGACGAGGTCCGGATAGTGCTCGGCGAGCCACGGCATGAACTCCTCGCGGACGCCGGGGCGCAGGTGCAGGAGGATCGGCGAGACGTGGGTGGCTCCCGCGTCGATCGCGGCCCGGACGACCTCTCGCAGCCGCCGCGGGTCGTCCGTGATCCCCGGCAGGACCGGGGCCATGAGCACGCCGCACGGGACGCCCGCGCCATTCAGCGCGGCGACGGCTTCGATCCGCTCCCTCGGATGCGGCGTGCCGGGCTCGCTCCGACGCCAGGCGTCCTCGTCGAGCGTGCCGATCGAGAACGCGGTCGAGACGTCGGTGACGGCGGCGGCCGCGACGAGCCGATCGAGGTCGCGGAGGATCAAGGTCCCCTTCGTCAGGATCGAGAAGGGGTTCCGGAAGTCCGTCAGCGCCTGGATGATCGGCGGCATCAGCAGGTAGCGGCCCTCCGCGCGTTGGTACGGATCCGTGTTCGTTCCCATCGCGATCGTCTCGCCCTTCCAGCGCCGGGAGGCGAGCTGGCGCCGGAGCACCTCGGGCGCGTTCACCTTGACGACGATGCGGCGTTCGAAGTCGCGACCGGCGTCCATGTCGAGGAAGGTGTGCGTCGGGCGCGCGAAGCAGTAGGCGCAGGCGTGGGTGCATCCGCGGTACGGGTTGATCGTCCAGCCGAACGGCAGGAAGCTGCCCGGGACCCGGTTCAGGATCGTCTTGCACGTGGCCTCGATGAACTCGATCCCCCGGAACGCGGGGGTGTCGAAGGTCCGGCGCGCGAGCTCGAAGAGCTGCTCGGTCATGGGTCCAGCAGGATAGAACATACGTTCGATTCCGCGCAAGGGGCCGGGAGGCGCGGGGTAGCATCCGCGCGTGGGCTGCCTACTCGTCGTGTTCGCGCTGATCACGCCGCGGTTCATCATGTTCGTCCTCTGGTTGTTCAGCGACTACCTGAACCACGCGTTCTCCAGCGGGTGGTGGGGCCTGCTCGGGTTCCTGTTCCTGCCGACCACGGCGATCGGGTACGCGGTCGCGCGCAACGAGTTCACCGCGCCGGACGGCGGCATCGAGGCGGCCGGGATCATCCTGATCGTGCTCGGGATCGTGCTCGACCTCGGGCTGCTCGGCAGCTCCGGGCGCGGGCTCGGCCGAAGGCCGCGGACGGCCTAGTAGCGGACCCGGGGGTCGACGTACGCGTAGGCGACGTCGACGAGCAGGTTCGCCAGGGCGATGAAGAACGCCCCGAAGATCGTGACCCCCATCACCGACGGGAAGTCGTTGGTGAAGATCGCCCGCACCGCGTACTGGCCGACGCCGGGGAGGTTGAACACGGTCTCGGTGATGAACGCTCCACCGAGCAGGCCGGCGAGGTCGAGCCCGAACATCGTGACGATCGGGGTTAGCGCCGCACGCAGCCCGTGCTTGTAGATCACCCGCTGCTCGGGCAGCCCCTTGGCTCGCGCCGTCCGGATGTAGTCCTCCCCCATCGTTTCGACGAGGTTGCCCCGGACCATCCGGGCGTAGAACGCCGCGTACGAGAGCGAGAGCACGATCCACGGCAGGATGAACCTGCCCTGGGCGACCGCGTCCCAGACCGAGGCGCCGATCGGGATGCCGGATGACGGCGCCCACTCGAGCTTGAACCAGAAGACGTAAAGGAAGACGTACGCGAGCCAGAAGAGCGGCGCGGAGACGCCGATCAACGCGAACACCATCCCCAGCCGATCGGCCACGCTCCGGCGGCGCACCGCCGAGACGATGCCCACCGAGAGCCCGATCGTCAGCCAGCAGAGCGCGGCGCCGACCGCGAGCGTGATCGTCACCGGCAACCGCTGGAGGATCTCCTCCTTGACCGGGACGAAGTTGGAGTACGAGAAGTACACGTCCTCGTTCAGGAACAGCCCGGGCCAGGGCACGAGGCCCTGGGCGAACCGTCCGTACTGGACCCACACGGGCTCGTCGAGGCCGAACGCCGCCCGCGCGGCGGCGATGTTCTCGGGCGTCGTGGCCTTGCCGGCGGCCCGCCGGGCCGGGTCGGAGGCCGGGAGCTTCACGAAGATCAGGAACGTGATCAGGGAGACGATGAACAGCACGAGCACGAGGAACAGCGAGCGCCGGATCAGGTACCTGGCCATACGGCGATCGTAGGAACGGCCGCGACCGCACCGCTAGCGCGTTCCCTGGTCGGTTCCTTCGCGTTCCTGCCCAACCGTTCCGCTTTCCTGCCCTCGCCCCCGCAGATTGGGTCGCCGACTCGGGACGTTCGGCCTCCGGCCCCATCCCCGTTCGACCCGCTCGGGTTCCTCGACCCGTCGGTAGCGTCGAGGGGAAGCCACGATGGCCATCGCCACCCGAACCCCCGAACCGTCCCGCACGTCCCTCGACGCCGAGGACGGACCGGGCCTCCGCTGGCCCTTCCCGGTCCTGCGGTCCCTCGACGGCTACCGCCGCTCGTGGCTCTCGAAGGACCTCACGGCCGGACTCCTGATCGTCGCGATCGCGATCCCGCTCAGCATGGGGATGGCCGAGGTGGCCGGCATGCCGCCGATCGCCGGGCTGTACTCCTGCGTGCTGCCGCTGATCGCGTACGCGGTGATCGGGTCCTCGCGACAACTCGTCGTCGCGCTCGACGCGTCGACCGCCGCGATGCTCGCCGCGGCGGTCGCACCGCTCGCCGGCGGCGACCCGCTCCGCTACGCGGCGCTCGCCGGCATCACCGCGGTGTTGGTCGGCGTCGTCCTCGTCGCGGCCGGAGCCCTGCGCCTCGGGTTCCTCGCGAACCTGCTCTCCGAGCCGGTCCTGCTCGGCTACCAGGCGGGACTCGCGCTCACGGTGACCGCGACGCAGCTGCCGAAGTTGATGGGGATCACGCTCGAGGAGGAGCGCACGTTCCTCCAGTTCGTCGAGATGATCCGGCGCGCGGCGGAGACCAACGTCCCCACGCTCTTCGTGGGGGTCGGCGTCCTCGCCTCCGTGCTCCTGCTCCGTCGGTGGCGGCCGACGTTCCCCGGCGCGCTCGTGGCGGTGGTGGCGGCCACGCTGGTCGTCGAGGTCCTGGATCTCGCCGCGCGCGGCGTCTCGGTGCTGGGGGACCTGCCGTCGGGCCTGCCGTCCCTCCACGTGCCCGACGCCGGATGGACCGATGTCCTGGAGCTGCTCCCGTCCGCGGCGGCGATCGCGTTGATCGCGGCGGCGGACACGATCGTGAGCTCGCGCGCGTTCGCCCATCGGGGCGGGTACGAGGTGAGCGCGAACCGGGACCTCGTCGGGCTCGGGGCCGCGAACCTGTCCTCGGGGCTCTCCGGCGGGATCACCACCAGCGCGAGCGCCGCCCGGACCGCCGTGGCGGAGTCGGTGGGCTCGCGCTCGCAGGTCGCCGGGCTCGTGGCGGCGTTCCTCATGGTGGCGGTGCTGCTGCTCTTCACCCGGCCGCTGCAGAACGTGCCGAACGCCGCCCTGGCCGCGGTGGTGATCTCGGCCGTGATCCGCCTGATCGAGGTCGACGAGCTCGCACGGCTCTGGCGGATCCGCCGGATGGAGTTCCTCGTCGCCGCCGCCACGACGGTCGGCGCCGTCGTGATCGGGCTGCTCGAGGGGATCCTGATCGCCGTCGCGCTCTCCGTGCTGGACTTCGTCCGGCGCGCCGCGCGCCCGCACGACGCGATCGAGGGTCGGATCCGCGGCCGGCACGGGTTCTTCGACACGGCCCGGTACCCGGACGCGAGCACGGAGCCCGGCTTCGTGCTCTACCGCTTCGACGCGCCGCTGTTCTACGCGAACACAGAGCGCTTCTTCGAGCGGGCCCGCGAGCTGATCGACGCGACACCCGACGCCGAGTGGTTCGTCGTCGACACGGCCACGATCTCCGACATCGACGCGACCGCGGCGCGGATGCTGAAGGAGGTCCACGACGAGCTCGCGGCGCGCGGGATCCGGCTGGTCCTCGTCGAGCTCCTCGCGTCGCTGGAGGAGTTGCTCGGTCGCGCCGGGGTCCTCGACGTGATCGGCCCCGACCGGGTGTTCGACACGGCCGAGGAGGCGCTGATCGCCTACCGGGAGGAGCGCGCCAACCGCCCCTGAGCCCTCGCCGGAACCCCGACCGGTTGTGGGAACGTACGTTCCTGCTGATGGGGGCGCGCGGGGCGGGGCGGAGCGGGCCGAGGCCTGGACGGGGCCGGCTCGACGCCGTCTGGCGCCACGCACCCACGGTCCTGCTTCGGTACCCGACGCTGTTCGCGGCGATCGCGTTCGGCACGCTCCTGCTCACGGCCGCGACGGTCGCCTACCCGCTGTTCATGTCCGCCACGACCAGCGGCCTCGTCCGGGGCGCCATCGACCGGCCGTCCGTGACCCGGTACGGAGCCGGCATGGCCTTCCGGTACGCCAACCTGCCGCTCGAGACGACCCGACTCCAGCCCGGCCTGCGGTCCCCGGACATCGCGGACCTCGATGAGCCGTTCCGTCGGCTCACGGCCGAGAGCCCCATCCTCGGGGAGCCGATCGTGGCGGCCCTCGGCGAGACCGTCACCGTCTCGGCGCCGGGCGGGACCGAGACGCGCGACGGGCGGCTGTTCGCCTCGACCGACGTGCTCGATCACGTCGCGGTGCTGTCGGGGCAGGAGGGGGACGGCGTGTGGCTCCCCGACCTCATCGCGGACGGGCTCGGCCTCGGGCCGGGGGACACGATCGAGCTCCTCGATCTGGGGGGCGGCACCGCCACCGTTCCGGTCGACGGCGTCTACCGAGCCGTCTACCGGACGCAGCTCGGCGGCTACTGGTTCTCGTGGCAGGAGGAGTTCCACGTGCCCTGTCCGGACTGCAGCCCGCTCCCCCAGCCGATCCTCGCCGACCGCGACCAGGTCATCGAGCTGGCGCGCGCCCTCGGCCAGGACTCGGTCACTGCCACGTGGGTGGCGCCGATCGAGGATCCCGCGGCGGTCGGCCTCGAGGACGCCCTGGAGCTCCAGCGGCTCGTGGGGAGCGTGCGCGAACGGATCAGCGACCTCGACACCCCGCTCGGACGCCTCTTCGCCGGCTCGCGCGAGTTCTTCTCCTTCGGCCGGGTCTCGACCAACCTGTCGTCGTCGATCGGCCTCGTCGTCGCCGACGCGCAGGAGCAGGTCGCCGCCGTGGAGGGGCCCACGCGCGTGCTCCAGCTCGCAGCGATCGCGGTGGCGGTCGTCGTCGTCGCGGCGGCGGGCGCCTTCTCGATCCGGGCCCGGCGCGTGGAGGCCGCCTGGCTGTTCGCCCGCGGCACCTCCGCGTGGTCGGTCGGACTGAAGGCGGCGCTGGAGTCCGCCCTTCCCTGTCTGATCGGGGGCCTCCTCGGCTTCGCCGCGGCGTTCCTCGCCGTGGCCCTGGTCGGACCGGTCGGACGGATCGAGCGCAGCGCGACCCTGAACGCCACGCTCTTCGCCGTCCTGGCCGTCGTCGTCGCGATCGTCGTGATCTCCGCCGTCTCGGCGCGGACCTTCGTCAGCGTCGTCGAGCCGCACGGACATCGGTTCGCCCGCATCGCTGCCCTCGTGCCCTGGGAGCTGGGTCTCGCCGTGCTCGCCTACCTCGCGCTGCAGCGGCTCCGCGAGGGGGGCGCGTTCATCCCCGACGAGCGACTCGGCGTGCTGAAGCCGAGCCTGGCGCTGGTGGCGTTCCCGTTCCTGCTGCTGGCGGCGTTCGCGATCTTCAGCGCGAGGGTGGCGCGGTTCGGCGTCGCGCGCCTGCGCCGGCCCACGGCGGGAGCCTCGCCGGCCCCCTACCTGGCCACCCGGCGGCTCGCCGGCAGCGGCGCGCTCGCGGTCATGCTGGTAGGCGCCGCCGGCCTGTGCCTCGGGACGTTCCTGCACGCGCAGATCGTGTCGAGCTCGCTCGAGACCACCGTCGCCGCCAAGGCGGGGGTCTTCGTCGGGGCGGACGTCGCGGGGAAGATCGACTACCGCACGCCCGTCCCCGAGACGTTCCCCTATCCGATGACCCGTGCCGTCCGCTTCGGCGCCGGAGCGCGGCTGCCGAGCGACCGGCCTCTCGACCTGCTCGCCGTCGACGCCGCGACGCTGCCGGACGCCGCGTACTGGCACCCGCGGTTCGCCGACGCGCCCCTCGAGGACCTGATGGGCCTGCTGGTCGAGCCGAGCGGCGATCGTGTCCCCGTCCTGCTCGCCGGAGGGGGGCGGATCACGTTCGACGAGATCGAGGTGGCCGGCGCCACGACGCCGGTCGAGATCGTGGCGCGGACCACCGCCTTCCCCGGCATGTACTCGCTCAACCCGATGGTCGTGGTCGACGAGGCGACCTTCCTGGGCCTGGTCGACCTCCCGTTCAACCCGCTGAACGACGCGGGCGCGAGCACGGAGCTCTGGGTCGAGGGCGATCCCGACGGCGTGCGCGCGGCGTTCGGCGAGGTCCCGTTCCCACCCCACACGATCGTCGCCGCCGAGGAGATCGCGGAGATCCCGTACATCGCGGCCGCGATCAACACGTTCGTCGTCGTGAACGTGCTCGGGCTCATCGCGGCATCGCTCACGCTCGTCGGGATGCTCCTGTACCTGCAGGCGCGGCAGCGTGCTCAGGTCGTCTCCCAGGCGATCTCGACGCGGATGGGGATGCGGCACGCTCAGCATCTCCGCGCGCTCGCGCTGGAGCTGGGGGCGATGCTCGCGTGGTCCTTCGCGGTGGGGGCGGCCCTGGCCCTGGCCGCCGCGTCCTTCACGGTGCCCCTGCTCGACCCGATCACGACGATCCCGCCACCCCCGCTGCTGATCCTCCCCCTGGTCCTGATCGCGGTCGCGGGGATCGCCGTCGCCGGCTTCTCGTGGTTCGGCGCGTTCGTGATGGACCGGCGCGCGCGGACCGTCGACCTGGGGGCGGTGATGCGCGTTGCCGAGTGACCGGATCGCCGTGCGGTGCGAGGACGTGGTCAAGACCTACCCGTCCGCGACCGGCCGGGTCCGGGCCCTCCGAGGGGTGACCGCCACGTTCCCGGCGAACGCGCTCGTCGCCGTCGCCGGCCCGAGCGGGAGCGGGAAGTCCTCGCTGCTCCGCCTGATCGCGGGGATGGACCGCCCGACGTCGGGATCGGTCGAGGTCGAGGGACGGGCGATCGCGCGGGCGTCGTCCCACCGACGTCGGCGCCTGCGCCGGTACACGGTCGGCTATGTGTTCCAGCGGCCGTCCGACAACTTCCTGCCCCACCTGACGGTCGGCGAGCACCTGTCCCGCGTCGCCCGCGACGGTCACGTGCACGAGGTCGTGGCGGAGCTCGGGATCGCCGACCGCGTCGATCACCTCCCCGGCGAGCTCTCGGGAGGCGAGCAGCAACGCGCGGCGTTCGCGCAGGCGCTCGTGAGCGGCGCGCGGGTCATCGTCGCCGACGAGCCGACGGCCGAGCTCGACACCGCGTCCGCGGACGGCGTGCTCGGCGCGATCCGCTCGCTCCGCGAGCGGGGCGTCACGTTCGTCCTGGCGACGCACGATGCGACGGTGATGCGCGCCGCCGACGTCCTGCTCCGGCTCGACCACGGCGAGGTGGTGGAGCCGCGACGCTCGGCCTCCGGCGCGGGGACGATCGCCGCACCCGGTCCGATCCTGGCGGCCGACGCACCCACGGTCGCCCGCGTCGAGAGCGTCTCGAAGACCTACCACCGCGGCATCGACCTCGTGCACGCCGTCGAGGACGTCTCGTTCGAGGTGTTCGAGGGCGAGATGGTCGGGCTCGTCGGCCGGTCCGGCTCCGGCAAGACCACGCTGCTGAACCTCGTGGCGGGGTGGGAACACGCCGACCGAGGCCGGATCGATCTCCCGGGCGATCGACTCGGCGACGCAGCCGACGGCCCGCCGCGCTGGACCGACGTCGCGGTGGTGCCGCAGAAGCTCGGGCTGCTCGAGGAGCTCACCGTCCGGGAGAACGTCGCGCACGCCGCGAAGCTCGGCGGCTCGCTCGACGACCACGTCGATCGCATCGACGAGCTCCTGGAGGCGTTCGGCCTGACGCAACTCGCCGAGCGCCGGCCCTCGGAGACCTCCGTCGGCGAGCAGCAGCGGACGGCGCTCGCGCGGGCCCTGTTGCTCCGCCCCCGGCTGCTGATCGCCGACGAACCCAGCGGGCATCAGGACCGCGGCTGGGCCGAGAAAGTCTTCGCCGCACTCCGGTCCGCGTGCGACGGAGGCACGGCCTGTCTCGTCGCGACGCACGACGAGGGCGCGCGGACGTCCTTCGACCGGATGCTCCCGATGCGCGACGGGAGGATCTCCGCCGAGCGCTGACCGGTGTCGCGTGGCGCCGGGTCCCTTCGGGCGCAACGGCTTGTCGGCCGAATGGGCGAGGCCCCGACCCCGCTGGAACTAGCCCCGTTGGGTAGCTGTGGTGAGCGCGTTGATGGGCTATACATGGATGCGCAGCGCACTGCGATCGTTCGGAACAGGAGCGATGAAGAGAGGCACCTCTCGTCGATCCGCCGTGGTGGCGGACCGCCGCCCGCTGGAGCGGAACCTCGCGCGCTTCCTCTTGGAGGAGCGCGGCTTCGCCGTGTCGGCGGAGGCCGCGACGGCGGCGGACACCACCCGCGCGGTGCAGGAGCACCGGCCCGACGTCGTGCTCGTCCACGAGGACGTCGCGATCGAGCGGGGCGACTCCATCCTGCCCGCGCTCCGGGACGCCTCGCCCAAGACGCGCATCATCGTCCTCACGACCGACCGCGCGGCGGCCGTCCCGGCCCTCGTCGTCGCGGCGGACGCGGTCGTCGAGGAAGGCCCCGGGCTCAAGGAGCTCGCCACCGCCCTGTCGGGGCGCAAGGGCCGGCCTCCGGGGGTTCGCCCCGTCGCCGGGGCGGTCCCGTTCGCGGCGGCCGCCGCCCGCGGCCGGGAACCACGCGAGCGCCGATGGGTGGAGCGGCTCCAGGGCGCCGCGGCGGCATCGATCATCGTCCTCGCGGTGGTCCTCGCCCGCGGGGCCGGGACCGACGCCCCGGGCCCGAACGCCGAGGGGCCGGCGCGCGAGCACATCGCGGCGGCCGAGGAGGCCCTGCACGAGCTCGAGGACGTCCTCGTCGGCGATCCCACGTCGGAGGAGGTCACGAGGCTGGCGCGGGACCTCTTCGAGGAGCTGACGCTCGCGATCGCGGCCGGCGCCGACGTGACGGAGCTGAACGCCCAGATCCTGGCGACGCTCGGTCCGTTGCTCGACGACCTGCCGCGAGAGGTCGTCGAGGTGTTGATGCAGTTCCTCGGCGACGTCCTGGTGACCGAACCGCCACCCGCGTCGAGCCCGCCCCCGCCCCAGCCGTCCCCACGGAGCGAGCCCGTTCCCACGCCCGAACCGACCCCGGAGGCCAGCGGCGAGAACGCGCCGCCTCCTCCGCCGCCGTCCCCCGAGACGCCGGAGCCGAGCCCCACCGTGGACGAGCCGAGCCCGAGCGAGACCCCGTCGGAGTCGCCCTCGCCGAGCGAGACCCCGTCGGAGTCGCCGTCGCCGAGCGAGACCCCGTCGGAGTCGCCATCGCCGAGCGAGTCGCCGTCGCCGAGCCCGAGCGAGTCGCCGTCGCCCACGGAGACGCCCTCGCCCAGCGAGACCCCGAGCCCGAGCGAGACCCCCTCGCCGACCGAGACCCCGAGCCCGACGGAGACGCCGAGCCCGACCGAGACGCCGTCGCCGAGCGCGACGAACACGCCGGACCCGACGGAGACGCCGAGCCCGAGCGACCCGCCGTCGCCGAGCGAGACCGAGACCCCGACGCCGTCACCGAGCTGTCAGGGTCATCAGCAGCACCCGTGTCACGCTCCCGCCGGTCTGAGCGGCGGGGACGAAGACACCGTGTCGGGTGCGATCTACGTCGTGCCGCCGGGGCTCGTGCTGCTCCTCGCGACGTCGGGCCTCGCGCGCCGCCTCGTCCGGCGTCGCGCACGCTGAGCCACCGCTCCCCGCGGAGCGGTGATGTCGGCCATCCTCAGTCCCGGCCGACCGTCACGTGCGCCGCGACCGGCTTGACGAACGCCCGCAGCACCGGGACCGGATCCTCGCCCTCCTCGCCGGACCAGAGGTAGGCCTCGCGGTGCTGGTCCCCGACCGACCAGAAACTCTCGTCGTTCACGTCGGAGACCGCCGGCAGCCGGAACGACGTCAGCTTCCGATCGCGCTTGAACACGTCGAACCTCGCGCCGCCCTCGACGAAGGGCGATCCGTCGTGTCGCAGGTTCGCGCCGGGGCCGTCCCCGTCACCGCACCGTGTCTGGCCGTCCGGCTTCTCCTCCACGCCGTTGCGGTCGTTCACCTCGAGCGACCCGGGCCGGTAGTCGGGGCCGATCACCAGCTCGAAGTCGACCCGGAACTGCACCTTCCCGCCGGAGACGTACTCGACCCACGCGCAGGAGTACGCCGCTCGGTCCCCGAAGTCCCACCCCTTGGAGCTCGAGAACACGAGCGACTCGTACGTCTCGCGGTCGTCCTCGATCTCGCGGAGGAAGATCTCGAACCGGTTCGGTGAGTCGGCCGGATCGGGTCCGGGAAGGCCCGCGACCGGACCCGCAACGAAAGGGAACGTCAGGACCACGATCACGAGCGCGAGGATCGTTCGTTTCATCGGTTCGCTCCCTCGGGCGTGGGATGGAAGCCCCGTGTCTATCACACGGCGGATCGGCGTCACCCGGTCTGTGCGCGGAACGCGCACGGACACCGCCTTCGATCCGTGGGCGGGCGAGGGTTGTCGGAACTTTTTTTCGGCGGTTGCGTCCGCGAGCGATGCCGTCGGCGTTCGCGCAGGTCGCCATGCGGGATCGCGAAGATCGCCACGGGTCCGAACGCGTCCCCCGGCCGGGTGATGCGCGAAGTTCCCTTTGCACCGCCCCGATCCTCGGCTAGGTTCAGGCCCCGAGGACGGACCGACCGGATGTCGGTCGAACCTCGGAAGGCGCTCGATCGCGAGGCAGGGGTCGAGTGACAACCGCATCGAGATCCCTCGGCACGGCGGCGCGAACGCGAACCGCCACCCGGGCGTGGATCGTCCCGGGCTTCCTCGTCGCCGAGGAGGACGGAGCAGATCATGAAGAGAGCCCTGAGGTTGGTCGTCGCCACGTTCGTCGCGCACACCCTCATCGTCGGCATGGGCGCC
>DATBMU010000106.1:0-17121 GCA_036554665.1 Actinomycetota bacterium | reverse complement strand
GGCGAGCTTGGCGAGTCGCTCCTGGAGCTTCTCGCGATCCCAGTCCGAGTCCGTCTTCTCGATCTCCGCCTTGATCTGGGCGATGCGACCCTTGACCTCCTCGGCGTCACCGCCCCCCTCGACGATCGTCGTGTCGTCCTTCGTGACGACGATCTTGCGGGCCCGGCCGAGCAGGTCGAGCCCGACGTTCTCGAGCTTGAGCCCGACCTCCTCGGAGATCACCTCGCCACCCGTGAGCGTCGCGATGTCCTGCAGCATCGCCTTGCGGCGCTCGCCGAACCCGGGCGCCTTCACGGCGACGGCCGTGAACGTGCCGCGGATCTTGTTCACCACGAGCGTCGCGAGCGCCTCGCCCTCGACGTCCTCGGCGATCACGAGGAGCGACTTGCCCGACTGCAGGACCTTCTCGAGCAGCGGGAGGAGCTCCTGCACGCTGCCGATCTTCTTGTTCACGACCGCGATGTACGGATCGTCGAGCGCCGACTCCATCCGCTCCTGGTCGGTGGCGAAGTACGGCGAGATGTAGCCCTTGTCGAACTGCATCCCCTCGACGAACTCCAGCTCCATGCCGAACGTGTTGGACTCCTCGACCGTGACGACGCCGTCCTTGCCGACGCGGTCGAGCGCCTCGGCGAGCACGTCGCCGATCGCGGGATCGGCCGCCGAGATCGCTGCGACGTTCGCGATCTCGTCGCGGGACTCGACGTCCTTGGCCTGGCCCTTGATCGCCTCCACGGCGGCGACCACGCCCTTCTCGATGCCGCGCTTGAGGGCCATCGGGTTCGCGCCCGCGGCCACGTTGCGCATGCCGTGACGGACCATCGCCCGGGCGAGCACCGTCGCGGTGGTCGTGCCGTCGCCCGAGACGTCGTTCGTCTTGGTCGCGACCTCCTTCGCGAGCTGGGCGCCCATGTTCTCCCACGGGTCCTCGAGCTCGATGTCCTTCGCGATCGTGACGCCGTCGTTCGTGATCGTCGGCGCACCCCACTTCTTGTCGAGGACGACGTTGTGGCCCTTCGGGCCCAGCGTGAGCGCGACCGTGTCGGCGAGCCGGTTCACACCGGCCTCGAGCGAGCGTCGCGCGTCCTCGGAGAACTTCAGGAGCTTGCTAGCCATCTGGCCTCCTTCTTCGCGACCCGATCCGAGCAGCAACCGGGGGCTCGGCGCGGCGCGCGCGAGCCCCCGTGGGAGATCGGGTCCTTACTTGGAGAGGACGGCGAGGACGTCGCGAGCCGACAGGATCAGGTACTCCTCGCCCTCGACCTTGACCTCGGTGCCGCCGTACTTGCTGTAGATCACCTTGTCGTCGACGGCCACGTCGAGCGGGACCCGGGCCCCGTCCTCGAACCGGCCGGGCCCGACGGCCACGACGGTGCCCTCCTGGGGCTTCTCCTTCGCGGTGTCCGGGATCACGATGCCGGAGATCGTGGTCTCCTCCTCCTCGCCGGGCTTGACGACGATCCGGTCCTCCAGGGGCTTCAGGTTGAAGTTCTTGCCCATGTGCCGCTCCTCCTCCTCGCTCGCCTCCGGTCTCCCGCACGGCCAGCCGGTGCCATTAGCACTCGGTGCCCGTGAGTGCTAACAGGATAGCCACGGGAGTGCCAGGGGGTCAACGCGGGCCGGCGTGCGGGATACTCCGACTCGCCGCGGCCGGTGCCGCCGGTGCATCCTGACAGCTCGCACACCCGACCGGATCTGGAGGATCGACCATGAGGATCGCTCGACCGGCGAGGCTCGTCCTCGCGCTCTGCCTCGTCCCGATCGCGGTGGTCGCCACCGCGCTGCCGGCCTCGGCCGCCCGCTCCTGCCACGGTCAGCGGGCCACGATCGTGGGGACCCGAGGGGACGACGACCTGCGGGGCACGGCCGGCGACGACGTGATCGTCGGGCTCGGCGGCGACGACGCCCTCCGGGGCTCCGGCGGCGACGACGTGTTGTGCGGCTCCGACGGCAACGACCGCCTCATCGGCGGCGGGGGCGTCGATGAGCTCGACGGCGGGGCCGGCAACGACGAGGTGAGCGGCGGCGGCGGGGGCGACGTCGTCCACCACGACGAGGGCAAGGACGCGCTCGACGGCGGGGCCGGGGTGGACGAGCTCGACGCGTCGCGCGCGCCGGGCGCGGTGACGATCGACCTGTTCGCCCGGACGGGATCGGGTCTGGGCAAGGACACGATCGACCTGTTCGAGCGGGTGGTGGGCTCGGACCACGACGACACGGTGACGGGCGGGCGCACCGGCGAGACGATCATGGGCGGCGCCGGCAACGACGTGCTCACCGGAGGACCCGGCGACGACACGCTCGACGGCGGCGAGGGCGACGACCAGATGGAGGGCGGTCCCGGGGCGAACAACGTGGTCACGTTCGCGGCGGCGCCGGCGGGCATCGAGGTGAACCTCGAGACCGGCGAGGCCACGGGATGGGGCACCGACACCCTTGCCGGGATCCAGATCGTCGTCGGGTCGCCGTTCGACGACACGATCACCGGGAGCCGGCAGCGCAACACGTTCCGGCCGGGCGGCGGCAACGACACGGTCGAGGGCGGCGGCGGCCCCGACACGGTGGACTTCACGGGCGCCACTGCGGGGGTGGTCGTGGATCTCGTCGCCGGCACCGCCACGGGTGACGGGTCCGACACGCTGTCCGCGATCTCCTCGGTGATGGGCTCGGCGAACGGGGACACGATCGCGGGCGACGACCGGCGCAACACCCTCTCGGGCGGTGCGGGCGACGACACGATCGCCGGGAACGAGGGGGACGACACGCTCGACGGCGGGGACGGCATCGACAACCTCGACGGCGGGACGGGATCGGACTCCTGCGCGAACGGCGAGACCCTCACGGCCTGCGAGTCCTGAGCGACCCGGACACGAGGAACGGGCGGGGTGGCCCCCGCCCGTCGCCTCCTCGATCGTCCTCGTTCGGCCCCGCGTTTCACGCCACCAGGGACGCCACCGCGTCGACCGCGCCCGCCAGATCGCCCATCTCGAGCCGGTGACACCCGGCGCCCGCGAGCGCCGCCGCCATCGGCTCGAGCCCGTCGGCGGCGAACCGCCTCGAGGAGAAGGCGCTGCGGGACAGCAGCATCAACGTCTCCGCACGCCCGGCCGGCTCGAGCCTCGTCGCGGCCCCCGCTCGGTACCGCGGAACGACGACGTGGCGGAGCACGCACGAGCGCCCGATGCAGCCGCGCCGGATCGCCGTCGCCGGCACGTGCCGGGTCATCCGATCCGTCCCCCGGAGCTCCGCCGGCAGCCGCTCCTCGAGCCCGGGGAACAGCCGCAGCGTCGGGAGCTCCATGCCGAGCGGTCTCGGGAAGGCCAGGAAGCGCCCAGAGGCGGGATCGAAGACGGCCGCCTCGTCGCTCAGGTAGGCGAAGCCGGCCCGCACGAGCCCCGCCACGAGGGTGGTCTTGCCGGCGTCGGGGAGGCCGGGCAGCAAGATCCCGCGTCCCCGGAGGGACACGAGCCCGGCATGGATCACGAGGCTCTCGCTCTCGCCCCGGAACGCCCGGTCGTAGACGTCCCACAGGAGCAGGTCGATCGCCTCGGCCGGGCTCGCCGCGTCGGAGCGCCGCCGGCCGTTCACGAACAGCGCCAGGGGCGTGGACCGTCCCTCCCCGATCAGGTACCGGACGCGGCGCGGGCCCCGCGAGCGGTCGCGGAAGGGTGCGAGCAGCCGATCGAGCACCGCGGCGATCCGAGGCACGTCGGACGAGATCGTGAAGGCGTGGCCGAGCGCGCGGTAGCTCCGCTCGAGAGGCGCCGGGCGGCTACCCGTTGCTGGGAGGCCCGGTGGTCCCGCTCGCCCCGCTCGCGCCGGTCGGCCCGGTGGCACCGGTGCTCTCGGTGACCTCGTCGTCGAGCGGCACGCAGGTGCCGTCGACGCAGGTGTAGTTCCCGACGCCGTGGTGCGCGACCATCGCGGCCCCGCCGCACCGCTGGGCGCACTCGTCGTACGTGATGACGTCGACGGTGCAACCGGCCGGCTGGACCTGGCTCCCCGAGCACTGGCAACAGGCCTTGAAGGATCCGACCTGCTGGGCCGCGTACGCCTTGGGAGCGATGCTCTGGATCGCCGGGGCGACCCACAGGAGGGTGCCGCCGACGACGGCCCCGCGACGGAGCAGGTCACGGCGTGTGAGGCCCAACTCCTCGCCGAGGCCCCGCTTGCCGTTGTCGCTTCGAGCCTTCATCCGCTCCGTGCCTCCTCCGCGCGCGGTCACCACCCGGCCCAAGCCCGGTGGCTCATGGTGCCTGAGCGCGCCTCGCCCGTCATGCGCCGTCCGGCGTAGACGGTCTGCGCTCGCGGGTCCGCGCCCTCACTACGACGACCGGGTCCTCGTCCCCGGACGCGGCGGGCTCCAGCCCGGAGGTCACCCTACGGTACCGCCGGCCGCAGCCACACGCCAGCCCCTCGTCCAGCGTCCGGCCGCATTCGCACACCCAGCCGGTCCGGGTGGCCGGGTTCCCGACGACCAGGGCGTGCGCCGGCACGTCGCGCGTGACGACGGCACCCGCTCCGACCAGCGCGAACGAGCCGATCGTGACGCCGCAGACGATCGTCGCGTTCGCGCCGATGCTCGCGCCGCGACGAACTCGGGTGGGGATCAGCTCCTCGCGCCCGAGCCGCCGCCCGGTCCGCGGGCGGTCGTCGTTCGTGAACGCGCATCCGGGACCGAGGAACGCGTCGTCCTCGATCTCCACGCGGTCCCAGATCATCACGCCGTTCTTGACGGTGACGCGGTCGCCGACCACGGCGCCGTCCTCGACGAAGGCGTGGCCGCCGATGTTGCAGTCCTGGCCCACGCGGGCACCGCGCATGACGTGCGCGAAGGCCCAGATCCGGGTCCGCGGACCCACGTCCTCGGACTCGCACAGGGCGGCCTCGTGGACGTACACGGAGGGGTCCCGGCCCATCGTCAGGTCACCGCGCCGAGCAGCGTCGCCACGACCCGGTCCTGCTGCTCGGGGGCCAGGTGCGGGTACATCGGGAGCGACAGGATGCGCCCGGCGGCCTCCTCGGCCACGGGGAAGTCACCGGGCCGGTGCCCGAGGTCCCGGAAGGCCTCCTGGAGGTGGATCGGCACCGGGTAGTGCACGCCGCAGCCGACGCCCGCCTCGCGCAGCGCCCTCGCCACGGCGTCCCGATCGTCCACCCGCACGACGTACAGGTGCCACACGTGGTCGTTGCCGTCCATCGAGCCGGGTCGCGAGATCCGCTCGGCCGGCGCGAGCCGCTCGTCGTACCCGGCCGCCGCCGCGGCCCGGGCCGCGTTCCAGTCGCGGAGGCGACGGAGCTTCGCGGAGAGCACCACGGCCTGGAGCGTGTCCAGTCGGGAGTTCGTCCCGCGGACCACGTGGCGGTCGCGCGCCTCCGCGCCCTGGTTCGCGAACACCCTGGCGCGTCCGGCGACCTCCGAGGACGCCGACACGACCGCGCCGGCATCGCCATAGGCGCCGAGGTTCTTGCTCGGGTAGAAGCTCATCCCGGCGGCGGCGCCGAGCCCTCCGGCGGGGATCCCGTGGCGCCGGGCGCCCTGGGACTGGGAGGCATCCTCCACCACCGCCACGTGCTCGGGAACGACGGCGACGAGGTCCTCGACGGGCGCGCACTGGCCGTAGAGGTGGACGGGCATCACGGCCCGGGTCCGCGGCCCGACCCGCTCCGCGACGCGCGCGGGGTCGATCAGCAGGTGCTTCGGGTCCACGTCCACCAGGACCGGCGTCCCGCCCGCCCGATGGACCGCGTAGGCGCTCGCGACGTAGGAGTTCGCCGGCAGGATCACCTCGTCGCCGGGCCCGACCCCGACCGCGCGGAGCGCGATCTCAAGGGCATCCGTGCCGTTGGCCACGCCGACGCAGTGGCCGACGCCGCACGAGGCGGCGAAGGCCTCCTCGAACGCGCCCACCTCCTCGCCGAGGACGAAGGCCGAGCGCTCCACCACCCGCCCCCAGCCGGCCGCCACCTCGTCGGCGATCTCGCGGTGCTGCGGCGCGAGGTCGACGAACGGGACGCCGGGCGCATCCCCTGCCTGCGCGAGCGCGTTCACCATTCGCTCGGCTTCCGTCCGGCCCGGCCCGGGGCCGGCGCGGTCCGGCGCGTCGCCCGCGAGCGCAGCAGCCGCGCACCGGCCCTCGCGCCGTGCGCGATCCTGGCCAGGAGCCCGGCACGACGGGCCGCGACCCGTCGGTAGATGCCGTCGAGGGCCGAGGCGGCCGCCTCGAGCCCGTAGCGCTCCTCCGCGACGCTCCGCGAGTACCGGCCGAGCTCGCCGCGGAGCTCCGCGTCCCCCAGCAGCCGGCGGAGTTGGCCGGCGAGCCTGTCCGGCTCCGCCTCGTCGGCGAACCCGTACATTCCGATCTCGAAGAACCTCGTCGCGCTGGTCGGATCGAACACCTCGGAGAAGCCGCCCTCGCCGAGCACGACCAGCGGCTTGCCCAGGGCCATACCGCGGAGCGCGGAGCTCCCCATCCCCAGGACGACGTCGGCCGCCGCGTAGGCGGGTCTCGGATCCTGCATGAACCCGGTCATCATCGCGACCGTCCGACCCGTTCGCTCGTTCGCCGACTCGGCGCGCTCGCCCACCCGATCGCGCGCCGGGCCGTCGCCCACGATCACGAGCCGGACCGGGAACTCCGTCGCGAGGACCTCCACGGCATCGATCGCTCCCAGCAGCCCCTGCAGCTTCAGCACCTCCGACAGGCGCGACACGACGACCACCGCGAGCTCGTCCGCCCCGATCCCGAGGTCGAGCCGGAACGCGCTCCCAGAGACCCCGGGGTGGTCCGAGCGGGTGTCGACGGGCGGCTCAAGGAGGTCGACGGCGTCCATGTCGCGCTCGCGCGCCGAGGCCAGCAGCTCGCGCGTGCCGACCACGATCGGCAGGTCGCGGGGCAGGTCCCGGGGGACGGACATCGAGTAGATCGTCGCCACCACGGGCGTCCCGGTGCGCAGGAACGCCCCGACGTACGCTTGCACCGCCCGGGCTCGCTCGTAGGCGTGGACGAGGTCGATGCGCTCCCGGACGACCGCCGCGTGGAGCTCCCGAGCCGCCCGGGTCCCACGCACCCGCTGCGCAGGGGTCGCCGCCACGACCTTCGGGAGCCCGCGGCCCGCGATCAGCTCGTCGAGTGGCCCCTCCTCCGCGTACACGAGCACCTCGTGGCCCAGGTCCCGCACCGCGGCCCCGAGGTCCACGGCGTTGATCTGGGTGCCGCCGATCCGCGCGTTCAGCGGAGCGACGAGGACCCTCACGGTGCCCTCCCCGCTCGCTCGCCCGGGGTCCGCGGCGGCTCCTCGACCGGACCGCCGGCGGGCACGGGTCCCGCGCGCAGGCGCCGGGCCGGCACGCCGACCCAGACCTCACCGGGTGGGACGTCGGCGAGCACGACGGCCCCCATGCCGACGAGCGCCCATCGTCCGATCGCGACCCGCTCGCGGACGAGCGCGCCGGCACCCACGTACGCGCCTTCCTCGACCCTCACCCGGCCACCGAGGCGCACGCCCGAGGCCAGCGTCGCGAAGTCCTCCACCAGGTCGTCGTGCGTGAGCACCACCCCGGGCATCACCGCGACGTGGGCGCCGATCGACACGGCGGCCGTCGCGACGGCGCCGGCGAGGACGACCGATCCCGGGCCGACCCCGGCCGATCCCGGCAGCACCGCCGCCGGGTGCACGATCGTCGCCCAGCGCTCCGCCTCGAGCCCGAGCCGGCGGACGATCCGCCACCGGGACGCGTAGTCGGCCGGGTTCCCCACGCACACGACGACCGCCGCGTCGGGGAAACCGGCCACGTCCGCCGTTCGGCCGAGGATCCTCACCCCGCCGACCGACCCACCGTGCAGCGCGGGATCGTCGTCGAGCATCCCCAGCAGCTCCCACCGAGGCGCCGCGGCGTTCACGGCGCGCACGGCCTCGATCGTCTCGCGGGCGAACCCCCCGGCACCGACGATCAGCAGCGGTCGCGCGGTCATGGCTCCATCCGGTGAGGGCGGTCAGACGTCCCGGAGGCCGGCCTCGCGCCGGAGCGCCGCCGCCACCCGGTCCTGCTCCTGCTCGGTCATCTCGTGGAAGAGCGGGAGCAGCAGCGAGCGTCGGGTGAGCCGTTCGGTGACGGCCAGGTCGCCGTGGGACCGCTCGGCGTGCGCCGGCTCGAGGTGCGCGGCCATGATGCCGCGCCGGGCCGAGATCCCCGCATCGAGGAGGCGCTCGAGGAGCTCGTCCCGCTCCACCGGGAAGCCGTCGGGCAGGACGACCCAGAACGACTGGTGGTTCGTCTCGCCGTACGTGGGGTCGACGGGCATCTCCAGGCCCGGGACGTCGCGGAGCAGCTCGCGGTACCGACCCGCGAGCCGCCGGCGCCGCGCAACGATCTCGTCGAGCCGGGACAGCTGCACGAGGCCGATCGCGGCCTGGACGTCGGTCATCCGGAAGTTGAACCCGGTCTCCAGGTAGCGCTCGATGATCACGCGGCCGGCCGCGTGTCGCTCCGCCGCGCTCACGCTCATCCCGTGCTCCCGCAGCCGTCGCAGGCGGCCGGCGAGCTCGGCGTCCGAGGTGGCGAGCATCCCGCCCTCGCCGGTGGTGATCACCTTGCGGGGGTGGAACGAGAACGCGACGAGCTCCGATCCCGTCCCGATCGGCTCGCCCCGGTACGTGCTCCCGATCGCGCACGCCGCGTCCTCGATCACGGCGACGCCCGCCGGATCGCAGAGCTCGTGGATCGCCGCCAGGTCGGCCGGCATCCCGCACTGGTGCACGACGATGACGGCGCGCGTCGCGGGCGAGAGCACCTGCTCGATCGTCTTCGCCGTGAGGTCCTGGGTCACCGGATCCACGTCGGCGAACACCGGCGTCGCGCCGACGTAGGTCGGGGCGTTCGCCGTCGCGATGAACGAGAGCGAGGGCACGACGACCTCGTCGCCGGGCCCCAGCCCGAGGGCGACCAGCGACAGGTGGAGCGCCGCGGTACACGAGGAGACCGCGACGCACTCGCGGGACCCGACCCGGTCCGCGACGGCCCGTTCGAACTCGGCGACCCGAGGCCCCTGGGCGACCCAGCCGGAGGCGACCGCCGCGGCCGCCGCCTCGGCTTCCTCGGCCCCGAGCCACGGCCGCATGATCGGGATGGCGGTCACGCCGGCCGCTCCTGCGCCCCGCGTTCGCCCCGCCACCAGTCGACGAGGAGCCGCAGGCCGCGCTCGAGCCCCACCCGTGCCTCGAACCCGAGGTCACGGCGGGACTTCGCCGTGTCCGCGACGCGCCTCGGCACGTCGTTCACCGCCCTGGCCGGCCCGTGCTCGGGCTCGAGATCGGAGCCCATGACGTCCAGGAGCGCCCGGGCGAGATCGTTGAGGCTCGTCTCGACGCCGGTCCCGACGTTGTAGACCTCGTCCGTCACGGGTGCGACCGCCGCGAGCCCGTTCGCGCGAGCGACGTCCTCGACGTACACGAGGTCCATCGTCTGCGTGCCGTCGCCCAGGATCAGCGGCGGCTCGCCGCGGGCGATGCGCTCGATCCAGCGGACGAGCACCTCCGTGTGCGGGCCGAGGATGTCCATGCGAGGCCCGTACACGTTGAAGTACCGGAGCGCGACGTAGTCCAGCCCCCGCGTGTCGTGCAGGCTCCGGGCGAGGCCCTCCCCGAAGAGCTTCGCCGTCCCGTACAGGGTGCGGTTCGCGGACGGCGCCTCGTCCTCGGCGATCGGCATCCGCGGCGCCGCCCCGTACACGGCGGCGGAGGAGGCGAAGACGAGGCGGCCGGCGTCGCCTGCGATGCAAGCCTCCGCGACGTTGAACGTCCCGTCCACGAGCACCTCGAGCGCGAGCCGCGGCTCCTCCGCGCATCGCGTGATCCGGATCGCGGCCTGGTGGAAGACCACGTCGGCGCCGTCCACGATCCTGCGGACCTCGGGGGCGTCCCGCACGTCCGCCGGGACGAGGCGGACGCGCCCGTTCGCGAGCGCCCAGGCGAGGTTCTCCGGGCGGCCCCGGCTCAACTCGTCCATCACGACGACCTCGCGGGCGCCCTCGCGCACGAGCAGGTCCACGACGTGCGACCCGACGACGCCGGCGCCGCCGGTCACGACGGCGCGGGAGCCCGCGAGCGTGGTCCCCGTCACCGCGACCCGATCGGGATCGAGGCGCCGTCGGCGGCCAGGCTCGCCGTCGCGGCCTCCAGGATCGAGAGCACGCGGAGGCCGGAGGTGCCGTTCGTCAGCGCCTCGCGCCGCTCGGCGATCGCCGTGTGGAACTCCGTGACCACCTCGGACAGCGGCTCGACCTGCGGGAGCGCGGGCGCGAGCATGTCGCCGATGCGGTAGGACACGAGCGCCTCCCTCGAGGCCTCCGCGCCCGGCGCCACGCGGAACTCGACGCCCTTGTCGTAGATGTGCAGGGGCACGGTGGGCTCGAGGTCGTCCCACACGACCATCCGCCGCGTCCCGCCGATGATCGTCCGCCGCACCTTGGTCGGCGAGAGCCAGTTGACGTGGACGTGGGCGATCGCCCCGCCCGACAGCGGGATCGTGAGGTAGCCCACGCACAGCTGCCCGGCGCCGATCGGGTCGGCCCCGTGCGCGGCCACGGCGAGCGGCCGGCAGTCGTCGGGGAGCACGAAGTCCAGGATCGACAGGTCGTGCGGCGCGAGGTCCCAGAACACGTCCATCTCCGAACGCACCAGCCCGAGGTTGATCCGGACGGAGTCGAAGTACTGGACGTCGCCGAGCCCGCCGCCGCGGCTCCAGTCCCGGATCCGGCGGACCGCGGGCGTGTAGCAGTAGGTGTGGTCGCACATCAGGACGAGCCCGCGCCGCGCCGCGATCTCGACGAGCTTCTCCCCCTCCGCGACCGACAGGGCGAGCGGCTTCTCGATCAGCACGTGACGGTCCGTCTCCAGGCAGGCGAGCGCGACCTCCACGTGCGTCGCGGCCGGCGTCGCGACGGCCACCGCCCCCACCCCCGGGTCGGAGAGCACGTCGTCGAGTGAGGTGGTCGTTCGGATCAGGGGGTCGTGCCGGGCCGCGGCCTCGGCGCGGACGCGGTCGACGTCGCACACCCACCGGACCCGGGTCCCCGCATACGCCTGGAAGTTGCGGAGGAGGTTCGGCCCCCAGTAGCCGGCGCCGACGATGGCGACCCCGAGCGGCTCGGTCACGACGGCTCCTTCGAGACCACGAAGTCCCCGATCACGAGGTGGTCCAGCCCCGTCGAGTAGAACGTCGCGAGCGCGTCCTCCGGCTTCATCGCGATCGGAGCCCCGCGGACGTTCAGGCTCGTGTTCAGGACCACCGGCACCCCGGTCAACTCGTCGAACCGCTCGATCAGGCGACGGTAGCGGGGGTTCGCCTCGGCGGTGACGGTCTGCGGCCGGGCGGTGCCGTCGACGTGCGTGACGGCCGGCACGACCTCGCGCTTGGACGGCTGGACGCCGAACGTGATCGTCATGAACGGCGACCGGTGCGAGCCCTCGAGGTACTCGCCCGCGCGCTCCTCGAGCAGCGACGGAGCGAGCGGCCGGAAGTCCTCGCGGAACTTCACGAAGTAGTTGATCCGGTCGCGCATGTCGGAGCGCCGGGGGTCGGCCAGGATCGACCGGTTGCCGAGCGCGCGGGCGCCGAACTCCATCCGTCCCTGGAACCACCCGACGATCTTGTCGTCCGCGATCGCGCGGGCGGCGAAGTCCACCACGTCGGGATGCTCCTCGTACCGGAGCTTCGATCGCTCGAGGATCCGGCGGACGTCCTCCGCCTCGAACTCCGGCCCCCAGCTCGCGTGCTCGAGCCTGCCGATCGTGAAGCCCTCGGCGGCCGCCACCTCGACGGCGGCGCCGAGCGCGATGCCCGAGTCGTTCGGCACCGGCGGCACCGAGATCGAGTCCACGCACTCGAGCGCAAGGAGCGCCTGGTTCATCGAGCAGTTCAGCCCGACTCCGCCCGCGACACAGAGGTTGCGGAACCCGGTCCGCGCGTGGAGCGCTCGCACCAGGTCCGTCGCGACCTCCTCGAGCCGTCGTTGCCCGCTCGCCGCGAGGTTCTGGTGCCGCGGCGTGATCGGGGAGCCCGGCACGCGGTGCGGCCCGAGCCGCTCGACGACCTCGGGGCTGAAGCTCGGCTGCTGCACGCCGTGCATCGACGGGTAGGGCCGGCGCAGGGTCTCGTGGAGCGCGCCCTCGTCGAGCGAGAACCCCCCGCTCCCGTCGCGCAGCAGCCACGACAGGTCGGTGTCGGGCTCGCCGTAGGACGCGAGTCCCATCACCTTGTACTCGTCGTCCCACTTGCGGAACCCCAGGTACTGCGTGAGCAGCGCGTAGTAGATCCCCAGCGAGTGCCCCGGCGCGGGGAGCCGCTCGACGATCTCGATCCGCCCGTGCTCGCCGCACCCGAGGGTCGCGGCGATCCCGTCGCCGGACCAGTCGGCGGTCAGGATCATCGCCTCGTCGAACCCGGAGGTGCGGTACGCGCTCGCCGCGTGCGCGATGTGGTGCTCCACGAGCCGGATCTCCTTCGGGCGGCCGCCGAACTGGAACTCGCAGAACGCGTTCAGGTTGCGCTCGATGTCGTCCCAGGTGGTCTGCGGGAACGCCAGGACGTCCACGTCTTCGATCCCGATCCCCCCGCGCGACAGGCAGAATCGGATCGCCTCCTCGGGCATCACGCTCGGCGCGTGCTTGACGCGGATGAAGCGTTCCTCCTCGGCGGCCGCGACGAGGTCGCCGTCGCGGAGCAGGACCGCGGCGGGATCGGCGGAGCCCCGGTAGAAGTTGCCGGAGATGCCAAGGATGTTCATGCCTTCGCTCCTCGGGGGAAGTCGGTCAACGCGACGGAGCAACGCCGATCGCCGCACCGTCGCGCGCGCCGGCCCGTCCGTCGGCCGAGGCTCGCCCGTGGACCTCCGACAGCGTGGTCAGCGGGATCGCCTCGGAACGCACGTGCTCCAGCAACGCGACGAGCAGGTCGCGGACGCCGCCGCCGTCGCTCCGGTACGAACGGAGCGCCTGGGGGTCGCGGTAGCTCGCCTTGCTCTCCTGGTACTGCGGTTCGGTCTTCGCGTCGATGAAGACCATGTTCGGATGGAAGTCGAAGACCTTGAGGCCGGGCTGCTCGAGCCGCAGGCCCTCGACCCGGAACCCGCTCGCCTGCGTGATCAGGTCCACGTGGTCCATGTAGTAGATCGGGATCTCCAAGATCCCGTGCTCCTTGGCGAACGGCGGCACGACCTGGAGCGGAGCCATGTAGGTGCTGTCGTACCGGAACCCGGCCGCGGCGAGCTCGGGCAGGAGCGCGGAGTCGTAGATCAGCGAATGGCTCCGCGAGCCGATCGCGGTCGGGAACCGCTGGCGCATCTCCGCGAGCACGGCGCGGTACACGGACGCGTCGTCCGTCGCCGCGGCCGCGTTCGCCGGCTCGGCGAGCAGGCGCCGCACGGCATCGCCGGCGCGACGGAAGTTCGGGTGGATCGCCACCTCGTGCCCGCGCGCCTCGACCGGGTCCGTGCAGAACAGCGTGGCCCGGACGTCGAACCGATCCAGGAGGTCCAGCAGGTCGTCCAGCACCTGTGGGTGCGCCCACTCGGTGTCGACCGTGATGGCGACCGGGCCCCGGTCCGACGCCCCCACCCCAGTCATCCTCCGGTCGACACGGGTCAGGCGGGGACGAACAGGACGTCGACCCAGTAGTTGGTGGAGCGGATCGCGCCGGTCGTGGGGAACCGGCTCTGGTTGCGCCGGTTGATCCCGTTGCGGCCGTCGGCGTAGTCGGCGAGCGCCTCGAGGGGCCAGCTGATCGTGCCCTTCGTCGCGAAGTACCAGTCGTCGCTCGCGAACCGGCCGACGGGCGCGAAGTACGAGATCACGTACGTCGTGCCGGCCTGGACCGCGACCGGGGTGGAGAAGCTCTGCGACTGCCAGCCGGACGCCGTCTCGCCCGTGAACGTCGTGGTGGCGAGCTGGACGCCGGTGTTCGTCCACAGCTTGCCGGTGTGCGTTCCGGTGTTCCCCGCGCCCTTGTAGAAGCGGACGCCGGTCACGAAGCCGTTGACGAGCGGCCGGAACCGCAGCCCGAGCTCGTACGCGCGGGCATCGGTCGAGGCGGGGACCGCCGGGAAGGTCGAGTTGCTCCAGATGCTGCACGGGCACGAACGCGGCTGGACCGTCACCGGGACCGAGGCCCCCGGGCTCTGGGTGTTCCCGCTGTCGTCGGTCGCCCGGGCCCGGACCGTCGTCGGTCCCGGCTGCTGGGGCACCCACGTGTACGACCACACGGTTCGGCCCTCGGCGCGGTGCCAGGTGGCCCCGTTGTCCGTCGAGACCTCCACGCCGCCGACCACACCACCGCCGGCGTCGCCGGCCGTGCCGCCGATCGTCACCGGCGTCCCGGACGTCACGCTCGCGGGCGGCGGGGTGGTGAACGTCGCCGTCGGCGCCGCCCCGTCCGTCGAGGCCGAGGCCGCGACGAGCCCGGGCTGCAGGGTCCCGGGCTGGGCCCCCATGTCGGCCAGCAGGTTGACCGTCGCCTGCTGCATCCGGACGTCGGGAGCCGGCCCGCTCGTGTCGTGGTTGGCGTCGAGCCCCCAAGCCCACCGCACGGTCCCCGCGCCGAACACGAGCGCGCCGCTCGCGTGCCGGTACAGCGTGAGGCTGTGCGTGGCCGTTCCCGGTCCGTAGGTCGAGCCGTGATCGAGGATCCTGCTCGGGGTCGAGGTCGTCGTCGTCGACATGCGGATCAGCCCCGGCGGGCGCGATCCGTTGTCGAGGTCCTCGTCCCACTCGTAGCCGAGCACCCCCGTCGGCAGGGTGGCGCTCCCGCCGGGCGGGAGGCTCGCCATGCTCGTGTTGCGCCAGAAGCGCATCCGGCCCTCGTCGGAGGAGATCCGGATCGGCGGGTCCACCTGGCAGCAGTTGACCGTGAAGATCGTCCCGGTCAGGGCGTTCTCGGGGCGGCCCCCATCGTGCGGCCCGAAGCGCCAGTCCCGCCAGGTCCCCGTCCAGGCGGGCGACGGATCCGTGCCCGCGTTGTCGTGGGTCTCCTTGTACGTGACGAGCGTCCGGTACGGAGCGCTCCCCGCGCTGATGCTCGGCTCCCACCGCGTCTTCCAGAAGACCTCGTTGCCGCTGAAGAACGCGAGGTGGACCCCCGCCGCCCGCGCGGCCTCCACGTTCGCGCGTTGCGGACCCGACCAGTACTCGTCGTGCCCGACCGACAGGAAGACCTCGTGCTCGAGGAGCTCGGCGCCGCGCCGATCCGTGTCGACCCCGGTCGAGTAGCTCACATCGTAGCCGTTCGCCTCGAGCCAGCGGACCATCGGGTACTCGGAGTCGAACACCCACGAGTTGCTCTGATCGGTCCGGGTGGTGAACGGGCGGTTGTAGCTGACCATCGTCGCCCTGGGCGTGCGCCGCACCGGGTACAGGCTGTGGCCCCCGTACCGGTTGTAGGCCTGCCAGGTCGTGTCCGACGTCTGGAACCGGAGGTCGGAGCCTCCGTTGTCGTCGCGCACGATGAACACGACGTGGCTCGAGCCCGTCGTGCCGTCCTCCCGGACGAGCTTCGCGAAGTAGATGCCCGACGTCGCATCCGCCGGCACGTTCCACGTCGCCGAGGCCGCCCAGTTCCCGCAGTCGAGCAGGTGAGTGGTGGCGTTCGACAGGCACGCCGGCTGCGACTGCGGGAGGGACGCGGACGGTTGCACCACGGCCACCTTCCGCGCGCCGAGCCCGCCGTAGAAGCCCATCCGGTAGATGTCGAGCCGGTAGTCGCTGGAAGGCGTCGAGACCTTGAAGACGACCGCCTGGCCCTGGTCCACGCTGATCTCGGTGGCGAAGCCCTGGATCGTGGACGACCCCGATCCCACCACGTCCCACTCGGATGCGGGCGACCCCGGCTTGGAGTTCTCGCAGACGATCGGGTTGACGATCGGCGGATCGCACGGGCCCGCGGACGCCGGGGCGGCGACGAGCAGGACCGTCAGCAGCGACAGGGCGAACAGCGCGGACGCGGCCACGAAGGTCGCGGACCCGCGATCGAGGGCGGCGCGAGGACGCACCCGCTCAGGGCGCGCCGCGGACGTCCCCGGCACCTCCATCGCTCCTTCCGGCGGAGAACCGACGGATCCGCGCGATCGCGTCGACCACGCGCCGCTGCTCGGCCTCCTCCATCTCCGACCACAGCGGCAGGGTCAGGACCCGGGAGGCCGCTACCTCGGTGGCCACGAGGTCGCCGTGGCTGCCGCCCACGCCTCGGTACGCCTGCATCTGGTGCACGGGGGGCGCGTAGTAGCGGCGGGTGTCGATCCCGACCGCGGCGAGCGCCCGGCCGAGCCCCTCGGCGTCGACGCCGAACAGGTCGGGGTCGAGCAGGATCGTGAAGTCCTTGTAGGTGCTGCGGTCGCCCACGGGGACCTCCGGGAAGTCCACGCCCGGAACGCTCGACAGGGCCTCGCGGTACCGGGCGGCGTAGCCGTTGCGCCGCTCGATCCGCTCGTCCAGCTCCTCCAGGGAGCCGAGCGCGACCGCCGCGTGGAACTCCGACATCCGCGCGTTCAGCCCGACGAACCGCATGTCGTAGTCGCCGGGGTTCCCGTAGTCGCGTCCGATCCGGCACCGCTCCGCGAGCGCGTCGTCGTTCGTCGCGATCAGGCCGCCCTCGCCGGCGACCAGGACCTTCGTCGGGGACAGGCTGAAGACCTCCGCGTCCCCGAACCCGCCGACCGGCACACCGCGTCGCTTCGAGCCGAACGCGTGCGCCGCATCGAAGAACAGGCGGATCCCGTTGCGCTCCGCGATCTCCGCGAGCCCGTCCACGTCGCAGGGCGTGCCGTAGAGGTGCGTGGCGAGGATCGCCGACGTGCGGACGCCCATCGTGCGCGCGACCGCCGACGGGGACAACGTCAGCGTCTCCGGGTCGATGTCGGCGAAGATCGGCCGGAGTCCGTTCCACGCCACCGCGTGCGCCGTCGCCGCGAACGTGAACGAGGGGACCACGACGTCGCCGGACAGATCGGCGGCGCGCAGGACCAGCATCAGGCCCGCCGTGCAGGAGGAGACGGCCACGCAGTGACGGACCCCGAGGTACTCGGCCGAGCGCCGCTCGAACTCCCGCACGTACGGGCCGTTCGTGAGGAC
>DATBMU010000042.1:0-9532 GCA_036554665.1 Actinomycetota bacterium | reverse complement strand
GCACGGAGGGGCGTAGCTCAACCTGGTAGAGCACCGGTCTCCAAAACCGGCGGTTGGGGGTTCGAGTCCCTCCGCCCCTGCAAGGGAGCACGATGAACAGGCAGATGAAGCGGGCGCAGCGTCGCCAGGGCACGCAGGTCGAGCGGGCCCAGGCCGCCGCGTCCAACCGCCGGGCTCAGCTCCAGCAGAAGCAGGGGCGTACCGGAGCGCGCCAGTTCCTGAAGGAGGTCCGTCAGGAGCTGCGGAAGGTCATCTGGCCGACGCGCAAGGAGCTCGTGACGTACACGATCGTCGTGCTCGCGACCGTCATCGTGCTCACCGCGTTCGTCTTCGGGCTCGACGTGGTGTTCTCGCGGTTCGTGCTCGACGTCTTCACCAGCTGACCCGGAACCAGGAAGTCACCCCATGAGCCAGATCGACGACCCCACCTCGGACGAGAACGCCCCCGAACCGGTCTCCGACCCATCAGAGACGGTCCCGCCCGAGACCGGCGCGCCGCTCGCCGTGGAGGGCGAAGCGCCCTCGGATGTCGTCGAGCCCGCCACCGAGCCCGAACCAGAGCCCGAGCCGGTCGCCGAAGCCGAGCCGATGGTGGAGCCCGCGCCGGTCGTCGACCCCGAGCCGGTCGCAGAGCCAGGGGGGGAACTGGTCGCCGAAGCCGAGCCCGAGCCAGAGCCGGAACCGGAAGCCGAGCCCGAACCGGTCGTTGAAGCCGAGCCCGAGCCGGTCGTTGAAGCCGAGCCCGAGCCGGCGCCGGTCGCCCAGGCCGAGCCCGCGGCGGCTGCGGAAGAGGAGGTCGACGCCGCCGTTCACGACCCGTTCCGCGGACCCGGCGACTGGTACGTGGTCCACACGTACGCGGGCTACGAGAACAAGGTGAAGACGAACCTGGAGTCGCGGATCCACACGATGCAGATGGAGGACAAGATCTTCGACGTTCACATCCCGATGGAAGACGTCATGGAGATCAAGGGCGGCAAGAAGCAGGTCGTCCAGCGCAAGGTCTTCCCCGGGTACCTGCTCGTGAAGATGATCTACGACAACGACTCCTGGTACGTCGTTCGGAATACGCCCGGCGTGACCGGGTTCGTCGCGGCGGGGACCGGCAGCAAGCCGACGCCGCTCTCGCGCCGCGAGGTGGAGAAGATCCTGGCCGTCAAGAAGGAAGAGGTGAAGCCGCAGTTCCGCCTCGGCTTCGAGGAGCAGGACGTCGTGCGGATCATCTCCGGGCCGTTCGCGGACTTCAACGGCACGATCAGCGAGATCAACCTCGACCAGAGCAAGCTCAAGGTGCTCGTCAACATCTTCGACCGCGAGACCCCGGTCGAGCTCTCCTTCGACCAGGTGGCGAAGGTCTAGATCAACGGAACGCGGGAGGCCGACCGGCCGTTCGTACCGCAGGAGGTGGTTCCAGGTGGCGAAGAAGAAGGTCCTCGCCCTCGTCAAGCTCCAGATCCGAGCCGGACAGGCCACGCCCGCCCCGCCCGTGGGCACGGCGCTCGGCCAGCACGGCGTCAACATCATGGAGTTCTGCCGGCAGTACAACGAGCAGACGCAGCAGTACGCCGGTCAGGTGATCCCGGCCGAGCTCACGATCTACGAGGACCGTTCGTTCTCGTTCATCACGAAGCAGCCGCCGGCCGCGGAGCTGATCAAGCAGGCCGCGGGGCTCGAGAAGGGCTCGGGCGAGCCGAACCGGACCAAGGTGGCCCGCCTCACGCAGGATCAGCTGCGGACGATCGCCGAGCAGAAGATGGCCGACCTGAACGCGAACGACGTCGAGATGGCCATGCGGATCATCGCGGGCACGGCGCGGAGCATGGGCGTGGAGGTGGCCTCGTGAGCAAGGGCAAGCGCTACGAGGCGGCGTCCAAACTCGTCGACGCCGAACGCGAGTACCTGCCGGTCGAGGCCTTCCAGACACTGAAGGCGCTCCCCGACGCCAAGTTCGACGAGACGGTCGAGGTCGCGTTCCGCCTGGGGATCGACCCGCGCAAGGCCGATCAGATGGTCCGAGGCACGGTCTCGCTCCCCAACGGCACCGGGAAGTCGGTGCGCGTGGCCGTGTTCGCGCAGGGACCCAAGGCCACCGAGGCGAAGGAGGCCGGCGCGGACGTCGTCGGCGCGGACGACCTCGTCGAGCAGGTGATGGCGGGGACGATCGACTTCGAGGCGGCGGTCGCCACGCCCGACATGATGGCGACCGTGGGCAAGGCCGGCCGTGTGCTCGGCCCCCGAGGGCTGATGCCGAACCCGAAGACCGGGACGGTCACGAACGACATCACGAGGGCCGTCCAGGACATCAAGGGCGGGAAGATCGAGTACAGGACCGATCGAACCGGCAACGTCCACGCGATCATCGGGAAGAAGTCCTTCTCCGAGCGGCAGCTCCTCGAGAACTACCTCGCCGTCGTGGACGAGATCCTGCGGGCCAAGCCGTCGGCCGCCAAGGGCAAGTATGTGAAGACCCTGACCGTCGCGACGACGATGGGGCCCGGCATCGCGATCGACACGAACCGCATGAAGGACACCGAGGCGCAACCAGCCGCGGTGTAGCGTCTCCGGCGTGCGCCGGCCGGCGATCCATCGGGTCGGGCCGTGGGCGGTCGTCGCGCTCGCGGTCGCCTTCAACCTCTGGGCGCTCCGCGCCGAGGCGACCCCCGTCCACAACCTGAACGACGGCTCCGTGCACCGATCGATGATCGGGTGGGCCGAGCAGCGATGGACCTCCGGCCACCTACCGCTCGACGGGTGGTACCCGCCGCTCGCCCTCGGCTCGTCGCGGTTCCACCACTACCAGAGCACTCCGCACGTGGTGACCGGCCTCCTCGCGATCCCGATCGGCTCGGAGCTCGCGTACAGCTGGACGCTCTACCTGGGGCTCGCGCTCTGGCCGGTCTCGGTCTTCGCAGGGGGACGGCTCCTCGGCCTCGGTCGCTGGCGGTCGGCCGCCGCCGCGCTCGTGTCGCCGCTCATCGTGAGCGCCCCGACGCTCGGCTACGAGTGGGGCAGCTACGCCTGGCGCGGATACGGCACGTGGACGCAGCTCTGGGGGATGTGGGCGCTCCCGCTCGCCTGGGGGTTGGGCTTCCGGGCGGTGTCGCGAGGACGGTCCTACGCCTGGGCGGCGCTCGCGATCGCGCTCACGATCGCGAGCCATCTGCTCACCGGCTACCTGGCGCTGCTGTCCCTCGGGGTGTTCGTCCTCATCCGGCCCACCCGGATCCTCGAGCGTCTCGGTCGCGCGGCGCTCGTCGGCGGCGCCTCGCTGCTCATCGCGGCGTGGGTGGTCGTGCCGTTGATCCTGGATCGGGCCTACACGGCGCAGGACGAGTTCTCGCGAGGGAAGGTGTTCTACGACTCGTTCGGCGCGCGGCAGATCCTGTCGTGGGGCGTCTCGGGGGAGCTGTTCGACCGGGGGCGGTTCCCGGTCATCTCGATCCTCGTCGCGGTCGGGCTGCTCCGCTGCCTCTGGCGGTGGCGGCGCGACGAACGGGCGCGGGCCGTCGTCGCGGTCGGGCTCCTGTCGCTGCTCCTGTTCTTCGGGAGGTCCACGCTCGGCGACGCGCTGCGGCTGCTGCCGGGCTCGGGCGATCTCTTCCTGCGCCGATACGTGTTCGGCGTCCACCTCGCCGGCCTGTACCTCGCCGGCTTCGCGATGGCGTGGATCGGGCGGCTCCTCGTGGCGCGGGTGCGCCGGCGGGTCCCGCGGGTCGAGGTCGTCCTCGCGGCGCTCGTGGTCCTCGCGATCCTGCTCCTCGCGCCCGCCTGGACCGAGCGCGGAGGGTGGGCCGCGACGGGAGCGACGTGGATCGTGGAGCAGCAACAGGTCGAGGACACCGAGGGGGTCCACATCGCCGAGCTCGTCGCGATCGCCGAGCAGCGGGGGACCGGACGGATCTACGCCGGCATGCGGTCGAACTGGGGCAACCGGTACCAGATCGGCCAGGTGCCGGTGTACGCCGAGCTGCTGAACCTCGACGCCCAGGCCGTCGGCTTCACCCGTCCGACGTGGTCGCTGTCCTCGCCGGCCGAATACAGGTTCCGCGACACGGATCCGGCGCACTGGGACGTGTTCGACGTCCGCTACCTGATCCAGCCGTCCGACCGACAGCCCCTCGTCGACGCGGAGCTGATCGCCGAGCGCGGAGCGCACGGGTTGTGGGAGTTCGAGGGCGACGGGACGATCGAGGTGGTCGACGTCTCGGCGCCGATCGCGGCCGATCGCATCGACCTCGGCCGGAAGATCGCCCCGTGGTTGACCTCGACGGAGCCGGAGTCGGACATCCACCCGGGGATCTCGTTCGGGGACTTCGATGCGGCGGAGCCGACGCTCTCCGAGGGGTCGGTCCCCGACGCGCCACCCGGACAGGTGCTCGCGTCGGAGGTCGCGCTCGACGAGGGGCGGGCCTCGGCCACGGTGGATCTGGAGCGAACGGGGGCGGTGATCCTGAAGGCGTCGTTCGACAACCGATGGCGGGTCACGGTCGACGGGCGCGAGATGCCGGCGCAGATGTTCGCGCAGAGCCTGGTCGGCCGCGTCCTCCCACCCGGCCGGCACGAGATCGCGTTCGAGTACGCGCCGTTCCCGCGCTACGACCTCCTCCTGCTGGTGGGCGCGGCGACGTTCGGCCTGCTGTTCCTGCTCGACCACCGACGCCGCCAGGCCGCCGTCACGCCTGGGCGCGAGGACCGCGTCACGCCGGAGCCGGCCGGCCGGCGCTGAGGCCCGGCGCTCCAGACGACCTACCGGGGTGCCGAGGACTCGTGTGCGATGCTGAGCGCGATGCCCGGGGCGAGCCCGACCCGACCGGGGTGGCGCGGCGACCTCGCCCGACGCCTCCGTGACCGAGATGCCCGTGTCGGCGTGGTCGGGCTCGGGTACGTGGGGCTGCCGATGCTCGTCGCGGCGGTTCGCGCCGGGTTCGCGGGCGCGGGCGTCGACCTGGACGAGGAGCGGATCGCCTCGCTCCGGCGCGGGCGCTCGTACGTGAGCGACGTGCCGGACGCGGTGCTGCGCGACCTCCCTTCGAGGCCGCGGCTGTCGACCCGCTCCACCGCGCTCCGGGACTGCGAGGTCATCCTGATCTGCGTCCCGACACCCCTGAAGGACCACGATCCGTACCTGCGCCACATCGAGTTGGCGGGCGAGGCCGTCGCCGGACGCCTGCGGCGAGGGATGCTCGTCGTGCTCGAGTCGACGACCTATCCGGGGACGACCGAGGAGATCCTGCGGCCGATCCTGGAGCGCTCGGGCCTCGTGGCGGGGCGCGACTTCGCGCTCGCGTACTCGCCGGAGCGGATCGACCCGGGCCGCGGGCTCGACCACCTCGAGAAGACGCCGAAGGTGGTGGGCGGCCTGACGGTCCGGGACGGGGAGCTCGCCGCGGCGTTCTACCGGGCCTTCGTCCACGAGGTCGACGTGGTGTCCACGCCCCGCGAGGCCGAGATGGCCAAGCTGATCGAGAACACGTTCCGCCACGTGAACATCGCGCTCGTGAACGAGCTCGCGTTCCTGTCCAAGGACCTGGACGTCGACCTGTGGGAGGCGATCCGGGCGGCCGCGACGAAACCGTTCGGGTTCATGCCCTTCTGGCCAGGCCCCGGGGTGGGCGGCCACTGCATCGCGATCGATCCGTCGTACCTGTCGTGGCGCGTCGGCCAGCGCACCGGCCACCGGCTCAACTTCGTGGAGCACGCGCAGGAGGTGAACGCGAAGATGCCGGGCTTCGTGGCCCAGCGCGTCGCGCAGGCCCTGAACGAACGCGGCAAGCCGGTGCGCGGCTCCAGGATCCTGGGGATCGGCGTGACGTACAAGCCCGACGTGAACGACGTCCGTGAGTCACCGGCGGTGGCCGTCCTCGAGCGCCTCGCGGCGTCCGGCGCCCGCGTCGCGTACCACGACCCGTTCGTCCCTTCGCTCGAGCTCGCCGGCCGCCGGGCGAGGTCCCGACCCCTGTCCGAGCGCGTTCTGGGGGAACAGGACTGCGCGGTCGTGCTGACGGCGCACGCCGAGATCGATTTCGACGAGGTGGTGCGGCACGCGCCGCTGGTCTTCGATGCCCGCGGCGTGACCCGCGGCGCCAGGAAGAACGTCGTCCGGCTGTGAGGGTCCTCGTCACCGGCGCCGCGGGGTTCATCGGCTCGCATCTGTGTCGGCGGCTCGTCGCGGAGGGCGAGGAGGTGGTCGGGCTCGACGACCTGTCGGCCGGCGACCTCGCGAACCTCGCCGACGTCCCGGATGTTCGGTTCGTCGAGGCGGACCTGCGGGACGAGGCGGCGGTCGCCAGGGCCGCCGAGGGGTGCGACGCGATCCTGCACCACGCTGCCCGCAAGTCGGTCCCTCGATCGGTCCGGGAGCCGGACGTGTTCGTCGACGTGAACGTCCGGGGGACGTTGAACGTCCTGCTGGCCGCGCGCGAGCGCCGGGCGACGTCGGTGTTCGCCTCGTCGTCGTCGGTCTACGGCGACCAGGAGGTGTTCCCGCTCCGCGAGGACGCGGAGCCCCGTCCGCGCTCGCCGTACGCCGCGACGAAGCTGGCGGGGGAGGCGCTGTTCCGGTCGTGGTGGCACTCGTACGGCGTCCCCACGATCACGCTGCGCTACTTCAACGTCTACGGGCCGGGCCAGGACCCGGCGAGCGAGTACGCGGCCGTGATCCCGCGGTTCGCGACCGCCTGCCTCACCGGCGGGATCCCGGTCGTCTACGGCGACGGGGAGCAGGGCCGGGACTTCACGTTCATCGACGACGTGGTCGAGGCGAACCTGCTCGCGATCCGCGCCCCCGAGGCCGCGTTCGGCAGGGTCCTGAACGCGGGCGCCGGCCGCCCGCCGACCTCGATCAACCAGCTCCTGGCGCTCGTCGCGAAGCACGCCGGGGCGTCGCCCGAGCCGGTCTTCGAGCCGCCGCGCGAGGGCGACATCCGGCGCTCCGAGGCGGACAGCTCGCGCGCCCGCGAGCTCCTCGGCTACGACCCGAAGGTCGCGATCGACGAGGGCGTCCGCCGCACCGTCGAGTGGTTCGCGGCGCGGATGTGACGGTCGTGGATCCGGCTGCCGGTGAGACCGCGGTCGGCCGGGTGCTCCGGAACTCCGGCTGGCTGATCGGCGCGTACGCGCTCGCCTTCGGCTTCACGTTCATCCAGAACGTCGTGCTCGCGAGGAGCCTGGACCCGGCCGGGTTCGGCGTGCTCGCGGTCGTCATCTCGCTGGTGACCTTCGTCCAGCTGCTGCTCGGGTCGCGGGTCTGGGAGGCGGTCACGAAGTTCGTCGTCGAGTTCCTGGAGCGAGGGGATCCACATCGGGCCACCGCGACGGTCAAGCTCTGCCTGCTGGTCGACGCCGCCGGCGCCGTCCTCGGGACGATGCTCCTGCTGATCCTGGCGGAGCCGGCCGCGAGGGTCTTCGCGGCACCCTCGGCGGCCGGACCGATCCGCCTGTACTCGCTGTCGATCCTCGTCGCGATCCCGGTCGCGACCACCCAGGCCCTCCTCCGGCTGGCCGATCGCTTCCGCTGGCTCGCGGCGCAGACCGCGGCCGAGAACCTCGCCCGGCTCGCGCTCGTCGTCGTCGCGCTCGTCGTGGCCGGGCCGGACCTGCTGGCGATCACCGGCGCGTTCCTCGCCGCAGCGTCGGTGGCCGCGGCGAGCCTCTGGTTCCTCGGGTCTCGCGTGGTGAGGCCGCTCGGGCTGACGCCATGGAAGAGCGCGAAGCTCTCGCTCCTGCGTGAGGATTGGCGGAGGATCCTCGGGTTCCTGCTGTACTCCAACCTGTCGGGGACCGCCCGCCTCGTGACCGGACGCGTGGACGTGCTGATCGTCGGGTGGCTGACGGATCCCGCAAGCGTCGGCACCTATCGGCTCGCCCGCACCGTCGCGGATCCGCTGGCGGCGGTCGCCACGCCCGTCTCCCACGCCGTGTTCCCCGAGCTGTCCAAGCTCGTCCACCGTGGGGACGTCGACTCGGTCCGGGCGCTCACGCGACGCATCCGAGCGACCGGCGCGGCGGTCGTGCTGCCCGTGTGCCTGCTGACCACGCTCCTCGCCGGGGTCGCGATCCCCTGGATCTTCGGGGAGTCGTTCTCCGAGGCGGTCCCGCTGACGCGGATCATGGTGTGGCAGCTCGTCTGGATCCCGTTCGTGTGGGTCCCCGGGCTGCTGCTCTCGCTCGGGCGGGCGCGCCTGCTCGCCACGATGACGGCGATCGACGCGATCTCCTACCTTCTCCTGCTCCTCGCACTCGTTCCGGCGTTCGGGGCCGCGGGAGCGGCCTGGGCGACCCTGTTGCGGTTCGTCGGATGGACCGCCATGGCCGCGTGGATCGCGCCCCGAGTCGAGGCCGACCTGGAGGCCCGGGTGCGATGAGCAGACCGGCGTCCGAGGAGCACCGCCGCTTCGAGGAGTTCTACCAGCGGAAATGGCACGGTCACGAGGGGTTCTGGGAGGAGCGGTACCCGCCGGACCAGGTCGTCTACGCGACGACGGTCTACCGGAGGCGGAACGAGGAGATCCTCCGCGCTGCGGGACCGCGCCCGGGCTCGGTGCTCGACCTCGGGTGCGGGGTCGGAGACGTGACGTTCCTCCTGTCGGGACGCGCTCGGCGCGTCGTCGGGGCGGACGTCTCCCTGGAGAACGTGCGACGCGCGCGCGACAACCTCCGGCGTCGAACGGTGTCCAACGGTGCGGTCGTTCAGGGGGGCGCCGAGACCCTCCCGTTCCGGGACGGGGCGTTCGACCTCGTGGTGCTCGGGGACGTGATCGAGCACATCCCGGACGTCCTCGGCTGCCTGTCGGAGGTGCGTCGGGTGTTGCGACCCGGCGGGCGGCTGATCTGCGTGACGCCGATCCGGGCGACGCTCCGCGCGTGGGGGAGGGTCGACTGGCTGGCGAAGAAGGTCGCGCGCCCCCGCCGAACCCCACCGTTGGCGTCGGAGCATCCGGAGGTGTTCGAGCGGTTCCTGTCGATGCGCGAGATGGAGGCGGCCTTCCGCCGCGCCGACCTGCATCCGATCGCCTTCCGGCGCGTGTGCCTGTACCCGGCCGCCGAAACGACGGGCGCGTTCGGCGCCCTGATGCGAGGGCTCCATGGCGCGGTCGGCGCCCGTTGGTTCCGGACGATCGCGGGCATCACGATCCGCGCCTTCGAGGCGCTCGAGCGGGTCCGGCTCCTCAACCAGAAGCAGCTGTGGGTCGTGAGCCGGTGAGCGGCTCGAGCATGCGCGTGGGTGTCCGCCACGGGGCGACCTGATGTGCGGGCTCGCGGGCTTCGTCGACCCGGGCGGCGCGGACGCGGACGTGCTGCGTCGGATGTGCGACTCGATGGCGCACCGGGGTCCGGACGACGCTGGCGCGCAGGTGTGGCCGGAGGACGGGGTCGCGCTCGGGCATCTCCGGCTCTCGATCATCGACCTGTCGCCGGCGGGACGGAACCCGATGCCCAACGAGGATGCGACCGTCTGGGTCGTCCACAACGGCGAGATCTACAACTACCGTGCGCTGCGCGACGAGCTCGAACGCGCCGGACACCGGTTCCG
>DATBMU010000171.1:0-18903 GCA_036554665.1 Actinomycetota bacterium | reverse complement strand
CGACCTGACGCGTGACCGCACGAAGGACGGCCCGGGGACGTCGACCCGCGATCGGACGGCGAACCAGACGAACGACCACTCCAGGAACGACACGCGATGACCGTGCGGCTCGGCCCCGGGCCGAGCCGCACGGTCATCGCGTGTCGTTCCTGGAGCGGTCGTTCGTCTGGTTCGCCGTCCGATCGCGGGTCGACGTCCCCGGGCCGTCCTTCGTGCGGTCACGCGTCAGGTCGCCACGGCTGCGGTCCGTGTCGTTCGACACCGCGGTCGAGCGGCTGTTCGTGCCGTCGCCGCTGTCCACGCCACTGGTCCCGTCGTCCGTGTTGCCCGTGTCGCCGTCCGTGTCCCCACCGGTGTCGTCGTCGCCGTCCTCGGTGGCGAGCACGCCCGCGGCATCCTCGTCGCGCGCGATCACGGCATCCTCACGACCTCGCTCCGTCGCGAAGGCCGTCGCCCCGATGGCGAGCGTTCCAAGGGCGATCACCACCAGGAACGTCAGGATCCTCGGTACCATCGGACACCTCCTCCCGTCGTCCGTTTCCCTTCGCATCGAAGGTATCCGGGCGGCGTGAGGCGTCCGTGAGCCGGGGATGAGAGTCCTCTCATCCCCGGCGAACGTTCCGAGGGGAGCTACTTCGCGTACTCGATCGAACGGGTCTCCCGGACGACCGTGATCTTGATCTGGCCGGGGTACTGGAGCTCCTCCTCGACCTGCTTCGCGATGTCGCGCGCCATCACCTGGGCGGCGAGGTCGTCGATGTCGTGCGGCTTGACCATCACCCGCACCTCTCGACCCGCCTGCATCGCGTAGACCTTCTCCACGCCCGGGTAGCTCGTGCAGATCTCCTCGAGCCGCTCCAGCCGCTTGACGTAGGTCTCGAGGCTCTCGCGACGGGCCCCCGGCCGGCCGCCGGAGATCCCGTCGGCGATCTGCGCGATCACGGCCTCGATCGTCCGCTGCTCCACCTCGCCGTGGTGCGACTCGATGCAGTGGACGACCTCCGGCGACTCCTTCATGCGCCGGGCGATCTCCGCCCCGATGATCGCGTGCGAGCCCTCGACCTCGTGCGTCACCGCCTTGCCGATGTCGTGCAGCAGCGCGCCGCGCTTGGGGACCGTCGGATCGACGCCGAGCTCCGCGCTGATCGCCGCCGCGATGTGGGCCGACTCGACGAGGTGGCGCAGGACGTTCTGGCCGTAGGACGTCCGGAACTGCAGGCGCCCGAGGAGCCGGAGCATCTCGGGATGGACGTCCGTGATCCCCACGTTCAGGACGGCCTCCTCGCCGGCGCGCCGGACCTGCTCCTCGATCTCCTTCTGCGACCGCTCGAACGTCTCCTCGATCCGGGCCGGGTGGATCCGCCCGTCCTGGACGAGCTTCTCGAGCGTCAGACGCGCGGTCTCGCGCCGGACCGGGTCGAAGCACGACAGCACGACCGCCTCAGGCGTGTCGTCGATGATCAGGTTCACGCCGGTGACGGACTCGAACGCGCGGATGTTCCGGCCCTCCCGGCCGATGATGCGGCCCTTCATGTCCTCGCTCGGCAGCGAGAACACCGCCACCGTCGACTCGCTGGTCTGCTCGGACGCCACGCGCTGGATCGCGATCGTCACGATCTTGCGCGCTCGCTCCTCCCCCTCCTCGCGGGCTCGCTGCTCGATCTCGCGGACCGTGGACATCGCGTCCCGCTTGGCGTCGTCGATCACCCGCGTGCGGAGCGCGTCGCGCGCCTCCTGCGCCGTCATCCGGGCGATCTCCTCGAGCCGCCGGCGGTGCTGCTCGGTCGCCTGCTCCAGCTGCTGCCGCACGAGCTGGAGCTTCTGGTCCCGGTCGTCGAGCTCCTCGGCCCGGCGCCCGGCCTCGTCGAGCTTGCGATCGACCGCCTCTTCCTTCTGGGTGAACCGGTCCTCCTGACGCTTGACCTCCTCACGCCGGGCGCGCAGGTCCTCCTCGGCCTCGCGACGGAGCGCGCCGATCTCGTCGCGGGCGACGACGAGCGCCTCGTGCGTGAGCCGCTCCGCCTCCCGCTCCGCCTCCAGGACGACCTTCTGTGCCTTCGCCTCTGCACTCTGCGCCTGGGACTGGGCGACCGCCTTGCGCACCAGGAAGCCGACCGCGATCCCCAGGACGAGGGCAACGATCCCCACCACCCACTCCATCGCTTCGCCTCCACGACGAGGAACGCCGAACCGAGGCCCATCGGGCCCTGTTCGGCCGTGCGTCCGAAGGGAGTGACCTAGGGTGTGCGAACGCCGGGTGGCCCGGCGCGGCCCCAGATCCGATCTGCTTCCTGCGAGGACTGGTTCTTCAAGGAAACCCTGTCTGGCACGTTACGAACGGTTGGCGTCGATGGAACCTCTGCGGCGAGGGTACGGCCTGGGCCCACATCAGGCAAGGGGACCTACGGCTCGGATCCGACCTCCAGCGCTCGCCGCGCCGCTCGGCGGGCGACGTCCGCGTCGTAGCCTCGGCGGGCGAGGAAGCCCGTGAGGCGCGCGTAGGCCTGCTCCCGCGGAAGGCCCGCCAGGCGCGGGAGGCGACCGAGGGCGAGCTCCCCGGCCCGGTCCTCATCGGCCTCGGCCGGCAGGTCGGCGAGCGTTGACTCGATCGTCGCCCGGTCGACGCCCTTGGCGGCCAGGCGGCTCACGATGGCCCGACGGCCGGACCCCCGGACCGCGAGCTCGTGCTCCAGGACCTGCTGCGCGAACGCCCGGTCGTCCACGAGGCCCACCGCCTCCAGGCGCTCGAGCTCCTCCCGCACCTCGGTCGGCTCGAACCCCGCGCGGACGAGCCGGCGTTCGAGCTCACGACGCGACCGTGGGCGCACGGACAGGAGCCGGAGCGCGCGTTCGTGGAGGTCGAGTGGCTTGCCCATCGCGAGAACGACCGGGTCCGGCCGACCCTTCCCCTCAGCCGGCCGGGACCCCGGTCGTCTCACGCTCCCGCTGGCTGCCGGCCCTGGTTCGGGTGGGCGCCGCGTCACCGGACGGCTCCCCGTCGGATGCCTCGACGTCGGGGAGCGCCACGACCGGCGTCTCGTCGCCCTCGTCGCCGAACGAGGTCAGCCCGACCGCCTCGCGCACCCGGCGCTCGAGGTCGGTCGCGATGTCGGTGTGCTCCGCGAGGAACTGCCGCGCGTTCTCCCGACCCTGACCGAGCTGATCGCCGTCGTAGGTGAACCAGGCACCGCTCTTCTTGACGATCTCGAGGTCGACGCCGACGTCGAGGAGGCTCCCCTCCCGGGAGATGCCCGTGCCGTACATGATGTCGAACTCGCACTGGCGGAACGGCGGGGCGACCTTGTTCTTCACCACCTTCACCCGCGTGCGCGATCCGACGACCTCGGTCCCGTCCTTGAGGTTCTCGACCTTGCGGACGTCCAGCCGCACGGACGAATAGAACTTGAGCGCTCGACCGCCGGGGGTCGTTTCGGGGTTGCCGAACATCACGCCGATCTTCTCGCGGAGCTGGTTGATGAAGATGGCGGTCGTCTCGAACCTCGAGAGCGAGCCGGAGAGCTTCCGCATCGCCTGGGACATCAGGCGGGCCTGCAGGCCGACGTGGGTATCGCCCATCTCGCCCTCGATCTCCGCCCGCGGGACGAGCGCCGCCACGGAGTCGATCACCACCACGTCGAGCGCGCCGGAGCGCACGAGCATGTCGCAGATCTCGAGCGCCTGCTCGCCGGAGTCGGGCTGCGAGACGAGCAGCTCGTCGATGTTCACCCCGAGGCGCTGCGCGTACGTCGGGTCGAGCGCGTGCTCGGCGTCGACGAACGCCGCGATGCCGCCGTGACGCTGGGCCTCGGCGATGATGTGGAGGCAGACGGTGGTCTTGCCCGACCCCTCCGGGCCGAAGACCTCGACCACCCGTCCGCGCGGGATGCCGCCGACGCCGAGCGCGATGTCGAGCGCGAGCGATCCGGTCGGGACCACCGAGATCCCGGCGCCCATCGGGTGCTCGCCGAGCTTCATCACGGCGCCCTTGCCGAACTGCTTCTCGATCTGCGTGAGCGTGACGTCGAGCATCTTGTCCCGATCCATCCGCGAAGCCCCCTTCTGGTCCCTCGCCCACCTCGCGACCGCGCGATGGAGCGCCTCCCCGTCACCCTGCGAGGGGCGAACGCTACCTCGAGGGACCGACACGAACTACCTCCCTGTGATTACAGACCTGTCATGCCTCGACCGCAAGCGGAGGCTACTCGAACACGTGTTCGAGGTCAACGACCGAAGCCTGACCTCGCCCGGGGCTCAGGAGGGCGAGCCGAGCGGGAACGTGCCGATCGCCTCGTACACGGGGGCCGGGCGCCGCAGGTGGCTCCGGAAGACCACGAGCCGCTCGACGCCGAAGGGGCGGCTCTCGATGCGGGGTGCGGGCAGCTCGTCCTCCAGGTCGACCGGCGGGTCGAACCGCGCGAGGGTGAGGTGCGCCGTGAACGCCCGCCGCTCGGGCGGGAAGTCCTTCGCCAGCGCCGCGTCCAGCCCGGCCGCGATCGCCGCGAGGCGGCCGTCCGGGTCCTCCAGGCCGGCCCACAGCACGCGTGCCCGGCGGGGCGAGGGGAACGCGCCGAGCTCGGCGGCGCGGCTCTCGAAGGGGGTCTGCGCCGTGGCCACCTCCCCCACGGCCCGCAGGACCGGCTCGAGCAGCCTCGGCCAGGTCGACCCGAGGAACTTCACGGTGACGTGCTGGTTGGCCGCCGGGACCCAGCGTCCCGGGTGGCGGTCTCGGAGCGGCGCCGACGCCCGGGCGACCTCGTCGAGGACGTCCTCGGGCACCTCGGCAGCGACGAACAGGCGGAGCGGCCTCGCCTCCGGCCGCGACGCCCGGTCGCGGGCCATCAGTGGACGACGCGGTCGGTCTCGGGCAGGGGCAGGCCCTGCAGGTGGCGGCGGACGAGGTCGAGGGCCGCCTGCTCGGCCCATCGCACGACCATCGAGCGGTCGCCGGGCGCCCGGATCCGGCGCTGGTGCCGGACCGGCCCCGCGTCGAGCCCGATCCAGACCGTCCCGGGCTCCGCGCCGTCGTGGGGCTCGGGACCGGCGGCGCCGGTCAGCGAGACCGCCACGTCGGACCCGAACCGCCGCCGGGCGCCGGCGGCCATCTCGGCCGCGCATCCGCGACTCACGACCCCCGGCCCGTTCAGGGTCTCCTCCGTCACGCCGAGCAGCTCACGTTTGGCCTCGGGCTGGTACACGACCGCCGAGCCCAGGAGGTAGTCTGACGCGCCGGGCGCCGCCGCGAGCCGGGCCGCGAGCGCGCCGCCGGTGAGCGACTCCGCGCAGGCGATCGTCGCCCCCGCGCTCCGCAGCATGCGCCCGACCACCTCCTCCAGCTCCTCGTCGGAGGTCGACGTCACGTGGTCCCCCACGCGCTCGGCCACGAGCGTGACGGCGGGATCCAGGAGCGCGCCGGCCTCCTCGAGCGAGCCCGCCTTGGCCGTGAGCCGTATCCGGACCTCGCCGCCGCCGGCCAGGTACGCGACCGTCGGGTTCGACGAGCCGTGGAACACGTCGTCGAGCAGCTCGGCCACGCGCGACTCCGCGATCCCCACGCAGCGGACGATCCTCGAGACGATCGTCGCGGGCCCGGCCCGGGCCGCGAGCTCCGGCAGCACGGTGCCCTCCATCATCTCCCGCATCTCGGCCGGGACGCCGGGCAGCGCGTACACGGGCACCCCGTCGAGGTCCATCGCGATCCCCGCCGCCGTCCCGCGGTCGGGCGTGATCGCCCGAGCGCCGCGAGGCAGGTCCGCCTGCACCAGGTTCGAGATCGGCATCTCGCGTCCCGCGCGGGCGAACTTCGACCGGACGAGGTCCTCGAGCTCTGGCCGGCGCTCGAGCGGGACCCCGGCGGCGGCGGCGAGCGCGTCCCGGGTAACGTCGTCCTGGGTGGGCCCGAGCCCGCCCGTCAGGATCACCGCGTCGGACCGCGAGCGCGCCTCCCCGATCGCGGTGACGATGCGCTCGACGTTGTCCCCGACGACCTGGTGACGCAGCACGTCGACGCCGATCGCGGCCAGCCGCTCCGAGATCCACATCGCGTTCGTGTTCGCGATCTGGCCGAGCAGGAGCTCCGTGCCGATCCCGACGATCTCGGCCCTCACGGGTCAGTACCCGTAGGTCTCCTCCCAGGGTCGCTCCGGGGCGCCCGGGTAGCCGTGGTCGGTCCCGTTCACCGAGACCCTGGCGGTCCCCCCCTCGGACAGGCGAACCGTGATCGAACCCTTCGCGTCGAACGAGCGCCCCTCGCCCGGCTCGAGCGAGAAGATCTCGGGCGCGCCGCCGTCGGCGACGATCGTCACCTCGACGGGCTGGCGCGCGAGCACCGCCACGGTGATCGGGCGGGCGACGGTGGCGACCGTCGGCGGCGCCTCGGACGGGAGCTCGGCCGGCGCCGGCGCCGGCTGGCGGGCCGACAGGACGCCGAACGCCGCCGCCAGGACGAGGATCGTCGCGGCGATCATCACGAGCAGCCGGTGGTTGTCCCGTCGGCGCCGGGCCCCGAGCACGGGCTCGGGCTGGGGCGACGCCGTAACCGGCTCGGGCTCGACCGCGTCCGGGTGGGACGAGGCGTACGCGGCAACGACCCGGTCCGGGGACAGGCGGAGGTAGGACGCGTACGTCCGCAGGCACCCCCGAACGTGGACGTCGCCGAGCAGGCGATCGAAGTCGTCGTCCTCGATCGCCTCCAGGAACTCTCGCCGGATCCGCGTGTCGCGCGCCGCCTCGTCGATCGACAGGCCCCGCGAGATCCGCAGCTTCCGGAGCGCGTCGCCGACGGCGACCGTCGTCTGCCCCTGCACGGGCTTCATCCTAGTCAAACGGGCGCTGCTACCCTCCGAGCGTGGCCGAGGACGTCGTCACCATCGTGGTGGAGATCCCCAAGGGCTCGCGGAACAAGTACGAGACCGATCCCGAGACCGGCCACCTCGTGCTCGACCGGATGCTGTTCACGTCGATGATGTACCCGGCCGACTACGGCTACATCGAGGGCACGCTGGGGGGCGACGGGGACGCGCTCGACGCGCTGGTCTTCGTCGGCGAGCCGACGTTCCCGGGCTGCCGGATCGTCGCCCGACCGGTCGGGCTGTTCCGGATGACTGACGAGAAGGGCCCGGACGAGAAGATCCTGTGCGTGCCGCTCCGCGACCCGATGTGGTCCCGGATCCGGGCGCTCGGGGACCTGAACCCGAACCTGCTGAACGAGATCGAGCACTTCTTCCAGGTCTACAAGGACCTCGAGGAGAAGAAGGTGGACACGGCCGGCTTCGGCGACCGGGAGGAGGCGCTCGTGGTGATCGCCGAGGCCCGACGCTCGAAAAGCCGCTCAAGGTCCTAGGCCCCACCGCCGATGACTCCCCAGGGACCGGGGATACCGTCGAGGCCGAAAGGACTCGCCCGCATGCGACGACCATGACCATGACGACGCAGTCCATCCAGCTCGGAGCGCGCTCACCCTTCTCCCTCGTCCGCCTGCCGACCTCCCTGGATCTGCATCCGGAGGGACGGGTCCGGTACCTCGTGATGAACGGGAAGCAGGACGACGGCGCGTGGGGGCCCGTCGGCGCGCTGTGGCTGTCCGACGACGGGGAACGTGGTGGGTTCCTCGTGCACCCCTGGGCGCTCTGGGAGGGCAGCGAGTTCGTGCGCGGCTACCGCTCCGCGACCCAGCGGGGGTGGACGCCGGCCACGATCTACCGCTACTGGCTCGGCGAGTCCTGGCGCGGCTCGAACGTCACCGACGGCGAGCTGCGGGCGGAGACGCTCCTCCTGCTGAACCAGCTGATCTTCAGCCTGTAGCTCGAGCCTGGAGCTCAGGCGGAGCGAGCGGCCCGGGACTCCTCCCACTCCTCGGGCGTGACGAGCACGTCGCGGGCCTTGGAGCCGAGCGACGGCCCGACGATTCCGCGGTCCTCGAGGAGATCCATCAGCCGGCCGGCCCTGGCGAACCCGACCTTCAGCTTGCGCTGGAGCATGCTCGTCGAGCCGAGCTGTGACCGGATCACCAGGTCCGCGGCCTGCTCGAGCAGATCGTCGTCGCTGCCGAGCCCGCCGTCGCCCTCGTCCTCGACCGGCGCCCGGCCCATCCCCTCGACGCTCACCGCGTACTCCGCGGGGCGCTGGGCCCGGATCCACTCCGAGACCTGGTTGATCTCCTTCTCGGTCACCCACGCCGCCTGCAGCCGGGAGGGCTTGGAGGCTGAGGACGGCGCGAACAGCATGTCCCCGTGGCCGACGAGCCGCTCGGCGCCGTTCATGTCCAAGATCACCCGGCTGTCGGCCTGGCTCGCCGTCATCAGCGCGATGCGGCTCGCGATGTTCGCCTTGATCAGGCCCGTGACCACGTCCACGCTCGGTCGCTGCGTCGCCACGAGGAGGTGGATCCCCACCGCGCGCGCCATCTGCGCGATCCGGCAGATCGCGTCCTCGACGTCGCGCGGCGCGACCATCATCAGGTCGGCGAGCTCGTCGATCACGACCAGCAGGTAGGGGAACTCGACGATCCGGTCCTCCTGCCCGGGCGGGATCCGGAGCGTCCCCTCGGCGATCCCCGCACGGTAGCCGTCGATGTCCCGGACGCCGACCATCGCCAGGACCTCGTAGCGCTGCTCCATCTCCCGGACCACCCAGGCGAGCGCCTCGGCCGCACGCTTGGGGTGCACGATCACCGGCACGAGCAGGTGGGGCAGGTCGGCGAAGTGGGTGAGCTCGACCCGCTTGGGGTCGACGAGCACGAGCTTGACCTCGTCGGGCGAGGCCCGCATGAGGATCGAGGCGATGAAGGAGTTGATCAGGCTCGACTTGCCCGCTCCGGTCGCCCCCGCGATCAGCAGGTGCGGCATCTTCGTGAGGTCCACGAGCTGCGCCCGCCCGTGGACGTCCTTGCCGAGCGCGACGGCGAGCGGGTGGACCTCCTCGGCGGCCGCCCGCGACCGCAGGATGTCGCCGAGCATCACGAAGTCCCGGACCTTGTTCGGGACCTCGACGCCGATCGCCGACTTCCCCGGGATCGGAGCGATGATCCGCACGTCCGGCGTCGCCAGCGCGTACGCGATGTCGTCCGCGAGCGAGAGCACCTTGTTGACCTTCGTGCCGGCCTCGACCTCGACCTCGTAGAGCGTCACCGTGGGTCCACGGTGCGCGGCGACGACGTGGGCCGGGACGCCGAACGTGTGGAAGGTGCGCTCGAGGGCCTCCATCGTGTGCTCCTCGTCGCGCTCGCTCCCCGCGGACGGCGGCGAGGTGCGGAGCAGCTCGAGCGGCGGCAGCTCGTACCGGCCCGATCTGGGGGACGCCCGGACGAGCTCGGGCACGTCGATCGGCTCCGGGTCCGGCTCCCCGTCCGACGGCTCGAGGGGCTCGTCGGGGATCAGGACCGGTGGGGGCTCGTCCTGCGCATCGAACGCCGAGCGCGCTCGGCGCCGCGCCGGCGCCTCCTCTGGCACCTCGTCGTCCGGCTCCTCCTCTTCCGCCTCGCCGAAGGAGAACAGCTCGCGGATCCTCCCGATCGCGGTCGACAGCGGCGTGCCGGTGAAGACGAGCAGCCCGAGGACGACGGCGCCGGTCCAGACGATCGCGACCCCGATCCGGGACACGAGCTTGCCGAGGGGCCAGGAGGCCAGTCCCCCGATCACCCCGGCCGCGTCGCTCACGCGGTCGAAGCCGGCGAACGGCTTCGGGTTGCCCCGCCACAGCGACAGGAGCGCCAGCACGCCCACGGACGCGATCGCGAACCCGATGAACATCCGCACCCGCGTGTCCTCGGCCGTCCCGCGGAGCAGGAGCGCGCCCCAGTACACCGCGACCACGGGGACGACCACCGCGGCGATGCCGATCGACCCGCGCAGCAGCCAGTCGATGCCGCCGCCGACCGGCCCGGCGGCGTCGAACCACAACGCGAGCACCGCGAGCAGCCCGAACACGACGAGCCCGATCCCGAGCGCGTCCCGCGCCCACGGCGCGAGGTGTTGGCGGACCGACGTGCGGGCTCGAGCCGGGCGCGCATCGCGCCCTCGCTTCTTCGTCGCCAACTACACCTCCACGATCACGGGCAGGATCACCGGCTTGCGCTGGGTCATCTCGTAGAAGTACTTGCCCAGCGTCCGCCGGACGTTCTGCTCGAGCACGCTTCGGTCGACCACCTCGGCCTCGGCGGACTCCTGCAGGGAGAGCATGACGCGTTCGCGCGCCGCTTCAAGGATGTCGCCGGAGGCTCCGTCGAAGACGAACCCTCGGTTGACGATGTCCGGGCCCGCGACGAGCTGCCCGTGATGGGCGTCGATCGCGATCACGACGACGACGACGCCGTCGGAGGACAGCTTGCGCCGGTCGCGGAGCACGACGTCGCCGACGTCCCCGATGCCGAGTCCGTCCACGAACGTCATCCCGGCGGGAGCCCGATCGACGATCTCGACCTTCTCCCCCACCTCGAGGACGTCGCCGTCCTCGCAGATCAGGACGTGGTCGGGCGCGATGCCGACCTCGGTCGCGATCTTCGCGTGGTGCGCGAGGTGCCGCCGCTCCCCGTGGATCGGGACGAACCAGCGCGGCCGCACGAGGGAGAGCATCAGCCGCAGCTCCTCGGCCGCGGCGTGCCCGCTCGCGTGGATCGGGTACGCGGGCAGGTGGAACACGTCCGCGCCGGTGCGGTACAGGCCGTCCACCACGCGGTGGATCGCGGGCTCGTTCCCCGGGATCAGGCTGCTCGAGAGCACGACGGTGTCCCCCTCGCGCAGCTTCACCCACTTGTGCTCGCGCGCGGCCATCAGGCTGAGCGCGGACAGCGGCTCACCCTGGGAGCCGGTGCAGATCACGACGACGCGCGACGGGTCGCGGTGCTCGACCTCCTCGATCGGGATCACGTCGCGCTCGGGCGCGTGGAGGATCCCCAGCGCTCGCGCGGCGCCCACGCTCTGGTGCATCGAGCGGCCGAGGAAGGCCACGACGCGCTCGTCCGCGCGCGCGGCGTTGACGACCTGCTGGATCCTATGGATGTGGCTGCTGAAGCACGCGACGACCACGAGCTGCGGCGCCCGCGCGATGATGTCCTGCAGCACCGGGCCGACGCTGCGTTCGCTCGCGGTGTAGCCGGACTCCTCGGCGTTCGTCGAGTCCGACAGGAGCAGGTGCACGCCCCGGCCGGCCTCCTCGGCGAGCGCGTGCAGGTCCGTGGGCCGCCCGTCGAGCGGCGTCTGGTCGATCTTGAAGTCGCCCGTGTGCAGGATCGACCCGAAGGGGGTGTCGATCACGACCGCCATCCCGTCCGGGATCGAGTGGGTGACGCGGAGGAACCGCATCGAGAACGGGCCGGCGCTCGCCGACTCGCCGGGGACGACCTGCCGGAGGTCGGCGCGGTCGCGGACCTGGTGCTCCTCGAGCTTGCCCTCGAGGAGCGCGAGCGTGAACGCGGTCCCGTAGACGGGCAGCGGGTGCTCGATCTCGCGGAGCAGATAGGGCAGCGCCCCGATGTGGTCCTCGTGCCCGTGCGTGAGCACGATGGCTTCGACGTCGTCGATCCGCTCGCGCACGTACTCGAAGTCGGGAAGGACGAGGTCGATCCCCGGCATCTCCGCGTGCGGGAACGAGAGCCCGACGTCGACGATCAGGACGCGGCCGTCGAGCTCGACGCACGCCATGTTCCGGCCGACCTCACCGACGCCCCCGAGGAACACCACGCGGGCGCGCCGCGCGTCGCCGGAACCACCCCGCGGGGCGGGCGGCGGCGGGAACCCGTCAGAGGAGGCCGGCATCCACGAGCGCCTTGTGGATCCACTCGCGCTCCTCGGCGGTGGCCGGCACGAGCGGGAGGCGCGGCGGACCGACCGGGTGCCCGAGCATCTCGAGCGCCGTCTTGACCGGGATCGGGTTGCTCGTGATGAACAGCGCGTTGAACAGCGGCGTCAGCTCCTCGTGGATCTTGCGCGCCGCCGGGATGTCGCCGGAGAAGACGAGGTCGCAGAGCTGCTTGATGCGGTCGCCGACGAGGTGCGCGGCGACCGAGACGATGCCGACGGCCCCGAGACACAGGTAGCCGAACGTCGCCCAGTCGTCGCCCGAGTACACCTCGAAGTCGGGCGGAGCCTCCCCGATCAGCCGCGAGATCGCCTGGAAGTCCCCGGTCGAGTCCTTCACGGCGACGATGTTCGGGATCTCGGCCATGCGCAGGAGCGTGTCGTGCTCGATCCGCGTCGCAGTCCGACCGGGGATGTTGTACGCCATGATCGGCAACCCGACCGCGCCGGCCACGAGCCCGAAGTGCTCGAGCAACCCGCGCTGCGGCGGTTTGTTGTAGTACGGCGTGACGAGCAGCAGGCCGTCCGCGCCCAGCGCCTCGGCCTCGCGGGACAGCTCGAGCGTCTCCGCCGTGTCGTACGTCCCGGTTCCGCACAGGACCTTCCCCTTGCCCTTCGCGACCTCGATCACGGCGCGGAACAGCTCGAGCTTCTCCTTGCGCGTGAGCGTCGGGGACTCGCCCGTGGAGCCTGAGGCGACGATCGTCTCGGTCCCGTGATCGAGCAGGTGCGCGGCGAGCGCGCGCGCCGCGTCGAGGTCGAGCGAGTGGTCCGCGCGGAAGGGCGTGACCATGGCGGTGACGACCGCCCCGAACCTACCGGCCATGCTGCCTCCACCTCCTTCGAGACACGCGGCGGACGGCACGCCGAAGGACGTCGGGCCGGGCGCCCCGGCCCCGCTCAGGCGTCCTGGCTTGCCGCGACCACCCGGCCCCACGTTCGAGCGACGAGCCTAGCATCGTCCCACATCTCCAACAAGAGTCACGTGCGTCACACGTTCAACGGCTGAGCCGGGTGCCCGCAGGGGCGAGTGAGCCGAGCGAGGCGCTCGAGTCACGGGTGCAGGGCGAGCCCCATGTGTCCGTGGCCGAACGCGATGCACCCGTGCCCACCGTGGACATCGCTGCCGCCGTGGCACCCGTCATGCCGGAGCCTCTCGCATCAGCCGAGCCACCCGTGCGCTCCGAAGGGACGCAGCGCACCTCGGGCTATCCTAGCCGGATGCCGCGCATCTACACCCGGACGGGCGACGACGGAACGACCGGCCTCCTGTTCGGCGGCCGCGTTTCGAAGGCGGATGCGGTCCCGGACGCGCTCGGGGCGATCGACGAGGTGGTGGCGGCCCTCGGCCTCGCCCGGGCCCTCGCCGACCCGGCCTCCGCCCTGTCGGCGACGCTGCTCGAGCTCCAGCGCGACCTCTTCGTCGTCGGCGCCGACCTCGCGTCCAACCCGTCCGAGCGCGGACGGCTCGAGCCCGGCGTCTCGCGCGTCACGGACGACATGGTCGCCCGCCTCGAGTCCGCGATCGACGACCTCGTGGCGGCGCATCCGTTGCCGAACGCCTTCATCGTCCCGGGCGCGGGTCCGGCCTCGGCCGCCCTCGACGTCGCGAGGGCCGTCGCGCGGCGCGCCGAGCGCCGCGTGGTCGCGCTCCGAGGCGACGGCACGGAGGTGAGCGACGCCGTCCTGCGCTACGTGAACCGGCTGTCCGACCTGCTGTTCGTGCTGGCGAGGATCGAGGCCGGCGAGGCCGAGCCGCACAGCCGCGCCGGAAGCTGACCGCCCGACGCGCCGTCAGGCGGTGGGAACGACGTCAGACGGTCCGGACGAAGAGCCCGTAGTTGTCCTGCCCGAACAGCAGCGCGATCGCGCCGATGTCGCCCACCTCGATGCCCTCGAAGGAGATGTCGAACGTCGCCCGCTCCCCGGGGGGAACGGGCACGGCGTCGGCCACCTGGCCGTCGACCCGGTGCCCGTCGGTCGCACCCAGGATGTAGAAGGCGGGGCGCGGGAGCGCGCGCCCGGTCCGGTTGTCGACCTCCATCGTTCCGGCCGTGCCTTCGATCTCCATCACGACGCGGAGCCCGGTGTTCACGTACTCGAACGTCCCGCTCGAGGCCGAGCCCGACAGGACCGGCGTGGGACCCACCACGCCGGTGGAACGGGTCGGACCGCTCCCGCCGGTGCCGTCGCCGCCGTCCCCGTCCCCGTCGCCGGTGCAGGCGGCCAGCAGGAGCACGAGCGCGACGACGGGCGCGACGGATCGGCGGATGGTCACCATGGGCCGCGGCATGCTACACGAAGCTCCTGGGAGGGAGCCGGATGACGAAGACGCTGGAGATCCGCCGCCACGCGAAGCGTGATCCGGCGGCGGACCGTCTGTCCGTCGCGGGGCGGGCGCAGGCAGAGGACGTCGGCCGCGGACTCGACGCCGCCTACGACGTGGTCTTCATCTCCCCGGCCCAACGCGCCGCCGAGACGGTCGCGTGGATGCTCCGCGGCGTCGGGGCGCAGCTCCCACCGCACGCGGTGATCCCCGGCCTGTCCGCACAGGACAACGACGGATCGCCGCTCGCGATGGCCGGCGTGCTCTCGGCGCTGCTGGACGCCGTGCCGGAGGGCGGGCGCGGGCTGGCCGTCTCGCACACGCCGCTGATCGAGCGCGCCGTGCTCGGGCTGGCGGCGCTCGAGATCGACCCGCTCCGCGAGTGCGAGGGCGTCGTCCTGTCGAAGCTCGACGACGAGACGCCGGTGGAGGTTCGGGAGGTCCGGCTCCCGCGCTGACCCCGGCTCAGAACACGTACGGGCACCACGGCGCCGGGTCCCATCCGAACATCGCGTCCGCCACGGCCAGCGCGTCGGGAGTCCGCTCCCGGACGCGGCCGGCGCGGTGCAGCTGCCGGAACGACGTCCCGGCCAGGTAGGCGGCGCCGACGTCGTTCACGCTGCACATCATGTCCGGCTCCTCCCGCACCCGGGCGACCTCGGCCGCCGACCCCGGGGACGTCTCGAGCGCGAACCGCCCGTCGTTCCAGGAGCAGAAGTCGTCGCGAACCTCCAGCACGATGCGACCCCCCGCCGCGTACCGCCGGGCGGCGAGCGCCCCGGCCACGTCGACGGGGCGGAGCCAGAGGTTGTCCCGGATCGTCGCCTCGAGGCGCCTCGGCTCGCGCACCAGGTGCAGGAGCGGGTCGTCGACCGGCCGGCTCCAGGCCTGGACGTGCTCGGTGAGGTCGATGTCGAAGACGAAGCGCCACAGGTCGGCGCCGGCGCCCGGCGTGATCGCCTGCAGGTCGCGAACGGTGAGCACCGAGCGCGGGACGCCGCGCGGCCAGTCGTGTTTCACGCGGTAGATCGCGTAGCCGTCGATCCCGAGCTCGCCTTCGTGCACCGCGAAGAACTTCGGGGCCTCGGCGTCGGGACCGTGCTCGTGCAGCCCGTACTCGAGCCGGCGCGCGTCGAGGCGCACCATGCCGGGCCGGGTGGGACGCACCGCGTCGTGCACCTCGAGCACCCGCGGGATCGCGGGATCGCGGTCGAGGAGCCGGATCGTGCCGGACGGCTCGTACCCGCGGACGAAGGCCGTGCGCGCGCTCTCCACGTCGATCGACATCCCCAGCGCGGCCAGCCCGTAGCCGTACCGCCCGTAGATGCCGCCCTCGGACGCGTAGAGGACGTCCACCAGCTCGCCACGATCGTGCGCGTCCTCGAGCTGCCGCCGCATCAGCTCGGTGTTGACGCCGCGCCGGCGGTGCGTGGGCTTGACGCCGACGGCGGTCACGTACCCGACGTCGATCTCGGCGCCGGGGACCGCCATCGGCATCGTGAAGGCGGCCGCGGTCCCGACGATCTCGGGGCCGTCGAACGCCGCGAAGCAGCGGTCGAGCTCGGCCAGCTCGCGCTCGCGCCGCAGGTCGTCCTCCGACGGCTCGTCGCTGAACGCCACCTCGACCGCGCGCGCGTAGGCGGTGAACTCCTCGTCCGAGATCGTGCGGATCTCGATGTCCATGGGCGGCCCATCGTCCCACCCTCGGGACGCCGCGACCACGGCTACCCGTCCGCCAGGTCCTCGAACACGTCGCGCAGGACGCGCCCACCCGGCTCGCGCTCGGGGAACGCGAGGACGAACGCCTCGGTCGCGATGATCTCGCGCCACAGCTCGAACGGGACGTCCTGGAGCTCGGCCTGCGTTCGATGTCGGCGGAGCGCCTCGAGCTTGCGCTCGTACACGTCGGAGCAGTCGACCACCACGCCCACGGCGTCGTCGGGGACGCCTCTCGGCCGCAGCTCCTGGGCCGGGTCGATCGGCGCCACGCCCCGCTCGCGCAGGAGCGCGTCGAAGCGCACGAGGGTGGAGGCACGCAGACCGATGTGGAGGAGACGCCGGAACCCCTCGGAGCCGGCGGCACGGGCCGTGTGGAAGGCGGCCGTCGCGGCGGCGCCCACCGCGACGTGATCGGCGTGGCCGGTCACGCCGTCGGGACCGAACGTCACGACCACGTCCGGGCCGGCGTCCTGGAGGATCGACAGGTACCCGGCCACGAGCCGCTCCGCCGGGACCTCGTCCACGGCTCCGTCGGGATGCCGGAGGAAGTGGATCCGGGGCTCGATGCCGAGCGCCCGCCAGGACTCGAGGTCCTCGCGCTCGCGGACCGCCGCGAGGGTCTCGCGGGTGGCGAGGCTGGCGTCGGCGATCTGCCCGGCCTCGCCGCTGGTGGTCATGATCACGGTGACCTCGAGGTCGTCCCGCGCGTGGAGCGCGAGGGAGCCGCCGACCCCGTAGGTGTCGTCATCCGGATGGGCGACGACGCACGCGACGCGAAGCGTCACAGGCCGAGCAGCGGCTCGAGACCGACCGTGAGGCCCCGTCGGGTCATCACCGCGCGGGCGGCCATCAGCACGCCCGGCATGAACGAGCTCCGGTCGGTGGAGTCGTGCCGGATCGTGAGCGTCTGCCCCACGCCGCCGAAGATCACCTCGTGGTGCGCGACGAGACCGGGGAGCCGCACCGAATGCACGCGGATGCCGTCGGCGTCGCCCCCGCGGGCCCCCTCGAGGCTCTCGGGGAGCGGGCCCCTCCAGGTGGCGGCTCGCTCCTGCTGCAGGCGCCGGACCGTGGAGATCGCCGTGCCCGACGGCGCGTCTGCCTTCTGGTCGTGATGGAGCTCGATCACCTCGACGGCCGGGAGGAACCGCACGGCCTGGGCCGCGAACCGCTGCATCAGTACCGCGCCGATCGCGAAGTTCGAGGCGATGATGACGTTGGACTCGGCGCCCTCGTCGCCGATCGTCCGCTCGATCTCCTGCAGGTCCTCCTGCGTCACGCCCGTCGTCCCGACCACGAGGTGGACCGCGTGGTTCACGCACCACCGGATGTTGTCCATCACGACGTCCGGGTGGGTGAAGTCGATCGCGACCTCCACCTCGGCCTCGAGTAGCCGGTCGAGCTCGTCGGAGACCGGGACGTCGATGGTCGGGTGGCCGATCAGCGCGCCGATCCGCTGGCCGATCTTCGACCGGTCGATCGCTGCGACCAGGGCGAGGTCGTCGGCCTCGGCGACCGCCCGGCAGACCATGAGGCCCATCCGGCCGCACGCGCCGACCACGCCGACCCGGATCACGCGAGCGCTCGCCGATCGAAGGGACCGATGACCGTGGTGGTCATGGCCTGCGAGAGTACCCGCTCGGACGCGCGGCGCGCGTCCTCCGGCGTGACCCCGGCGATCCGCGAGAGCAACTGGTTGACGGTGAGCGTCTCGCCGTGGCTGATCTCGGACTTGCCGAGCCGCGACATCCGCCCGCCCGGGTCCTCGAGCGAGAGCACGAGGGAGCCCTTCATGTGCTCCTTCGCGCGCTCGAACTCCTCGGGCGCGAGCCCACGGTCCGCGACGTCCTCGAGCTCGCCGCGGACGATCGACAGCACCTCGCGCGTCCGGCCGGGCGTCGTGCCGACGTACGTGCAGAACAGTCCGGCCTCCGCGTACATCGAGTGGTAGCTGTAGACGCTGTAGGCGAGCCCGCGCTTCTCGCGGACCTCCTGGAACAGGCGCGAGGACATCCCACCGCCGATCGCGTTGTTCACGACCCCGAACGCGAACCGATCCGGGTCCGTCCGGGACAGGCCGCTCGTCCCCATGCAGATGTGCGCCTGCTCCGTGTCCCGCCGCCGCACCTTCGACCGGCCGGACGGGCGCGGCGGGGGGCCGGCCTTGCGGACGTTCCACGCCGCCGGGCCCTCGGAGCGGACGGGGCCCACGTCCATGCTCGCGGACAGCAGGTCGATCAGCTGCTCGTGCTGGAGGTTGCCCGCGGCCACCACGACGAGGTTGCCCGGCACGTAATGCCGCCGGTAGAAGCGGCGGACCTGGTCGCGCGTCGCGGCCTTGATGCTGCGCTTGGTCCCGAGGATCGGCCGTCCGAGCGGATGGTCCGGCCAGAGCACCTCCATGAAGACGTCGTGGATCAGATCGTCGGGCGTGTCCTCGTGGACGTTGATCTCCTCCAGGATCACGCGCTTCTCCGAGCCGAAGTCGACCTCGCGCAGCCGCGATCGCCGGAGCATGTCCACCAGGTGGTCGACGGCCATCGGGAGGTCGCGGTCGCGGATCCGCGCGTAGAAGCACGTGTACTCCTTCGCGGTGAAGGCGTTCACGTCCCCACCGACGGCGTCGAACGCCTCGGCGATCTCGCGCGCGCTGCGCGACGTCGTCCCCTTGAACAGCAGGTGCTCGAGGAAGTGGCTCGAGCCGCTGATCGGCGGCGGCTCGTCCCGGGACCCCGCGAGGACCCAGAAGCCGAGCGCCACCGAGCGGACGCCGGGCATCCGCTCGGTGACGACGCGCAGGCCGGAGCCGAACTCGGTCCGACGGATCGCCATCGGAGCCTAGGCGTCCCGGCGGCCGCCCTCGCGCCGGTCCCGGTCGCGGGGACGGCGGTCGCGGTCGCGTGGACCGCGGTCCCGACGCGGCGGGCGGCTCTCGGACGGCTCGGGCTCCATGCCCTCGGGGATCGCCCACTCCTCGCCGACCGGGCGGAGGCTGATCTTGCCGCGATCGTCGATGTCCTGGACCTCGACCTCGATCGTGTCGCCGACCTTCACGGCGTCCTCGAC
>DATBMU010000152.1:0-5662 GCA_036554665.1 Actinomycetota bacterium | reverse complement strand
CGTCGCGACAGAAGTGGCAGTACGTCCCGAACGCCCACACCGACTTCATCTTCTCGATCCTGGGAGAGGAGCTCGGGCTGATCGGGGAGGTCGTCGTCCTCCTCGCGTTCGGGGCCCTGCTGTTCGCGGGGATCCGGATCGCGGCGCAGGCCCGCGATGTGTTCGGCCGGCTCCTCGCGGCCGGGATCGTGGCGTGGTTCGGGCTCCAGACGCTCGTGAACCTCGGGGCCGTCACGGGGCTCCTGCCGATCACCGGCGTGCCGTTGCCGTTCCTGTCCTACGGGGGCTCCTCGCTCGTCGTGTCGCTCGCCGCGGTCGGGATCCTCGTGAACATCGCGAACGCGCCGGCGCGCGAGGGCGCGAGGACGAAGCGATCGACGCGATCGAAGCGATCGACGACGACCGGTCGCCGGAGGGCGGGGGCGTGAGGGTCCTCATCGCGGGCGGCGGCACGGCGGGACACGTCTTCCCGGCGGTGGCGGTCGCGCGCCGGCTCGCGACCGAGGGCGTCGACGTCGCCTTCGCCGGGACGCGGACGGGGCAGGAGGCGCGCCTGGTCCCCGCCGCGGGGTTCCCGTTCACCGAGGTCGAGGCGAGCCCGTTCGTCCGCAAGGTGTCGACGCGGGCGCTGATGGCGCCCGTCGTCTCGCTCCGCTCCGTCGGCCGCTGCCGGCCGCTCGTCGAGGAGGCCGACGTCGTGCTCGGCATGGGCGGCTACGTGAGCGTCCCCGTCGGGCTCGCGGCGATCCGGGCCCGTCGCCCGCTCGTGCTCCACGAGCAGAACGCCGTCCCCGGTCTCGCGAACCGCACGCTCGCCCGACCGGCGCGAGCGGTCGCGCTCGCGTTCGCGGAGGCCCGACGCGGGCTGCCGAGGAGCGCTCGTGCGGTCGTCACGGGCAATCCGGTCCGCGAGAGCATCCTGTCCGTAGCTCGGGACCGCGAGGAGCTCGCGAAGGAGGCCGCCGTCGAGCTCGAGCTCGATCCGTCGCTCCGGACGGTCGTCGTGTTCGGGGGCAGCCAGGGCGCACGGCACGTGGACCGCTCGGTCGTCGACGCGGTCCCGCGCCTCGCGCACGAGGACGTCCAGATGCTCCTGCTCGCCGGTCCCGCGCACGCGGACGCGGTTCGGTCCGCGATCGGCGACCCGCCGGGCGTCCCCGTCCGCGTCCTGCCGTTCCTCGAGCGCATGGATCTCGCCTACGCGATCGCGGACCTCGTCGTCGCGCGCGCGGGGGCGACGACGGTGGCGGAGGTGGCGGTGTGCGGCGTCCCGTCGCTCCTGATCCCGTACCCCTACGCGACCGGCCGGCACCAGGAGGCCAACGCGCGTGCGCTGCAGCGAGCCGGGGGCGCCGTCGTGCTGCTCGACGACCGCCTCGACGGGCCGGCGCTGGCGAGGCGGATCGACGGGCTGCTGGACGATGGCGACGAGCTCCGAGCGATGGGCGCTCGGGCCCGGGCGTGGTCCCGGCCCGATGCCGCCGAGGCGCTCGCGGACGTCGTGATCGCCGCCGGGGAACACGCATGAGTGCCTACACGCCCCGGCCGGGCACGATCCCGACGCTCGAGGTCCCGGACCTGGCCACGGTGCGGCGGGTCCACATGATCGGGATCGGCGGGGCCGGGATGCGGAACCTCGCGCGGCTGTTCCTCGCGCGGGGGATCGCGGTCAGCGGCTCCGACATGAAGGAGTCCAAGGGCCTGCTCGAGCTCGGGGAGCACGGCGCCACCGTGTGGGTCGGCCACGCCGCCGGGCAGGTCGGGCAGGCCGACGCGGTCGTGATCTCGAGCGCGATCCGGGAGGAGAACCCCGAGCTCGTGGAGGCTCGGCGACGGGGCGTGCCCGTGTGGATGCGGGCCCAGGCCCTGGCGGCGGCCGCGGTGGGGCAGCGCGCGATCGCCGTGGCCGGGACGCACGGCAAGACGACCACCACGTCGATGGTGGCCCTCGTCCTGGAGCGCGCGGGGCTCGACCCGACCTACGTGATCGGTGGGGATCCGAACGAGACGGGGAGCGGGGCGCGCTCCGGCGCCGGCGGTGTGTTCGTCGCCGAGGCCGACGAGAGCGACGGCTCCTTCCTACTCATGCGACCGGCCATCGGCATCGTGACGAACGTGGAGGTCGACCACGTCGACTTCTACCCCGGCGGGCGCGAGGAGATCGAGGCCGCGTTCACCGCCTTCGCCGAGCGCTGCGACCACGTGGTCGTCTGCGCGGACGACGAGGGAGCTCGCCGGTCGGTGGAGCCGGCGGGGCGCCCCACGACGACGTACGGGACCGCCGAGGGCGCCGACGTCCGCCTCACGGTCACCGCGCTCGGCCCGAGCGGCGGGGTGGGAGAGGTCGTCGTCGGCGGCCGGCGGTTCGAGCTGCGTCTGCCGGTCGACGGCGTCCACAACCTGCTGGACGCGGCCGCCGCCGTCGCGGCGGCCGGGATCGTCGGCGTTGATCCGTCGACGGCCGTGGAGGCGCTCGCGGGCTTCGGCGGCGTGCACCGGCGGTTCGAGCTGCGGGGCTCCGTGCGAGGGGCGGACTTCTACGACGACTACGGGCACGTGCCGACGGAGCTCGCGGTCACGCTCGAGGTGGCGCGACGCACGGCGCCGGGCCGTCTGGTCGCGGTCTTCCAGCCGCACCGCTACTCGCGGACGCAGGCGTTGTGGCGGGACCTCGGCGCGAGCCTGGTCGAGGCGGACGTCGTCGTGGTGACCGACGTGTACGGCGCCGCGCAGGACCCGATCCCCGGCGTGACCGGCAAGCTCGTCGTGCGGGGCATCGCAGAGGCGGCGCCGGGCACCCGCGTCGTGTACCTCCCGCACCGAGGCGACGTGGTGGAGTTCCTCGATCGCGAGGTGCGCGAGGGCGACCTCGTCATCACGATGGGCTGCGGGGACGTGTGGATGCTCGGCGACGCCGCGCTCGAGCGGATCGCGGAGACGACGGGATGAGCGACGACGTCCATCGGGCCGAGGCGATCCTGCGTGCGGCGTGCGGCGACCGCGTGCGGACGCGGTTCCGTCTGGCCCCGCTCACGACCTTCCGGATCGGCGGACCGGCCGCGCTCTACCTGGAGCCGGAGTCCGAGGCGGACCTCGTGGCGGCGGGAGCGGCGGTCCGGGGCTCGGGGATCCCCGTGGTGGTGCTCGGCAAAGGATCGAACGTGCTCGTCGCCGACGAGGGGTTCCCGGGGCTGGTGCTGCGGCTCGGTCGCGGGTACCGCTGGACCGCCCGCGACGGCATCCGCCTGCGGGCGGGAGCCGCGATGCCCCTGCCGGCGCTCGCGGGCGTCGCCCAGTCCCACGGACTGGCCGGGCTCGAGTTCGGCGTCGCGATCCCGGGGTCGTTCGGCGGCGCGGTGCGGATGAACGCCGGGGCGCACGGGGGCGAGCTCGCCGACGTGCTCGAGACGGTGGACGTCTTCGACCTCCGGGCAGGGACCTCTCGAGCGATCCCCGCGCGGGAGGCCGGCTTCGCGTACCGGCGCTCCGAGCTGCCGAGCGGCGGCGTGGTGGTGGCGGCCACGATGGCCTTGCGGGTCGACGGCCGCAAGGAGATCCGGTCACGCATGGACGACGCCCGGGCCTGGCGCCGCCGGACGCAGCCGCTCGCCGAGGCGAACTGCGGGAGCGTGTTCAAGAATCCGCCCGGCGACCGCGCCGGCCGGCTGATCGACGAGGCGGGCGCCAAGGGGCTGTCCGTCGGCGGCGCCTCGGTGTCCACGAAGCACGCGAACTTCATCGTGACGGCCGAGGACGCGCGGGCGACCGACGTCCTCGACCTGATCCGAACCGTCCAGGAGCTCGTGGCCGCGCGCTCCGGCGTCCGACTCGAACCGGAGGTGCATCTCGTTGGCGATCTCGATCTCGCGTCGCGCTGAGCGGACCGCTCGGTCGGTCGACGTCCGGGTGATCCTGCTCGTCACGGTCGCCGCGGTTGCGCTCGGCGCCGGCGCGTTCTTCCTCTCGCGCTCGTCGGTCTTCCACGCTCGCGGCGTCGAGGTGACCGGAACGGGCCACCTGACGCGTGCCGATGTGGTCGCGACCGCCGGCGTGTCGACGGCGACGAACGTGGTCTGGCTCGACGAGGGGATGGCCGAGCGACGCCTCGAGGCCGAGCCCTGGATCGCCGATGCGGACGTCTGGGTCTCCTTCCCGTGGACGATCCGGATCGCCGTGCGGGAGCGGGTGCCCGTCGCGGTGGCGAGCGACGGGATCAGCGAGACGCTCGTCGCCGAGGACGGAACCGCGCTCGGCCCGGCGGATCGGACGCGCGGGCTGCCGCGCATCGAGCTCCTTGCCGCGGCCGCGCTGGAGGGGGCTCCCGCCTCGCCCCGCGGCGCGGCGATGGCCGTCGGCGCCTTGCCCGTGGATCTCCGAGCGGATCTGGCATCGGTGACCGTGCTCGTCGACGGCTCACTCGAGATCCGGATGCGGGGTGGCCCCCTCGTTCGCTACGGATCGGCGACGGAGCCGCGACGCAAGGCGGCGATGCTCGGCCGGATCCTCGCCTGGGCGCAGGCCGAGCGGGAGGAGATCGCGTTGGTGAACCTGGTCACGCCGGACCGGCCCTCGGTGCGCCTCGCCTCCTGACGGAACTGTCACGCCTTCACACAACGCGGGACCGACGTCTATTGACGGACCTGGGGATTGCGGCTAGGGTGGCCGCGTCAAGGTGAAGTAGATATAACAATGAACTTCGAGTTGACGTTTACGGTTCACGCACCGAGCAGCATCGATCCGGAGTGGAGTCTCAGGGAGACAGTACGGCGTTTCCCCAGGTAGACCGGGGGCACCGACGCCCCGGGGAGCGGAGGTCGCAGTGATGGATTCTCCTCAGAACTACCTCGCCGTCATCAAGGTCGTCGGCATCGGTGGGGGCGGCGTGAACGCCGTCAACCGCATGATCGAGGGCGGCCTGCGGGGCGTCGAGTTCATCGCGGTGAACACCGATGCGCAGACCCTGCTGATGTCCGACGCGGAGGTCAAGCTCGACATCGGGCGCGAGACCACGCGAGGTCTCGGCGCCGGCTCCGACCCGGAGGTCGGCAAGCGGGCCGTCGAGGAGCACGCGGACGAGATCGAAGAGATCCTCAAGGGATCGGACATGGTCTTCATCACCGCCGGCGAGGGCGGTGGGACGGGGACGGGCGGCGCGCCGATCCTCGCGGAGATCGCGCGGAACCTCGGCGCGTTGACGATCGGCGTCGTGACGCGGCCGTTCGGGTTCGAGGGGCGCAAGCGGGCGACCCAGGCCGACCTCGGCATCACCGACCTCAAGAAGGCGGTCGACACCCTCATCGTGGTGCCGAACGACCGTCTGCTGCAGGTGTCCGAGCCGCACACGCCGATGGTCGACGCGTTCCGCATGGCGGACCAGGTCCTGTATCAGGGGGTGGACGGCATCACGTCGCTGATCACCACCCCGGGCCTGATCAACCTCGACTTCGCCGACGTGAAGTCGGTGATGACCGGCGCCGGCTCCGCCCTGATGGGGATCGGACACGGGTCGGGAGAGGACCGCGCCGAGGAGGCCGCGCGATCCGCGATCAGCTCGCCGCTGCTCGAGTCCTCGATCGAGGGAGCGCGCGGCGTGCTGCTCTCGGTCGCCGGCCCGACCGACCTGACGTTGCACGAGGTGAACCGGGCGGCCGATCACATCACC
>DATBMU010000140.1:0-6181 GCA_036554665.1 Actinomycetota bacterium | reverse complement strand
ACTCCGAGGGAGAGGGCTCCTCGTCCGGCCAGACGTAGGGATGCATCCGGTCCTCGTCCAGCGGGCACGCGCAGAGCGGGCATCGCGGCGGGTCCTCGTAGACGAGGACGATGCGCTCGCAGAACGGGCACTCGGCTTCCCGCATGTCCGGCGCGCGGTCGAGGTCCTGTGGCATCGGGGGCACCGCTCGGTCGGGGGGAGCGGTCTCTCCCGAGGTGTCGGTCCCGGCCCGGCGATCCTTGACGGGACCTTCACCTTAGGCCGGAAGCCACCGGGAACGCGGAAGCCCCCGAAGGGGCTTCCGAACGGAGGCCGGGGGTCGAGGGGGGTCTACGCGGCCTCCATCTCCTTGCGGCTGCGGCGCTTCCCGCGCGAGATATACGCGTGCACCGGCTCGTGCTGCCAGCAGAACTCCCACCGGTTGTAGATGGACAGCTTGGTGGTACAGCCCTCGGCCGCGCAGACGCGGCCGCCTGGATAGGTGCGGTTCGCTCGGGGCAGCTCGCGGACGCGGCCCCCGCGGTACGCCGACTCTGCCATCGCACACCCCTCGGTTCCGACGAGACCCCGCCCATCGCGCGGGTCGTCAGGTATTCGAACCAACCGGGAGGGCGGTTCGTTCCCGGGACGAGGCGCCTCAGACGGCCCCGTGACTCGGCCGGAGCCTCGGAGGGTCGGTCGCTCAGCCCGAGGCGAGGCGTTCCCGCAGGTCGCGGACCGAGGTCGTGAGCTGGACGACCCGGGGCTCGAACCCGAGGTTCACCCAGAACTCCATCGCTCCGCGGTTCGGCGCGAAGCTCTTGAGCTCGATCCAGGCCACCCCGCGCTCCTCGGCGAATCGGGCGGCCTCCTCGACGAGCTCGCGGCCGACGCCCCGGCCGCGGTACCCGGCCCGGACCACGACCCCCGAGAGCTCGAGCGCTCGCTCGTCGGAGAACCGCGACGGGGTGTGGGACTCGCCGTAGGCCATGCCGACGACCTCCCCCTCATCGTCGACGGCCACGAGGACCATCGCGTCGGGGTTGTTCATCGCCTCCCGGTACTTCTCCCCGACCTCGTCGTAGAAGCCGGGCCGGGGCGTGAACACCCGCCAGTCGGCCTGCATGCGGTCGAGCTCCTGGAACAGCGCGACCAGGGACGGGACGTCCTCGGGCATCGCCTGCCTGACCTTCACGGTGCTACCTCCCCTGGAAGTCCGGATCCCGCTTCTCGAGGAAGGCGCGCATGCCCTCCCGCTGGTCCCGCGTCGCGAACAGCGGGACGAACGCCTCCCGCTCCGCCTCGAGCCCATCGGCCAGGCCCACGTCGCCGGCGGCGGCGAGCGCGCGCTTGGCGGCGGCGTACGCGCGCGTCGGACCGCGGGCGTACCGCTCGGCTTCCTCGAGGGCCGCCGGGTACGCGTCCGGGCCCGGCACCACCCGGTCGACGAGCCCGATCGCCCGGGCCTCGTCCGCCGGGACGCGACGGCCGCTCAGCACCAGCGCCCGCGCCCTCGCGAGCCCGATCAGGCGGGGGAGCCGCTGGGTCCCGCCGGCCCCCGGGATGATCCCGAGCGTGATCTCCGGCAGGCCGAGCTCGGCGCCCTCGGACGCGAGCCGAAGGTCGCACGCGAGCGCGAGCTCGCACCCACCGCCGAGCGCGAACCCGTTCACGGCGGCGATCACGGGCTTTGGCACGGCCTCGAGGTCGCGGCACGCGCGCTCGAGCGCCCCGACGTCGGGGGCGATCTCCTCGGGGCCGTAGTCGACCATCACCTTGATGTCGGCGCCGGCCGCGAAGATGCGCGGCCCACCCCACACGACCACGGCGCGGACGGTCTCGTCCCCCGCCACCGTCCGGGCCGCCTCCTGGACCTCCAGCGAGACGGGCCGGGCGAGGGCGTTCGCCGGCGGCCGGTCGATCCGGATCGTCGCGACGGCGCCGGTGCGCTCCACCTGCACGAATCCCGACATGGCGCCCTATCCTCGCAGACCCGGCGACCCGTCAGCCCTCGGGCCCGGGCGTGCGTGCCGCCGTGACATCGCGCCGGGTTGCACCTGCAACGAACTGCTAGGCTCGCGGCGTGGAGCCTCGTCCGACCGAGAGCCTGATCGACGTCCTGCGCGAGCGTGGGCTCCGGATGACCCCGCAACGGCGCGCGATCGTCGCGGAGATCATGCGCACCCAGGGCCACATCTCCCCGACCGAGCTCGTCCGCAAGGTCCAGAGCGAGATGCCCGGCGTGAACGCCTCGACGATCTACCGGACGCTCTCGACGCTGGAGGAGGTCGGCGTCCTCGCCCACGCCCACCTCGAGGGTGGCGCCGAATACCACCGTGCCGAGGAGGCCGGTCACGTCCACCTGACCTGCTCGAGCTGCGGGTCGGAGGACGACCTGTCGATCGACGAGGCGGACGAGCTCGTCCGGCTGATCCAACGCCGCCACGCCTTCCAGCCCGATCTCACGCACTTCGCGATCGGCGGGCTGTGCACGACGTGCGCCGAGGCGCTCGCGCGCCCACGTCGCACGTAGCGCTCGAGCCGGCCGCGGACGGCCCTCAGGCGATGTCGGAGCGGACCGCCCGCGGGAAGAAGCCGAGCGGCAGCTCGAGGCGGTTGTCCCGCATCAGCCGATCGTCGGACAGGACGTCCACGGTCGGTCCGTCGCCGACGATCAGGCCGCCGTTGATCACGACCGACCGCGGGCACAGCTCGAGCGCGTACGGGAGGTCGTGGGTGACCATGAGCATCGTGATGTCGAGCCCGAGCAGGATCTCGGCGAGCTCCCGCCGCCCGGCCGGGTCGAGGTTCGAGGACGGTTCGTCCAGCACCAGGATCTCGGGCTCCATGGCGAGCACCGTCGCGACGGCGACGCGCCGTCGCTGCCCGAAGGACAGGTGATGCGGGGCGCGGTCCTGCACCCCGTCCATCCCCACCGCCGTGAGCGCCGCCCGGACCCGCTTGTCGAGCTCGTCGCCGCGGATCCCGAGGTTCGCCGGTCCGAACGCCACGTCGTCGCGGACCGTCGGCATGAACAGCTGGTCGTCCGGATCCTGGAAGACGATGCCGACCCGGCGCCGGATCTCGCGCAGGTGCTCCTTCGCGACCGGGAGGCCACCGACCGTGACGGACCCGCCCTGCACGGGGTGGATCCCGTTCAGGTGCATCACGAGCGTCGTCTTCCCGGCGCCGTTGGGGCCGAGCAGCGCCACGCGCTCGCCGGTGCCGATCGTCAGGTTCACCCCGAACAGGGCCTGCGTCCCGTCCGGGTAGGCGAAGAGCAGGTCGCGGACCTCGAGCGCCGGCCCGGTCACGCGGTCACCCACGCGATCGCGCAGATCGAGGCGGCTAGGAGCGGGAACGAGAGGGCGGCCAGCCACGAACCCAACGGGGCCCCACCCTCGGCCAGCTCCGGCAGGGAACCGGTGAAGCCGCGCGAGAGCATCGCGAGGTGCACCCGCTCGCCGCGCTCGTACGAGCGGATGAACAGCGCGCCGGCGGACGTCGCCACGGCCCGCGCCTGCCAGAGCCACCGGGGGTCGTGGCCACGCGACTGCCGCGCAACCTTCATCCGCCGCATGTCGTCCGCGATCACGTCGAAGTAGCGGATCATGAACGAGAGCGTCGAGGTGAACGCTCGCGGCATCCGGAGCCGCTCGGCGCCGCGCAGGAACTCCGGCATCGTCGTCGTCGCGGCGACCACGATGCTGATCCCGAGGCCGAGCGTGGCCTTCGCGAAGATGTTCCACGCACCCCAGAGCCCCTCGACCGACAGGGACATCCCGAGCACGTCGACGCGCTCCCCGCCGCCGATGAACGGCAGCAGCACGGCGAACAGCAGGAACGGCACCTCGAACACGAGCCGCCGGGCGACGAAGCCGGCCGGCAGTTCGGCGAGGCGGATCAGGACCACCAGCATCGCGGCGTAGACCGCGAACGCCCAGAACGCCTCCCGCGGCGTGGCCACCACCGCGAACACGAACGCCACCTGCGCGACGAGCTTGCACTGGGCCGGGAGCGCGTGGATCCGCGAGTGGCCGTGGACGTAGAGCGCGTGGGTGTGGGCGCCGCTCACGCTCCGACCTCCCCCGCGCCGAGCGGGGTCACGTCCCCGTGGCCTGCGGTCCCGCCCGGCGGGCCCGGAACGTCCGGAGGGCGCCGAACAGGATCATGGCGACGCCGAACGTGATCGCGACGCCGATCACGCCGGCGAGCCCGGTGGACAGGCCCTCGTCGTCCACGCCCTCTACGCCGTACCCGGCCAGCGGGCTGTCGGCGGTCGCGTGCTCGGTCTCCGTGTCCGCGAAGCCCTCGTCGATCGCCACGCGGTTCAGGCCGTCCGGCGATCCGCTCGCCAACGGGCTCACGAAGAACGCGAGGCCCGCCGCCACGATCAGCCCGCCGACGATGAACAGGACGAGGTTCTTCCGGTCCATCGCTACCTCCCCACCGACGACGTGCGGTCCTCGAGCTGCGACGAGCGCACCTCGAGCTGGGGCATGAGATCGCTGGCCCCGTACACGAGGTCCGGGCGCACGGCGAGCACCGCGCTCACCGCGAGCGCCGTGATGACGGCTTCGCCGACCCCGATCAGCGCGTGCACGCCGACCATCGCAGCGAAGACGGCGCTGAGGGAGACCTCGCCGACCCCGCCGAGCGCGTACTCGATGAAGAACGCGATCGACGCCATGATCACCGACAGGAAGGCCGCGATCGCGGACGCGAGCGCCACCATCGGGCGCGTCTTCGGCAGCACGCCGCGCGCGGCCACGAAGACCGCGTAGCCTCCGATGCCGCCCACGATCGCCATGTTCAGGACGTTCAACCCGAGCGCGGAGAGCCCACCGTCGGCGAAGAAGAGCGCCTGGACGGTGAGGACGAGCGTGATGCAGATCGAGCCCGCCCACGGACCCACCAACACGGCCGCGAGCACCCCGCCCAGCAGGTGGCCGCTCGTGCCCGACGCGACCGGGAAGTTGAGCATCTGCACGGCGAACACGAACGCCGCGACCAACCCGGCGAGCGGCGCCTGCTTGTCCTCGAGCGTCTCGCCGGCCTTCTTGAGGGACACGCCGATCCCGCCGATCGACGCGACCCCGGCCGCGGCGGAGACGCCCGCGTTGATGAACCCGTCGGGGATATGCATCAGGCCCTCCCGTTCGCCCGGCTGAGGAAGCACGGTGCGGCGACTGCAGCGGTTTGCACCTGCAAGGGGACGCACCTCAGGTCCCGATGCTAGGGCCGCCCGCCGGTTTGCGTCAAGCGGCCCGCGACCGCCCAGGTCACAGCTACGAGGGGCTGGACGCCTCGGGCGGCCGGCTCTCGACCCGGCTCGCCGGCTCGCCGGGTGGGATCGATCCCGTCGGAGGCTCGGCGCCGTCCCCGCGGGGCCCCCGGGAGAAGCGCCGGCGCGCGTCGGGTCCCGCCCGATCCACGCAGAACTTCATCGTGGGGCCGGCCATGATCGTGGTCAGGACGGCGATCATCACGATGATCGCGTAGCCGGCGTCGTCGAGCACGCCGATCGAGAGCCCGATCGCGGCGATCACGAGCTCCATCGCTCCCCGCGCGTTGAGGCCGAAGCCGACGGCGAGGGCCTCCCACCTGGGCAGCCCGCCGACCCGCGCGCCGAGGCCTCCGCCGACCACCTTCGACAGGCACGCCACCAGGACGGCGAGCCCGGCGAACACGAGCGTGCTCCCTCGCAGCGTGGTGAGGTCCACCTTGATCCCCGTGTACGCGAAGAAGAACGGGACGAGGAACCCCATGCCCACCTCGCGGATGCCCTCGACCGCTCCCGGGTCGAACCGCCGGTAGCGGCCGATCAGCATCGCCGCCACGAGCGCCCCCAGGACGAGGTGGACGCCGATCGCCTGCGTGACCGCGCCCATCGCGAGCGTGATGACCAGCATCACGGAGATCTGCGCGTGCGGCATCCGCAACCGGCCGGAGCGTTCCATCGCCATCCACACCAGCGGCCGGCCGACCGTGAACGCGAGCGCGATGAAGCCGCCGGTGAGCAGCAGCGTCCGGACGACCGACGCCGTCTCGACGCCGCCGGTGACCAACCCGGTCACGACCGCGAGGACCACCCACCCGATCGTGTCGTCGGCGACCGCGGCGGAGATGATCACCATGCCCACGCGCGTGCGGAAGAGGTCCATATCCATCAGGATCCGCGCGATCACCGGGATCGCCGAGA
>DATBMU010000126.1:0-3570 GCA_036554665.1 Actinomycetota bacterium | reverse complement strand
GCCGCCGGTGCCGAGCGGCTCCGACTCGGTGATCCACACGATCTCCGGGTCGCCGTGGCGCGCCTCGATGAACGCGCGGAACGTCTCCTCCAGGTACGAGCTCGAGAGCACGACCTCGTGCACGCCGTGCCGGGCGAGGTGGTCGAGCACGTGGTCGAGACTCGCGCGGTCCATGAGCGGCACGAGCGGCTTCGGGGTCGTCTCGGTGAGCGGGCGCAGCCGCGTCCCCTCGCCGCCGACGAGGACGACGGCCTTCATCGCGCGCCGGGACCCGGCATCAAGCGTGCGGGGTACGGGACACGAGGAAGATCCCGACGCCGATGAACGCCACCCCGGCCCACCGCAGCGGGGGCACCTGCTCGTCGAGCACGAACTGGTCGAAGATCAGGATCAGCACGTAGGTGAGCGCCGCGAACGGGTAGGCGAACGAGAGCGAGGCGCGCGAGAGCACGACGAGCCACACGAGGGCCGACATCCCGAACAGGAAGAGCCCCGCCCAGACGAACGGCTGCCGGACGAGCACCTTCAGCGAGGAGCCGTTCAGCGAGAACGTGTCGGGCGCGAGCGCGTCGTTCACCTGGTTCATCCCGTGCTTGAGGGCCAGCTGCGCGACGGCCGCCAGGCCGACGGACAGCAGGATCATCGCGATCAGCATCGTGGGGGTTCCCTTCGTCGTCGTGTTCGGGTCGTTCGATCCGGTCTCGGGGGCGCGGGTGCTCACAGGTCCTCGACCTCCACGTGCACGGGGACCTCGACGCGCTCCTGCACCCGCGGGGCGTCGGCCACCTCGAACTGGTACCGCTGCGTCTGCACGTGGTACAGGTGCCCGGTCGCCCGGGAGCTGAGGCCCACCGTGACCCAGTACCTCCCGGCGCCGTACGGGAACGCGTCGACGCGGAAGCGCACCCGTTTCTTGCCGTCGAGATGCCCGAGGTCGATCCCCGCGCGCGACGTCCGAGCGTCCAGCACGGGGTGGTTGGTCGCCCCGTCGAGCACCGCGATGTCGACGTCGAGGTCGTCGACCGGCGTGGTCGTCCGCACGTCCACCTGGAACGTGACCGGGTCGCCGCGCAGGACGGCTCCCTCGCTCGCGCCGTTCGCGCGGACGATGTGCACCTCGGCGATCTCCGCCTCGCGCGTCCCCTCCTCGGGGACGAAGCCGGGGTCGGTCACGCCGAGCAGGACGTAGCGCATCTCGCGCACGACGTCCCCGGGTGCTCCGAGCGCGTGCACGGAGCCGTGGTCGAGCATCGCGGCGCGGTCGCAGATCTCGCGGACCGTGTCGAGCGCGTGGGTCACCAGCACGATCGTGCGGCCCTCCTGCTGGAACCGGCGGACGCGCTCGATGCACTTGGCCTGGAAGGCCTCGTCGCCGACCGCGAGGACCTCGTCGACCAGGAGCACCTCCGGGTCGACGTGCACGGCGACCGCGAAGCCGAGCCGCACGAGCATCCCCGACGAGTAGAACTTCACCTGGTTGTCCATGAAGCCCTCGAGCTCGGCGAAGGCGACGATCTCCTCGTACGCGCGATCGGTCTCCTTGCGCGACAGGCCGAGGAACGACGCGTTCAGGTAGACGTTCTCGCGGCCCGTGAGCTCGGGGTGGAACCCCGCGCCGAGCTCGAGGAGCGCCGCCAGCCGGCCGCGCTGGCGGATCCGGCCCGACGTCGGCCGCAGGATGCCGGCGATGCACTTCAGCAGCGTCGTCTTGCCCGAGCCGTTGTGGCCGATCAGGCCGAACGTCGACCCCTCGCGGACCTCGAGCGAGACGTCCCGGAGCGCCCAGAGCTCCTCGGCGCGCGACCGCGAGGTCAGCAGGCGCTGCTTGACCGAGGTCGGCTTCTCGCGGAAGACGCGGAAACGCTTCGAGATGCCCTCGACCTCGATCGCCGCCGTCACAGCTCCTCCGCCAGGTCGCCCGAGCGCTTGAAGAACGACCCCCACGTGAACCGGAGCGCGAGCACCGACAGCGCGATCACGACCAGCAGCGCCAGCGCGAGCGAGCCCAGCCCGACGTCGAACAGGACGGGGACGCCCTCCGGCGCCACCGCGCCGTACAGCGCCCGCTGCATCCCGGCGATCAGCGGGACGAGCGGGTTCAGCCAGTACAGGGCCCACAGCAGATCGTTGCCCGCGAGCTTGTCCTGCACGAGTGCGCCCGCGTAGACGATCGGCGTGCCCCAGAACCAAACGAGCAGCGCGATGTTCAGGAGGTGCCCCACGTCGCGGTACCGCACGTTGAGCGCCGCGAGCCAGATCCCGAGAGCGGTGGTGAACGCGAGGAGCGCGACGAACGCGAGCGGGAACAGCGCCAGCTCCGGCCAGGTGAACCCGAACCCGGACACGAGCATGAAGACGAGCAGCACCGCCACCTGCAGCACGTAGTCGACGAGCGCAACGCCGATCGCGGCGAGCGGGAGGACCTCGTGCGGGAACGCCACCTTCTTCACGAGGTTCGAGTTGTCGATCACCGACCGCGCACAGCCCTGCAGCGCAGCGCTGTAGAGGTTCCACGCGAGCAGGCCCGAGAGCAGGTACACGGGGTAGTTCGGGATCTGGCCGCCGAGGACGGCGACCACGAACGAGAAGACCGCGAGGAACACGAGCGGGTTCAGGAGCGACCAGATCGCGCCGAGCACCGAGGCCGCGTACTTCACCTTGAGCTCCTTGCGGATCAGGTTCACGAGGATCTCGCGGTGCGCGACCAGCACGCGCAGGCGCTCGCCCACCCGCAGGTGCGGCGCCTCGGACGTGCGCTCGACGGCCGGGGCGGTGATGGCCACGGTCAGGCTCCCGGCGCGACGACGTCGTCGAGCGCGCGGGCGTACGACGCCCCGTAGCCCTCGGCCAGGGTCTCCTCGGTCACGCCGAGGTCGACGAGCGCGCCGCCCCACCGCGCGAGGACCCGCCGCGTCGGGTCCCGCAGCAGCGCCAGCGTGCCGTCGATCGCCTTCGCGTACGCGCGGGCCGTCGCCTCCGTCCGCGCGAGCTCGTCGGTGTGCTCCCGGGCGGCGTCGCCGATCCGCGCTCGCCGTTCGTCGTCCTCGAGCAGGCCGTGGATGACCTCGGCGATCTCGGCCGGCTCGGGGCGGCCGGCGGGAACCCGCGCCACGAGCGTCTCGGGCAGGTCCAGGTACGTGCCGGTGGCGCTCACGACGGTCGCGCGGCCGAGCTGCATCGAGCGGGCGAGCGACCCGCTCACCTCGCCACGGTGCGGGTACCGGAGGTCGACCGCCACGTCCGACGCGCCGATCCAGGCGAGGAAGTCCGCGTCGCTCACGTCCTGGCGGACGTGCACACGCGCGCCGATCCCGCTCGCGCGCACCACCGGCGCGACGTCGTACCCGTGGATCCGCCGGCCGACGAGCGCGACGTGCACGTCCTCGGGCAGCCGCGCGGCCGCGGCGAGCACGAGGTCGATCAGCTTCGCCGGGTTCTGGTCCCCGAACACGCCGATGAGCGAGCGCATCCCGACGACCTCGAGCGGCGCCCGCACGACCGGTCGGCGCCCGAGCGCCTCGCGAACGTCCTGCTCGCGCTCGACGACCGGGTGCGGTGCCACGTAGACGG
>DATBMU010000119.1:0-3457 GCA_036554665.1 Actinomycetota bacterium | reverse complement strand
GACTTCAGCGTCATCGATCACTTCGAAAAAGTCACCGACAAGGACGCCGCAATCATGACCCGCCGGATCACCCGCGAGGAGGGCATCCTCGTCGGGGGCTCGAGCGGGACGGCCGTCGTCGCCGCGGTCGAGGTCGCGCGCGACCTCGGCGAGGACGACGTCGTGGTCGTGATCCTTCCCGACACCGGCCGCAACTACCTGTCGAAGCTGTACTCGGACACCTGGCTGCTGCAGTACGGGCTCACCGACCGCCCCGAGGTGGTGCGGGTCGAGGAGGTCCTGCAAGCCAAGCACGGCGAGGTGCCGCCCCTGGTCACGATCGAGGCGCACGACAAGGTCCGCCAGGCGATCGACGTCCTGCAGGAGTACTCGATCTCGCAGGCGCCCGTCGTCCGCGAGCGCTCGCCGGACGTCGCGCAGTTCGTCGGGAGCGTGCTCGAGAACGCGCTGCTGGATCGGATCTTCCGGGACCCGGACGCGCTCCAGGCCGACGTCGCCGAGGTGATGGGGCCACCGATCACGATGGTGGAGTTCGACGAGCCGATCGAGGTGGCGTTCGAGACGCTCCAGCACTCGACCGCCGTGCTCGTCGTCAAAGCCGGGCAGGCGCTCGGCGTCCTGACCCGCAGCGACCTGCTCGAGTTCCTCGCGCATCGGCAGCGTCCCTGACCCTCCGTGCGCGCGCTCGGGATCGACGTCGGGGTGCGCAAGGGGCTCGACCTCGTGGTCCTGGATGGCTCGACGATCGTGGACACGGCCCGGCGCGTGACCGTCGACGACCTCGCGGGGGCGGTCGGCGACCTGGGGCCCGACGTCGTCGCGATCGACGCGCCGCCCGCTTGGGCGGCGAGCGGCCGGTCGCGGCTCACGGAGCGCGAGCTCCGGCTGTTCGGGATCCAGTGCTTCAACACGCCGTCGGACGAGCGGATGGCCGAGCACCCGTTCTACGAGTGGATGACGGTGGGGTTCGCGGCGTTCCGCGCGATCGAGCCGTCGTTCCCCCGCTACCGTGGAGGCTCGGTCCGCGGGACGGCGATCGAGGTGTTCCCGCACGCGAGCGCCGTCGTGCTCGCCGGATGCCTGCCCCCCAAGGGTCTCCCGCCCCACGCGTGGCGCCGGCAGGTCCTGCGTGCCGCCGGCGTCGACGAGCGGGCGCTCCGCTCGGCCGACCAGGTGGACGCCGCGCTCGCCGCGCTCACCGGACGGTACGCGCTCGAGCGCCGGTTCAGCGCGCCGGGCGATCCTCGCGAGGGCCAGATCGTGGTCCCGGCGGTCGCGCTGCCCGCGCATCCCTACCGGCGGGGCGCCGCGCCGCGGCGAGCCGACGGACAACCGGCGCTCCCGGGGATGTCGGCCTGCGCGTGTGGCGACGTTGCCTGCCTGGCGATGACCGCGCGCGAGTTCGCGCCGGGCCACGACGCGAAGCGCAAGTCCTCCCTCTGGGCCCTGGCGAGGTCCGGCCAGGACGCCGTGGACGAGCTGCGGCGACGGGGCTGGGAGCTGCCTCCCGAGATGCGATAGGAAGGGCGAGATGAGCGACATGTTCGAGACCCGGGCGATCCACGCCGGCCAGGAGCCCGAGGCCGAGTTCGGGTCGGTGAACGTCCCGATCTACCAGACGTCCACGTACGCGCAGCCCGCCGTCGGCAAGCCCAAGGCCTACGACTACGCGCGAGGCGGGAACCCGACGCGCGAGGCGCTCCAGCAGGTCCTGGCCTCCCTCGAGGGCGGCTCGCGGGCCGTGTCGTTCTCGAGCGGGCTCGGCGCCACCACGACGCTCCTGCTGACGCTGCGACCCGGCGACCACCTCGTGCTGGGCGACGACGTCTACGGGGGGACCTATCGCCTGCTCGCCCGCGTGCTGCACGACTGGGGGCTCGCCTTCGACACCGTCGATCTGTCCGACGAGGAGGCGTTCCGCGCCGCGATCCGGGACGAGACGTCGATGGTCTGGCTCGAGTCGCCGACGAACCCCTACCTGAAGGTCGTCGACATCGAGCGCGCCGCGCGGATCTCGCGCGAGGCCGGCGCGCGCTGCGTCGTCGACAACACGTTCGCCACGCCGTACCTGCAGCGGCCGCTCGAGCTCGGGGCGGACGTCGTGGTGCACTCGGTCACGAAGTACCTGGGGGGCCACTCCGACCTCGTCGGCGGCGCGATCGTGACGAGCGACGACGAGCTGGGCGAACGCCTCGCGTTCCTGCAGAACGCCGTCGGCGCCGTCCCGGGGCCGATGGACTGCTACCTGGCGCTGCGCGGCGTGAAGACGCTCGCCGTCCGGATGGAGGCGCACTGCTCCGGCGCCGAGCGCGTCGCCGCGTTCCTCGCGGAGCACCCGCGGGTCACGCGGGTGCATTACCCGGGGTTGCCGGACCACCCCGGGCACGAGGTCGCCACGCGGCAGATGCGACGCTTCGGCGGGATGGTGAGCTTCGAGGTGCCGACCCTGGACGAGGCGGTCGCGACGGCCGAACGGACGCGGCTCTTCTTCCTCGCGGAGTCCCTCGGCGGCGTCGAGTCGCTCGTGGAGCTCCCGGGCCCGATGACGCACGCGAGCGTCGCCGGCTCGCCGCTCGAGGTGCCGGACACGCTGATCCGCCTGTCGGTCGGCATCGAGCACCCCGACGACCTCGTCGCGGACCTGGAGCAGGCGCTCGCGGACTGACGTCAGTCGATCTCGAGCGCGCCGTCCGCGGTCGCGAGCACGACGGCGCGGACCCCCGGCGGCCCCTCCACCACCCGGATCGGCAGCTCGTCGTCCCCGAGCCAGTCCCGGAGCCGCGCGCCGTCGCCGCCGACCTCCACGCGCGTGATGCCCTCGACCCGCGTCCCGTGGCCGGCTCGCGCCCTGCCCGGATGCAGGTCGGGCGGGACGTCCCACTGGAGGAAGAACGGCATCCAGGGATCGCGCCGGGGAACCGCGAAGCCCGCGGCCCGCCACGCGAGCACGGTCCCGTCGGGTCGCCGCCGGCTCCCCGCCGTCACCTCGAGACCCAGCCGCGCGGCGACGCGCTCGACGTCGTCGGTCGAGGCGGCGATCGCCGACCAGCCCTCGCCCGCCGCCGAACGCTCGAGCATCGACCGGCCGAGATCGGTCGTGGCTGCCTCCTCCGGATCGACGACCGCGATCAGCTCGAGGTACTGGTCGCCGAGCGGCACGATGCGGTTCGCGGTCCCCCACCCGGCGTGGCGACCGCCGGCGACCGAGTCCAGGCCGAGGTCGCGCCGCCACCGCTCGGCGGCCCCGTCGAGGTCGCGCACGACGTAGACGACGTGGTCGATCCGGAGCACGGCCGGAGCCTATCCCACCGCCCGCGCGGCCCACCTAGACTCGGAGCGTGACCCTCGGCTCGCTCGTCCTGCAAGCGACGCCGTCCCCGTCGCCGACGCCGTCGCCCGGGTTCGGCGACGCGCTCGGCACGGTCGCGGGGATCGCCGTCCTCGTGGTGATCGCGGT
>DATBMU010000090.1:0-8902 GCA_036554665.1 Actinomycetota bacterium | reverse complement strand
CCGCTCGAGCGCGCCCGCGAGGTCACGCTCGAGCTCGCCGGGCTCCGGGCGAACCGGGACGGCGAGGGCCCCGACGAGCTCGAGATCCGGGGCGACGTGGGATGGACCGGGTGGATCAGCTGCGCCGGCGGGCTCCCGTGGGGCCAGCCGCAGGACCAGCGCCCGGACGAGACGCACAGCCTGGTCTACGACGGCGAGCCGCTCGAGGACGAGCTCGAGATCCTCGGCCATCCGCGGCTCCGTGCGCGGATCTGCGCGTCGGCGCCCGTCGCCTACCTGTCGGCCAAGCTCTGCGACGTCCACCCGGACGGGACGTCACAGCTCGTCACGCGCGGCCTGCTGAACCTCGCGCACCGGGACTCGCGCGAGGAGCCCTCCGAGCTCACGCCCGGCGCGTGGTACGACGTGGCGCTGGAGCTCGAGGTCACGTCGTGGATCTTCGAGCCCGGTCACCGCGTGCGGCTGGATCTCGCGGGCTCGGACTGGCCGAACGCCTGGCCGCCGCCGCACGGCGGCACGCTCACCGTGGATCGGGCCGGCACCGCGCTCGACCTCCCGGCGCTCGCCGGCCCGGCTCCGATCGAGCGCACCCCGGTGCTCCCGCCGCCGCGCCGGCCGCAGGCCGAACGCGCCTCGGCGCGCGGCGACGACCTCCAGGAGGTCGAGTGGCGCGTCGAGCACGACGTGCTCAGGCGTGAAACGAGAGCCGTGGTCCGCTACGGGGGCCCGAGCGAGGCCACGGACGCAGCGCCGGCGATCGACCAGCGGTACGACGGCACGGTCGGCGTCTCGACCGACGACCCGGGTCGCGCGTTCGTGAGCTCGAGCGCGACCTACGAGCTGCGCTTCCCCGAAGCCACGGTCCGTTCGGAGTCCCGGCTGCGGATCGAGAGCGACTCCGATGCGTACCACGTGCGGGTCGAGGTCGACGCCGGTGAGGACGGCGAGACCCGGTGGTCTCGGCGATGGGAGCGCCGGTTCCCCCGCAACCGGCAGTAGGGCTACGTCGGCGCGGCGACACGGCTCTCGGTGGTGAGCGGCGCGATCACGACGGGGTCGTTGCCGAAGAGGTCGTGCGTCGTCATCTTTATCGACACGTCCTGCCGACCGGCCGCGAACACGATCTCCGGCCGCTCCACGACGGCGGGATCGACGTACGTCGGCACGAGCAGCAGCATCGAGAGCGGTGGGAGCGCCCCGAGCTCGTAGTCGGGGAACCAGGTGTCGAGCTCTCGCTCGGTCGCGAGGCGCGCGGCGGGATCGCCCACCGCCTCGGCGACCAGCTCGAGATCGAGCATGCGGGAGGCCGGGATCACGAGGAGCGCCGGTCCGTGGTCCGCCACCACGACGATCGTCATCGCGACGAGCTCGGCCGGGACCTGTGACGCGGGCGCGCCGTTCGTGGCCGTCCGCAGGCGCGGGATCACGGTGAAGACGTGGCCGCGCCCCTGAAGGTACTCCAGCACGAACGCCATCGTGGACCTCCCGACCTGCGCCGCCAGTGTGGCCCGCTCGGCCGATGCGGCGCATCGACCGAAAGACCTACTTTCCCGGCCTCACGAGAAGCCGGGGAGGTGCTCGCGGAACAGGAGGTACCCGACGCCGGCGCCGACGTCGAGCAGGAAGTGCGCGATGACGATCGGCCACGCGCGACGCGTCCGGGAGAAGAAGAGCCCGAACAGCAGCCCCATCGCGAGGTTGCCGAGGAACCCGCCCCACCCCTGATACAGGTGGTACGCGCCGCGGAGCAGGGCGCTCGAGCCGACCGCGGCGACCTCGGTCAGGCCGAGCTGGCGCAGCCGCGTGACCAGGTAGGCGACGACCACGACCTCCTCGAGCAGGGCCGCCTCGGCCGCGTTCAGCAGGAGCACCGGGACCGTCCACCAGTGGCCGAGCGGGGGGACCGGCACGACGAACCGGTTCACGCCGAGCTCGACCGCGGCCAGGTACAGGCCGATGCCGCCGAGACCGACGACGACGAACAGCAGGAGCCCACGGGACACGTCGCGGCGAGGCTGGTCCCAGGCGAGCCCGATCCCCGCGAGGCCCTCGCCGCTCCGCCGGACCAGGTACAGCACGAGCCACACGGGGGCGAGCCCGAACAGGACCCCGAAGAGCTGCCGGGCGAGCTGGGTGCTCTGCGAGACGGACGCGACCCGCACGCCGCGCAGCGGCGCCTCCAACAGGCTGAGGATCGCGAAGACCGCGCTCGCGAGCAGCGACAGCGACAGGACGACGAAGACCTCTTCGAGCAGCGTCCGCCGCGGCAGGGACGGCGCCGGGGATCGCTCGACGGCCGGCATGGCGGAAGCCTACGGCCGGTCCGTACGATGCGGGCGGTGGGGACGGGCTTCAGCTTCGAGGTCGTGAACGCGGAGGACTACGAGGCGCTCCGGCCCGGCTACGCGCCGGAGGCGGTCGCGTGGGTCGCGCGCCGTGCCGAGCTGCTCACCGGGTCGCTCGTCGTCGACCTCGCGGCCGGCACCGGGCAGCTCAGCCGACGGTTCGCGCTCCTCGGCTGCGACATGGTCGCGGTCGAGCCGGCGGCGAACATGCGCGCGACGCTGGCCGAGCGCCTGCCGGCCGTGCGCGTCGTCGAGGGCACGGCGGAATCGATCCCGCTCGACGACGGCGCCGCCGAGGCCGTCGTCGTCGGCAACGCCTTCCACCACTTCGACGCGGAGGCGGCGTACGTGGAGATCCGTCGCGTGCTGCGCCCGTTCGGCGCGCTCGCCCTGTTCTGGGCGTGGCCCCTCGAGGACGAGCAGCTCGAACGCTACCCGGGGCTGCGCGCGATCGACGAGGCCGTGGAACGGTCACGCGCCGCCTCGGCGATCGCGACCGCGTACCGGTCCTGGAGCGAAACGCCCGGTCCGGTCGACGGCTACACCGAGGTTGAGCGCCGCGAGTTCCCCACGACGCACACGGTCCCGTCGGCGCGGCTCGCGGACCTGTACGCGACGTCGAGCGACGTGGCATCGCTGCCCGCGAAGGAACGGTCGGACGTCCTCGCACGCGTCCGCGACCTGGCGCGCGAACTCCCGGAGGTGCTCGAGCTGCCCGGGCGCAGCGTCGTCGATCTGCGCTTCCGCGACTAGGCGCGGGAAGCGCTCACGGCCGCGGGTTCAGAACTGCAGGACGGGGCAGGTCAACGTGCGCGTCACGCCCTCGACGGACTGGATCGGCATGACGATCGCCTTCGCGAGCTCGTCGAGGTCCGCGGCCTCGCCCCGCGCGATGACGTCGTACGGTCCGGTGACGCCGTCGACCTGCACGATGCCGTCGATCCCTCCGATCTCTCGGGTCACGTGACTCGCCCTGCCGACCTCGGTCTGGATCAGGATGTACGCGCTGACCACGTCAACCCCCTCGTTCGCCGGCTCGCCCGTATCGTACGCGAACGGCTCCGCGCCGGGCGAACGGCCCGCGCCGGGCGAACGGCTCACAGGACCGGCTCGACGTCGCGCTCGGGGTGGGCGAGCGCGGGCGCGGACAGGGCGATCCACGCGACCGCGGCGCCGGCCACCGCGAGCACGGACGCCCCCAGGTACAGCGTCACGGTCCCGTACGTCTCGAACACCCAACCCCCGATCCCGGCGCCGAGGATCGGCGCGATGCCGAAGCTCGCGGTCACCCACATCGACTGGCCCGTCGAGTACAGCGAAGACGGCAGCATCTTCCCGATCACGACGACGCCGGTCGTGAACAGCAACCCGAACGCGACGCCCTCGAACACGGTCAGGAGCGACACGATCGTCGGATCGTCGATCAGGCCCCACAGCAGGAACCCGAGCGCGTAGACGCAGCACCCGAGGACGAAGACCGGACGGAGCCCCCATCCACGCCCGAGCCGCGAGGACCACCGCATCACGGGGACCTCGATCAGCCCGCCGAGCGCCGCACCCACCCCGATCAGCAGCGGGCCGCCGCCGCCTTGCTGGATCTTCAGGGCGATGAAGTTCCACGCGGCGTTGAAGCCGGTCCACACGAGCAGGAGCGCGAGCAGGAACTCCCAGAACCTCGGCGCCGCGCGGAACGCCGCTCCGACCGCGCCGAGCCGGCCGTGCGACAGCTGGTGCGCCGGGCGGTCGTGGTGCAACGTGAACGACCAGGCGAGGACGAGCAGGCTCGACGCCGCGTAGATCGGCATCGTCCACGCCGGGCTCGTCCGCTCGAGCGTGAACCCGATCAGCAGACAGGAGACCGCGTAGCTGAGGCTCTCCCACCCCCGGATCCGCCCGTAGTCGCTCATGCGCTCCTCGCCGAGGTGCTCGAGCGCGATCGCGTCCAGGTTCGGCCCGGTGGTGGTGCTGAAGACGGCGAACACCATGCCGAGGACGACGATCGCGGCGTAGCCGTCGGCGAGGAACAGGGCCATCGCCGCGGCGGCGGCGCCGAGCGCGCCGATCTGGAGCGTCGTCCGCCTGCCGATCGAGGTGTCGGCGACGTGACCCCAGACGGGGCCGGCGGCGATCCGCCCGAGCGCCATCGTGGCGATCACGACCCCGATCTGCCCCGGCGACAGCCCGCGCTCGGACAGGAAGAGCGCGAGGAACGGGAAGAACGCGGCGATCGCGATGCCGAACAGGACGAACAGGACCTGGACGGAGACGGCCGGACGGACGCCGGACCGAAGGGGTGCGAGCACGCCGAGACGGTAGCAGCGCAGGCCGCGCGGCCCGGCGTCAGCGGTCCTCGAGCGGGTACCGCATCACGACCACGACGAGGGCCGAGCCCTCGCGGAGCGGCCGACGTTCACCGGTCTCGACGAACCCGCATGCCCGGTAGAGGGACCGGGCCTCGGGGTTGGACTCGGTCACGTTGAGCTCGACCGATCGCGCGCTCCACGAGCGCGCCCACCCGAGCACCGCCTCCACGAGTCGCGCCCCGAGCCCGGCGCGGCGGGCCCGAGGCTCGACCCACATCCCGTACAGGTGCGCGACCGTTTCCTTCCCGGTCCGAGAGCCCACCGCCATCGCGATCCAGGTCCCGTCGGCGACGGCGGCGAACAGCGCGTTCACCGCGCCCTCCCAGCCCGTGATCCACTCGACCCACCGCGCCTCGTCGGCCTCGCGCTCGCGTTCGAGCGTCGAGCCGAACGCGTCGGGCGCGTCCTCGAGCGCCCGCAGGCGGAGGTCGCGGACCTCGCGCCACTCCCCCGGACGCGCGCGGTGGATCTGGGCGTTCACGTGGACGCGAGGTCGGCGCGCGCGGCGAGCTCCGCCGCGACCACGGGATCGAGGCGGCCGGCGCCGGGCACTTCGGCGTTCGCGGTCGCCGCGCCGAGCGCGAGCCGGAGCGCTCCGCGCCACGGATCGCCACGGTCGAGCGCCGTGACGAGCCCCCCAAGGAACGCGTCGCCGCTGCCCACCGGGTAGGGCCCCTGCACGTAGAGCCGGCCGTGGACGACGACGCCGTCCGGCCCGGCGATCAGCGCCCCGTCCGCCCCGCACGTCACGATCGCGCCGAGACCACCGAGGCGCGCGTGCAGCCGCTCGGCCGCGCCACGAGCGTCGGCGAGCGAGGCGATCCGCGTCCCCAGGAACCAGCCGGCCTCCTCGTCGTTCACCTTCACGAGGTCCGGCCCCGCGTCGAACCCCTCGGCGAGGGCGGCCTCCCGGGCATCGAGCGCGGTACGGACGCCGGCGTCGCGCGCGATCCGGATCAGCCGCGCGTACCCGTCGTCGGGAGCGCCGAGCGGCAGGTTGCCGCTCATCGTCATCCACGAGCGGCCGGGGAGCGCGGCGCGGACCACGTCCTCGAGCGCGCTCCAGCCCTCGGACCCGATGTCCTGCCCGCGCTCGTAGAACTCCGTGAGTCCGCCCCGCTCGCGATCGGCGACCGACAGCGACGCTCGCGTCTCGCCGGCCACCCACGCGAAGGTCCCGGGGACGCCCTCCGCGTCGAGCGCCTCGGCGAGCCAGCGGCCCGCGTGGCCGGCGAGGATCCCGGTCGCGAGGACGTCGGCGCCGAGCGAGTGCGCGGCCCGCGCCACGTTCAGCCCCTTGCCACCCGGAACCTGGACGAACCCCTCCGGACGGTGGATCGCGCCGGGGATCACGCGCTCGACCTCGAAGAGCTTGTCGATCGACGGGCTCGCCGCGACGCTCAGGATCACGCGGTCGCCCCGAGCGCGGCGAGCGCCTCCTCCATCGATGGCTGCGACGTCGTGCCGCCGAGCGCGCGCGTGGACAGCGAGGCACACGACACGGCGAGCGCCAGGCACCGCTCGAGCGACCATCCCTCGAGCCGCCCCGCGATGAAGCCGGCCGCGAAGCTCGCTCCGGCGCCCGTCGGGTCCACGAACGACGTCGGCGACGCCTCGGCGCGCACCACCTCATCGCCCCAGACGCAGAGCCCGCCCCCGGCGAGGAACTTCACGGCGACCACCGACCCGCGCTCGGCGAGCGCCTCCGCCGCGATGTCGACGTCGTCGACGCCGGTGATCGCGCGGATCTCCGTCGAGTTCGCGAACAGCACGTCGGTGTCGGACAGGAGCTCGAGGAGCCCGCCGCCCCACTCCCCCGTGGGATCCCGGTTCGGGTCGACGGAGGTCGACGCGCCGGCGGCCCGGGCGATCCCGAAGAGCTCCGGGAGCGCCGGTCGCAGCGCGTCCTGGAGGAAGTACGAGCTGACGTGGACGTGCCGCGCCGAGGCCAGCGTGTCGGCTCCGAGGTGCTCGGCGCCGAACGTGGACACGCTCCCGACAGCCGTGAGGACGGTCTCGCGGTCGCCGCGCTGCACGACCAGGGAGGCTCCGGTCGGGCGGTCGGGATCCACGCGGAGGTTCTCGGTGTCCACGCCGCGCGCCGCGAGCGCTCCCGCGACGAACGCGCCGAACTCGTCGTCCCCCACCACGCCGGCGAACGCGACGCGCAGCCCGAGCGCGGCCGCGCCGCAGGCGGCGATCGCTCCGGAGCCGCCGAGCGTCAGCAGGGCCCCGTCGACGATCCGCTCCGGATCCCCCAGGGACACGTCGCCGGCGCCGCTCACGACGAGGTCCGGCTTCGCATCGCCGAGCACGAGGAGGTCGAAGTCGGCCGGCATGGCCAGAGCCTAGCGCCGGGCCGTCGCGAGGGGTCGAGCGGTCCTAGGCGCCGGACGCCTCGCGCTCGCGGCGTCGCTCGCGCAGGTGGTCCGCCACACCGATCGTCGTGAACGGCAGGATCGGACCGATCAGCACGGCCGCCTCGGGCGCCACGCGGACCAGGAAGAACGCGTAGGCCGTCGCCGCCGCGACCGCGAGCGCCCGCGTCTTCAGGCTGTGCGCGAGGTCGGCCCGCAAGGCGACGACCCCGCCGGCGCCGATCCCGGCGACGAAGCCCGTCACGGCGTCGGCCGCGAGCGCGGAGACCGGGATCCCGACGAGCAGGCACAGGCCCATCGCGCGCAGCACGGCACCGGGGGCGCGGGGGTGCTCCGAGAGGAACGCGAGCGCGACGAACACGAACGGGATCAGGGCGAACCCGAGGGCGATGAACGCGGCGGCGTTCGGGGCCTCGGGCCCCTCGCCCACCGCGGCGGACACGAGCCCGGCCAGCAGCGCCCAGTACGCGGGCACGAGCACGAGGGTGGCGATCAGGATCGCGCGCCACTTGCGCCGCGGCGGGAGCGGCTCGACGCCGGCGAGCGCGGTCCGTCGCGTCCGGGTCATCATCGGGGTCACCCCTTGACGGCGCCGGCCGTGAGCCCGCGCACGAAGTACTTCTGCAGCGAGAAGAAGACCACGAGCGGCAGCGTCATCGAGATGAAGGCGGCGGCGGTGAGCAGGTGCCAGTCCTCTCCCCGGTCGCCCACCAGGTCCCGCAGGGCCATCGTCAGCACGCGGTTCTGCCCCGCTCCCCCCAGGAACACGTACGCGACGAGCAGGTCGTTCCAGACCCAGAGGAACTGGAAGATCGCGAACGCGGCGAGCGCCGGGACCGAGAGCGGGATCACGAGGCGCCAGAAGATCGTGAAATGGTCCGCCCCGTCGATCTTGGCCGACTCGATGATCGAGGAGGGCAGCGAGCCGATGTAGTTGCGGAGCAGGTACACGGCCAGCGGCAGCCCGAACCCGGTATGCGCCAGCCAGACGCCGAGGAACGTCCCGGCTAAGTCGAGCTCGGGGAAGACCTGCACGCCGAACAGCGTCGCGCCCTGCGTGTACAGGCGCAGGATCGGGATCAGCGCCATCTGCAGCGGGACGACCAAGAGCCCCACGACCGCCACGAACAGCACGTAGCGGCCTCGGAACTCCATCCACGAGAACGCGTACGCGGCGAACGCCGCGATCGTGATCGGGATGACGGTCGACGGGATCGTCACCGCGAGGCTGTTCAGGAACGCGTTGCCGAACCCGCCGGTGTCGAGCGCGGCCTGGTAGTTCTCGAGCGTCCACTCGCCCGCCCGGAAGGGGTGCGCGAGCGACGTCCACCATCCCGAGCTGTCGACGGCCTCCTCCGGGCGGAAGGAGGTGACGAGCACGCCGACCGTCGGGATCAGCCAGATCAGGACGATGACGAGGACGACGATGCGCACGAGCCAGCCGCCCTTGCGCGAGCCGATCGGCTCCTCCTTCGGAGGGCGGCCGCTCGGGGCGGGCGCGGCCTCGACGCTCATCGGATCTCCTCCTGCTCACGGAACCGACGGATGTTCCACACCATCACCGGGATGATCGCGATGAACAGGATCACGGCGATCGCCGCCGCGCGACCGTCGTTGTTGCTGAGGAAGAACCAGTCGATCATCCGCTCGGCGATCACCTCGGTCCCGTTGGTCTCGGCGCTCCCGATCACGAAGACGATGTCGAACACCTTCAGGGCGTTGATCACCATGTAGGTGGACACCACGACGATCGTCGGGAGGATGCTCGGGACGATGATCCGCCGGAACACCTGCATCTCGGAGGCGCCGTCGATGC
>DATBMU010000084.1:0-18454 GCA_036554665.1 Actinomycetota bacterium | reverse complement strand
TCAGGCCGCGCGGCGCTCGGCGCCGAAGACGATCGCGACGTCCGGCTTCAGCGACAGCGAGTTGTGAACGGTGCAGCGCCGGAGCACGGCTATCAGCGCGTCGCGCCGCTCCTCGGGGAACCCGTCGGGCAGGTGCACGTCCAGGTGGATCGTCCGCACCCGGGCGGGTCGATCCGACGCCAGCTCGAACGAGCACTCGACCTCGAACCCCTCGACCGGCAGCTCGTGGCGGGTCAGGTAGCGCCCGCCGTAGAACGCGACGCACGAGGCGAGACCGGCGACGAACAGCTCGGTCGGGGTCGGCGCGCTGTCGTCTCCGCCGTCCTCCACAGGCTGGTCCACCCGGATCTCGTGGCCGCGCACCGCGATCCGGTACCGGTCGCCGCCCTCGTGCCGAACCTGGATGTCCGACATGCTCCCTCCTCGATCGCGCCGCCAGCGTGGCGGAGGCGGGGCGACATCGACCGCGTCGAACGGCCTGCGATCGCCGGACCGAAGGCCCGGCGCGGGTCCACCGGGCGCCGCTGGTATGGTCCGGGCCCGATGAACGCCGACGACCTCCGCGCCGCGATCTCCGAGGGCATGCCCCGCTCCGTCGAGGAGCTCGAGCGCCTCGTCCGGATCCCGTCGATCGCCTTCCCCGGCTACGACGGCGCTCCGGTCCGCGCCTCCGCCGAGGCCACGGCGGAGATCCTCGAGGCGGCCGGGTTCGGCGGCGTGCGGGTGATCGACCTGCCGGACGGCGTCGAGCACCCCGCCGTGTACGGCGAGATCGCGGGGCCGGCCGGCTCGCCGACGCTGTTGCTGTACGCGCACCACGACGTCCAACCCGAGGGCCCGCTCGAGGGATGGACGAGCCCGCCGTTCGAACCGGAGATCCGCGACGGCCGCCTCTTCGGCCGAGGCAGCTCGGACGACAAGTGCGGCGTCGTGATGCACGCCGCGGCGCTCAGCGCGTGGAACGCCGCTCCCCCGGTCACCCTCAAGGTCATCGTCGAGGGCGAGGAGGAGGCGAGCACCGCCCACCTCCCGTTCCTGATCGAAGGCCATCGCGACCTCCTCGCGGCCGACGTCGTGGGGGTCGCCGACGGAGGGAACTGGCGCACGGGCGTCCCGGCGCTCGAGACCAGCATCCGCGGCGTCGTGGACTGCCGGGTGACCGTCCGCGTGCTCGACCTCGCCGTTCACTCCGGCTCGTACGGGGGCGCGATCCCCGACGCGCTCTCGAGCCTGGCGCGGATCCTCGCGACGCTGCACGACGAGGACGGCGACGTCGCGATCGAGGGCCTGGGACGCTCGGCCTGGTCCGGCATCGGGATGACGGAGGAGGAGCTGCGGGACGAGGCCCCGCTGCGACCGGGGGTCCGCCTGATCGGCACGGGGCCGATCGCCGAGCGGCTGTGGTCCAAGCCCGCGGTCTCGGTCCTCGGGATCGACGCCCCGAGGGTGCGCGAGGCCTCGAACCAGCTGGTGCCCGTCGCGACGGCGAAGGTGAGCCTCCGGCTCCCCCCGGACGAGGATCCCCTGCGGGCCCGCGCGCTGCTCGCCGATCACCTCCGGGCGCACGCCCCGTGGGGCGTCGAGGTCTCCGTCGACGAGGGCGAGGCCGGGCACGGCCTCCGCGTGCCGAGCGACGGACCGGCCTTCGCCGCGATGCGGCGGGCGATGACGACGGCCTACGGTCGCGAGCCGGTCGAGATCGGCAGCGGCGGCTCGGTCCCCCTCGTGCCGGTGCTGGCGCGGACGTTCCCCAGCGCGGAGATCATGATCTACGGGCCGTCCGACGAGAAGAGCCAGTACCACTCGACGGACGAGAGCGTGGACCTCGGCGACCTCGAGCGCGCCGCGCTCGCCGAGGCGATCTGGTTCTCCGAGCTCGCGGCCGGCTGATCGAGGATCGCGTCGGCCCGAAGCCGCCCGCCCGCACGCCTGACCACGCCGGGAAGGCTGCTACGGTGAGCCCATGAACGACCCCGCGATGCCCGACCCACCGGGAGCCGCCGCCGAGCCGGTCGAGCCCGTCCAGGCCGAGCCGGTAGATCCCACCCCGGCGGAGGAGCAGCCCCAGGAGTCGATCACCCAACCGGCGAAGCTGCTCCGGATCGCGAGCATGGTTCGGGAGCTGCTCGACGACACGCGTCAGGCATCGCTCGACGAGCCCGGACGGCTCCGCCTCCGCCAGATCTACGAGCGTTCGCTCGGCGAGCTCGGTGACGTCCTTTCGCCGGACCTGCGGGACGAGCTCGAGGCGCTCGCTCCGCCGATGGAGGGCGTGCCGACCGAGTCCGAGATCCGGATCGCGCAGGCGCAGCTGGTCGGGTGGCTCGAGGGCCTGTTCCACGGGATCCAGGCGGCGCTGTTCGCACAGCAGGCGGCCGCTCGCGCGCAGTTCGAGGAGCTGCGTCGCCGCGGCCTGCCCAGCGGCCATGCCGAGGATGCGCAGCCGCCCCAGGAGAGCCGCGGCCAGTACCTGTAACCCCCGACGGTCAGTTGCGCACCGAGCGCCAATGCAGGAGCCAGGCGGGCAGCCCGGTGCAGGTCCGGCCGCGCTCGTCGCCGCAGGCGACCGTGGGCATCCGCCAGAGCGCGAGCGAGTCCAGGAACGCCTCGTCGCCGCATCGCCCGAAGCGCAGGCTGTCCACGACGTCAGCGAACTGACCGAGCTCCTCGCGGATCCGGGAGCACGCGCGGCCGTTGCTGGGGGCGCCGCCGTACCACAGCGCCATCTCCGCCTGAACGTCGGCGCTCATCGTCCACCGCATCCAGAGCAGCATGCAGTTCGGGTGGGGCGCGTCCGACGCGATCATCCAGGTGTCGGCCCACCCGGTCATCCCCTCGCTCGGGTCCTCGGCGGCGTCGACCGGGTAGCCCTCGATCGACAGCAGGCTGAGCGCGAACGGCCACGCGGTCCCCACCTCGACGTCGCCCTCCCGGAACGCGTCGACCGAGTCCGCGAGCAGGCTCCAGTAGAGGCCGACCCGCTCCTCCTGGTCGTCGAGCAAGGCCGTGGCGGCGTCGAGCTGCGCCGGGGTGAGCGCGTACGGATCCTCGATCCCGAGGTCGGGCTCGTGCGTCGCGAGGTACAGCGCGGCGTCGGCGATCGCCATCGGCGAGTCCAGCATCGCGATGCGGCCCGCGTACGGCGTGTCCTCCTCGAACACGACGTCCCAGCTGCGCGGCGCCGGCCGGACGCGCTCGGTGTCGAACATCAGCAGGTTCGGCCCGTACAGCGCCGGAACCCCGTAGACGTGGTCGTCCACGACGTAGTGCGCGCTGTTCCCCTCTCGCAGCGGTGGGAGGATCTGGTCCCACAGCGGGAACAGCTCCGGCTCCACGGCCGCGACGTCGCCCGTCGAGATCAGCCGCCCCGCCGCATCGCCCGGGACGCTCGCGCCGTCGTAGCCGGGCTCTTCGCGACCGAGGAGCCGGACGATCTCCTCCCCGGAGTCCACGTAGCGGACGGTCACGCCGCACCCGGTCGCCCGCTCGAACGGAACGACCCAGTCGAACTCGGGATCGCTCGAGCCGTCCTCGACGTAGCCGGCGAACGCGATGAGATCGAGCGCGCCCTCCGGCTCGCCGACCTCGTCGTGCACGTCGGGCTCGGGCGGGGGAGCGGGCTCGTCACGCTCGTCCGAGCACGCGGCGAGCAGGAGCACAACGACGACGAACATCGTCCACGCGGCTCTGGGCGTGCGGGCGTCCCGGGCGCCGGGCGTCACGCCGTCAGGGTACCGTCTCGAGATCGCTCGCCCGGGAACGCGTCGCGACATCGGCGCCGCCGGCGATGCGCTGCGCGATGTACACCGGGATCAGCATGAGGAGCACGACCGCGAGCGCCACCACGTTGACCACGGGTCGGTTCCTCGGCAGACGCAGGTTGTTGTAGATGAACTTCGGGATCGTCGGGGTGCTGCCGGCGGTGAAGTTCGTCACGACGATCTCGTCGAACGAGAGCGCGAAGGCGAGCAGCGCGCCCGCGACCAACGCCGTCCGGATCGCGGGGAACGTCACGTAGCGGAAGGTCTGCCACCCGTCCGCGCCCAGGTCCATCGAGGCCTCGACGAGCGAGGTCGGCGTGCGGCGGAGACGGGCGAGCACGTTGTTGTACACGACCACCACGCAGAAGGTGGCGTGACCGACGAAGATCGTGAACAGGCCGAACGGGATGCCGAAGTTGTTGATCGTCGTGTTCAGCGCGATCGCGGTCACGATCCCGGGGAGTGCGATCGGCAGGACCAGCAGGAACGACACGGACGTCCGGCCGAAGAAGCGGAACCGGTGCACCGCGAAGGCGGCGAGGCTCCCGAGCACGAGCGCGAGCAACGTGGCGACCGTCGCCACCTGGAGCGAGTTCACCAGCGCCTCGCGCACCCGGACGTCTCGCCACGCGATCCCGAACCACTTCGTCGTGTAGTCCTCGATGGGCCAGGACTGGCCCACGGCGTCGTTGAACGCGTACAGCACCACGATCGCGAGCGGGATGTAGAGGAACGCGAGCGTGAGCGCGGTCCCGACCTTCACGAGGATCCTGAACGCGCGGGACCCCATCGTCAGAGGGCCTCGAACGCACCCGCACGCTTGGCGAGGTACAGGTAGACCGCCATGATCCCGATCGGCACCAGGGCGTAGGCGGCCGCGAGCGGGATGTTGCCCGCGACGCCCACGTTGTCGAAGATCACGTTCCCGATGAACTGCGTGTTCCCCACGAGCTCGGGCGTGATGTAGTCGCCGAGCGTGAGCGAGAACGCGAAGATCGAGCCCGCGACGATCCCCGGCAGGATCAACGGGAGGACCACGCTGCGGAACGTCCGCCACCCGCGCGCGCCGAGATCCGCCGAGGCTTCGAGGAACGACGAGGGCATCCGTTCGAACGCGGCGTAGATCGGCAGGAGCGTGAACGGCAACCACAGGTAGACGAACGTGAGCCACACCGACCAGTTCGACCTCCCGAGCTGGAGCGACCCGAGCCCGGTGAGCTCGACGAGCCAGTTGAGGAAGCCGCTCGGCGTGAGGATCAGCTTCCAGGCGAACACCCGCACCAGGTAGTTCGCCCAGAGCGGGAGGACGACGGCGATCAGCAGCGCGTTGCGCACGCGCGGCGTCGCCAGACGGGCGGCGTAGTAGGCGAGCGGGAACGAGAGCACGATGTCCGTGAGCGCCACCGCCGCGGAGATCCCGACGGTCCGGATCGTGATCGTGCGGTAGACGTCGCTCTCGAGCAGCGTCTGGAAGTTCGTGAGGCTGAAGCCCCGGACGACCTCGGCCGTGAAGACGTCGAGGTACCAGAACGCGGTGGCCAGCAGGAAGGCGAGCGAACCCAGGTAGACGACGACGAACCAGGTGAGCGGCGGCGCGAGGGTGAGCCCGAGCTTGGCCCGAGGGTTCCGGAAGAGGAAGGCGGAGGCTCGGCGCGGGCCGGCCTCGTCCTGCCTCACGGTCGTCACGGCACCCCCTTCCGCGGGAGGGGCCCCAGGCCTTCGAGCCCGGGGCCCCTCGAGCGATCGCGACGGCTACGCGCCGCGGATCTCCGTCCAGGCCTGCGTCCACTCCGAGTAGTCGATGCAGACCTCGCCTCGATCGTCCCCGCAGTCGACCTGCGGCGTCTTCCACAGGTAGATCGAGTTCAGGAACTCCTCGTTCCCGCAGAAGGAGTACTCGACCGAGTCGACGAGCTCCTGCCCACCCTCACCGAGGGTCTCGGCGATCAGCGCGCACGACTCGACGTTCGAGCCGGCCGCCCCGTAGTACACGCCGACCTCCGCCTGCACGTCGGGCTGGAGCGTCCAGTCCATCCAGCTCAACATGCAGTTCGGGTTCGGGGCGTTGGCCGAGATCATCCACGTATCCGCCCAGCCGGTCACGCCCTCGGACGGGATGACGGCCGCGGCCGGCGCTTCCTTGGAGAACGTGAAGTTCACCGGCCACGCGGTGCCGACCACCATCGACCCGTCGAGGAACCCGTCGATCTGATCCGTGTACAGCGCCCAGTACGAACCGACGAGCTCGCTCTGCTGCTGCAGGAGCTCGACCGACGCGTCGAACTGCTCCTGGGTGAGCTCGTACGGGTCGGTGATCCCGAGATCGGGATTGTGGGTCATCAGGTACATGGCCGCGTCGGCGATGAAGATCGGGTCGTCGTAGGCCGTGACCGAGCCCGCGTAGGGCGAGTCGGCCTCGAACGTGACGTCCCAGCTCGTCGGCGCCGGCGTGACGACGTCCGTGTTGTACATCAGGAAGTTCGGCCCGTACATGTACGGCACGCCGTACACGTTGCCGTCAACGACGTAGTGCGCGTTGTTCGTCCCCGTCTCCGGGTGCAGCGGCCCGATGACGTTCTCGAGATCGGGGAACAGCGCGGGGTCGACCGCGCCGACGTCGCCGGCCGCGATCAGCCGGTTGCTCGCGTTGCCCGAGGCCGAGACGCCGTCGTAGACACCGCCCTCGCCCTGGCGCATCAGCGTGACCATCTCGTCGGACGTGTCGGCGTAGGTGACGTTCACCTGACAGCCCGTCTCGTCCTCGAACGGCGTGACCCAGTCGTACTCCTCGTACCCCTCGGTCGTCCCGTCCTCCGTGTACCCGTGCCAGGCGATCAGCTCGAGCTGCCCCTCGAGCTCGCCGATCTCGTCGTAGACGACCGGCGGCTCGATCGCTCCTCCGCCGTCGCCCCCGTCGTCGCCGCACGCCGCGGCGACGAACGCGAGGACCGCCATCACGGCGAGCCACCTGCGCGCGCTCCTCATGCATCCCCCTCCCCTGGGTCCTGCGACCCGTCCGTGTCCGGTCCCGCAGACTCCACGGGCCGGTTGAACCGTCGATCCCACACCAGCCGCACGGAGTTGCCCCGGACCTGGAGCGCCTCCATCGACGACGTCGTCAGGTTCTGCTGCATCACGACCAGCTCCGAGCCGGAGTCGAGCTGGACGATGTACCGCGTGATCGCTCCGAGGTACACGACCTCACGCACGTGCCCGGTGACGGTGCATCGGTCAGCGTCGACCGGCGCGTCGACCTCCACCATCGCGATCTTCTCCGGCCGGATCGTGAAGGCGTGGGGATCGCCGGTGATGGCCCGAGCCGCCTCGCCCTCCAGGACGTTCGAGACCCCAACGAACCCGGCGACGAATCCCGTCCCCGGCCGCTCGTAGACCTCGGCCGGCGTCCCGACCTGCTCGATGCGTCCGTGGCTGAAGACCGCGAGCCGGTCGCTCATCGTGAGCGCTTCCTCCTGGTCGTGGGTCACGTACACGAACGTGAGCCCGACCTGCTGCTGGATCTCCTTCAGCTCGATCTGCATCGCCTGGCGGAGCTTCAGGTCGAGCGCGCCGAGCGGCTCGTCGAGCAGCAGGACCCGCGGCCGGTTGACGAGCGCCCTCGCGAGCGCGACCCGCTGGCGCTGGCCGCCGGACAGCTGCGCCGGCTTGCGCTCGGCGAACGCGGCGAGCTGCACCATCGCCAGGGCGTCCGTCGCGCGCTGGGCCCGCTCGGCCCTCCCGACCTTCTTCACGCGGAGGCCGTACTCGACGTTCTCCTGAACGCTCATGTGCGGGAACAACGCGTAGTCCTGGAACACCGTGTTCACGTCGCGGTCGTAAGGCGGGAGGTCGGTGACGTCCCGGCCGCCGAGCTCGACGCGGCCCTCGGTCGGCGCCTCGAAGCCCGCGATCATCCGCAGGCACGTCGTCTTGCCCGAGCCGGAGGGTCCGAGCATCGAGAAGAACTCCCCCTCGCGGACCTCCAGGTCGACGCCGTCGACGGCGACGACGTCACCGAAGCGCTTGCGCACCCCAACGAGCCGGACGGCCGCGCCGCCGGTCGCGGGCGACACAGCGTCGTCCACCTCGGCCGTGATCAGGTCGGTTCCCCCTCCTGCGGAAGTCCGCCGGTCCCGATGTTCGCCGGCGTGCGGAACCGCGACATCTTGAACGGGAATGCGGCCGCGGGCAAGCCATCGTGACGGCCTACGCGAGCCCCTCGGGTACGCCGTCGCGGCGCGGGTCAGGCCCGGTCGGCCGCCGCCCGACCACGTGCCGGCACGTCGGGCGCGCCCCTGCCGCCGAGCGCGGCCGCCAGCCCCGCCGTCAGCTCCCCCACGACGCCGGGCCCCCGGAACACGAGCGCCGAGTAGACCTGCACCGTGGCCGCCCCCGCCTCGAGGCACGCGAAGGCGTCGCCCGGCGTGGCGATCCCGCCGCAGGCCGCGATCGGCACGGCGCGCTCGACCGCGTCCGCCACCGAGCCGACGATCGCCGGGGTGATCGTCGAGAGCGCCCGGCCGGACAGGCCTCCCCGCCCGGTCGCGAGGCGCGCGTCCCGGACCGGACGGGTGTTCGAGCAGGTCAGGCCGTCCGCGCCGTGGTCGACCGCGATCCTCGCGAGCGCGAGCACGGCCTCGCGCTCGGCCGGGGTGACGAACGGAGGGAGCTTCACGAGCAGCGGCTTCGTCCGGCGCTCCCCGAGCGCGCGCAGCAGCGCCGTCAGGTGTGCCTCGTCGTCGCGGTCCCGGCCCCAGGCGACGTTCGGACAGCTCGCGTTGAGCTCGATCGCGTCGACGCTCGGCTCGAGCAGCGCGTGCGTCTCGACCACGTCGGCGAGGTCCTCGTCGGCGATGCTCGCCAGGCGGGCCGTCGTCCGGCGAGCGCGGGCGAGGTTCCCGGCGGCGGCCTCCGCTCCCGGGTTCGGCAGGCCCATCGCGTTCGTCATCGACGAGCGATGAACGTGGCGGGCGATGCGAGGGCGAGGATTGCCCGCGCGCGGCCGCCGCGTGAACGTTCCGCCGACGACGTAGCCGAAGCCGAGCCGACCGAGCGCCTCGAGCCGCCGCCCCGTCTTGTCGAACCCGGCCGCGAGCCCGACCGGGTTGTCGATCGGCACGCCGACGACATCCGTGTGGAGGACCGGATCGTGGACCGCGCGTCCGAGCCGCTCCCATGGCAGCGGCAGGCCGAGCAGGGTGGTCGCGAGGCGGTGCGCGGCCTCGGGCGGGAGCGCGAAGAACCCGGGTCGCGCGAGCGTCCGGTACCACTCCATCGGGGCCCTATGCTACGCGCGATGCCCGACGACCTGGCCGAACGGCTGCTCGCGGCCTCGGAGCTGCACGGCGACTTCGTCCTGTCCTCGGGCCGCCGTTCGACGGTCTACTTCGACAAGTTCCGCTTCCTCACGGAGCCCGGACTGCTGCGCGAGACCGCCCACGCGGTCGCCGGGCTCCTGCCCGAGGGCATCTCGCACCTGGCCGCCCCCGAGGGAGCGGCGACCCTGCTCGTCGCCGCCGTGGCGATCGAGACCGGGCTGCCCGTCGCGGTGGTGCGCAAGGAGGCCAAGACCTACGGGACGATGTCCCGGGTCGAGGGCCACGCGCCCGCCGGCGCCGAGGTCGCGCTGATCGAGGATGTCTCGACCACCGGGCGCCAGGTCCGTCGGGCCGCGGAGGCGCTCGAGGCGGAGGGGTGCGGGGTGCGCGTCATCGTGCTCGCGATCGACCGGGGCGGCGCGGAGCACCTGCGCGCGGCCGGGTACGCGGTCCGTTCGGTCGTCGAGGTGCGCCCGGGCGCGTGAGCGGGCGCGGAGCTCAGCTGGCGCCGAGCGAGGGGTCCGGGACCGGCAGGGCGGGAGGCATCTCGCAGCGCCACACCTGGAGCCTCCACAGCAGCCGGCTCCCGCGGGCGTGCAGGTCCAGGATGCCGTCCTTCATCATCCGCGCGACGGCCTTCGACTTGGCCACGACGTCGGGGAGCGGGAACTCCCGTTCCAGCAGCGACTGCAGGTTCGCGCTCCCGAAGATCCGGCGGGCGACCTCGAGGATCCGGCCCTCGGCCTGGATCGTGCCGGTCGGCAGGTAGAGCCGGCCGCCCGGCCGCAGGCAGCCGCTCTCGCGGACGCTCTCGAGCATCGCGGCCGGCAGCTCGGCGCCCGTCGGCCCGCCCGCGCGACCATCGGGGAACCACCCCGACACGGCCGCGATCTCGTCGGGGATGCCGGAGACGTCGCCGATGATCACGTCGGCCTGCGCCCCGCGCATCGGCTCGAGCAGGTCGCCGACCCGGAACTCCACGCGGTCGGACAGGCCTAGGTGCTCGGCGTTGCGCCGGGCGACCTCGATCGCCTCCGGGGACAGGTCCACCCCGTAGACGCGTTCGGCACCGAGCCGGGCGGCGACGAAGGAGAGCACGCCGCTCCCGCACCCCACGTCGATCACGGTGTCGCCGGGCCCGATCTCGAGCGCCTCGGCGATCGTGCGGCTGGTGTGCGTGGGGGCGAAGACGCCGGGGTTGACCTCCATCGTGAAGGGCCCGGTCCGGCCCTTCCAGTTCAACGTCCCGGTGGCGACCTCGGTCATGTCGGGCTCATGGTGCTGGTTGGATCACCCATCAGTCAACCATCTTCAGATCGCCGGCCGATCGAACGTCGCGTCCTCGCCGGGCACGACGTCGCCTCGCTCGACCGCGGCGGCGAGCGTCTCGGCGTCGTCGGCGACGCGGCGCGTCGGCACCCCGAGGTGTCCGACGGGATACCGGCCGATCCGGCCGGCCGCCCGTCGCAGGAGGCGCACGGCTCCATGGGCGTTCCCGCGGAGCAGGTGCACGTACCCCGCCCCGAGCTGCGAGAGCCCCTTGTACAGCTCCGCGTCGTCCGTATCCCGGGCCTTCTTCCAGGCCGTCTCCCAGGCTTCGTGCGCCGGGAAGTAGCGGCCCGCGTTCAGGTGCTCACGGCCGAGCCGGTGGTTCTCCTCCACCGTCAGCGCGTCGTAGTCCTCGAGCTCGAGCGTGTTCACGGCGCCCCAGGGCTGCGGCCGGCCGAGGTGATCGCGCGGGCGGGTCGCCTTGTTCCGCGTCTCGGTCGGCCTGCCGGTCTTCCCCTGGGCCTCGTCTCGCATACCCTCATCGTACGTGCCCGGGGAGGTGGCATCGGCCGGGAGCGGTCGATACGCTGGCCCGCGTGGAGCCGGCCGAGGCGTCCGAGGACCACGCTCCGCTCGACGATGCGCGATCGCGGGGCGCGGAGCCGATCGGCACGCCGACGGCCGCGGAGATCGCCGCCCGAGCCGAGGAGGATCCCACCCGCCTGCCGCCCTGGGTCCCGCGCCTGCTCCTCCTGATCGTCCTGACGTTCTTCGCCGCGTACGCGGCGTTCACGTTGTTCCGCCGGGTCCGGGACCTGTTCGTGTGGCTGATCGCCGCGCTGTTCCTCTCGTTCGCGATCGAGCCGGCCGTGAACTGGCTCGTCGGCCGTGGCTGGCGTCGGGGCGCCGCGACGGCGCTCGTGCTCTTCGGCCTCGCCTTCCTCGGCGTCGTGGGGATCGCGCTGATGGTGCCGCTCGTGATCGACCAGGTGCAGGAGCTGATCCAAGACGTCCCCGGTTGGCTCGAGCGGGCGAGTGTCTACACGGAGCGATGGTTCGACATCGAGCTCACGGGCGAGCGGATCCTCGAGCAGATCGCGAGCGCGCAGACCGACGTCCAAGACATCGCCGCGAACGTCGCGTCGATCGGCGCCTTCCTGCTCGGCCTGCTCTTCCAGGTGCTCACGATCGGGCTGTTCACGTTCTACTTCGTCGCCGACGGTCCGAGGTTCCGGCGCGGGGTCTGCTCGCTGCTCCCGCCTCGCCGCCAGCGCGAGGTGCTCGCCGCCTGGGAGATCGCGATCGACAAGACCGGCGGCTACCTCTACTCGCGCCTGCTCCTCGCGACCGTCAGCGCGGTCTTCACGTTCATCGTGCTGCAGGCGCTCGGGGTGCCGTTCGCGGTCCCGCTCGCGCTCTGGCAGGGGTTCGTCTCCCAGTTCATCCCGGTCGTCGGCACGTACATCGCCGCCGCCGTCCCGCTGCTGGTCGCGCTCCTCGAGGATCCGTGGTCCGCGCTGTTCTTCCTGATCTTCGTGCTCGTCTACCAGCAGATCGAGAACTACCTGCTCTCGCCCCGGATCACGGCGCGGACGATGCAGCTGCATCCGGCGGTCGCGTTCGGCGCCGCGCTCGCGGGCGGCGCGATCAGCGGGCTGATCGGCGCGTTCATGGCGCTGCCGGCGGCCGCCGTGATCCAGGCCACCGTCTCCACCTACCTCAAGCGGCACGAGGTCGTGGAGTCCGAGCTCACGCGCGAGGACGCCGTGCCGGAGGCGGTGGACACGGCCGAGGACCCGCCGCGGGCGAGCGAAGGTCTGCTGTCGCGCGTCACGGGCAAGCTCCGTCGCGACACCGCGGAGTGAGCTCGCGGCCCGCCGCCGATCGCCCGCGATAGGCTCGCCGCGTGGTGCAGGACTACGACGTGGTCGTGGTCGGCGGGGGCGCGATGGGGACGTCCGCGGCCCGCTGGCTCGCGACGCGGGGCCGGGGAACGCTCCTCCTGGAACGGTTCGAGATCGGGCACGGTCGAGGGAGCTCGGGCGGGCCGACGCGGATCTTCCGGCTGACCTACGAGCACCCCGACCACGTGCGGATGGCCCGTCGGGCGCTCGTGGAGTGGCGACGGCTCGAGTCCGAGGCCGGCGAGACCCTGCTGACCACGACCGCGGGGCTCGACCTCGGCGCCGGCGGCCGTTCCTCCGCGGAGGCGCTCGGGGCGGCCGGCGAGGCGTTCACCTATCTGCCCGACGAGGCCGTCGTCGAGCGCTGGCCGGCGTTGCGCCTCGAGCCCGGCACGGAGGCCTTCGTGCAGGAGGACGGTGGCGTCTGCCTGGCCGAGCGCACCGTTCGCGCTCAGGCGCGCCTCGCCGTCGAGGCCGGAGCGACGATCCGGGAGGGCACGGTGGTCGAGCGGATCGTCGCGACCGGCACCGGCGCGGAGGTCCACGCCGACGGCGAGGCGATCCGCGCACCCGTGCTCGTCGTCACGGCCGGGCCGTGGGCCGGTGACCTCCTGCGGACGGCGGGGATCGACCTGCCGCTCGTGCCCAGCTTGGAGCAGGCGACCTACTTCGCGCTGGAGGACCCGTCGGCGCTGCCGACCGTGATCGACTGGACCATGGACCCGCCGAGGACCCCCTACACGGTCCCGGACCCGGAGTCGCCGGGGCGGTTCAAGGTCGCGCTGCACATGACCGGGCCGTCCGTCGACGCGGACGATCGCTCCTTCGAGCCCGACCCCGAGCGCGTGCGGCGCGTCACCGAGTACGCGGGACGCCGGTTCGCGCCGCACCGCGCCGAGGGCGGCACCGACACGTGCCTGTACACGAACACGCCGGACGAGGACTTCGTGCTCGATCGACGCGGCCCGGTGGTGATCGGCTCGGCCTGCAGCGGGCACGGGTTCAAGTTCGTGCCGCTGATCGGGAGGATCCTCGCGGACCTCGCGACCGCGCAGCCTGCCCCGATCCCGATCGAGCGCTTCCTCACGCTCCGGTTCGGCTCGTGAGTGAGCCTCCGCAGCTGTCGGAGGAAGATCGCCGGACGACGTCGCGGATCCATCTCCTCGCCCAGGTCGCCCGTCGGATGCGTGGCCGGCGGTGGCGGATCGTGCCGCACCCGGGGCCCGTCGTGGGCGAGCAGCGGATCGGCGGGAAGTCGGGTGCGCTCCGGGCCGCGATCTTCGGAGTGAACGACGGTCTGGTCTCCAACCTGTCCCTGATCTTCGGCGTCGCGGGCGCCGGCGCCAACAACCAGGTCGTGGTCCTCGCCGGGGTCGCCGGGCTGCTCGCCGGGGCGTTCTCGATGGCGGCCGGGGAGTACATCTCCGTTCGCGTTCAGCGTGAGGTCTTCGAGCGGGTGATCCATCTCGAGGCGCACGAGATCGGCTCCGATCCCGAGGCCGAGCGGGCCGAGCTCGCCGACCTGTACGTGCGCAAGGGTCTGAGTCGTGACCTCGCGGACCGCCTCGCCGAGGAGCTCATGAAGGACCCGGCGGTCGCCCTCGACACGCACGCGCGCGAGGAGCTCGGGCTGGATCCCGACGAGGGCCTCGGCTCGCCGCTCGCCGCCGCCGGCGCCTCGTTCGCGATGTTCGCGGTCGGAGCGCTCGTCCCGCTCCTCCCGTTCCTCGTCGGCTCGGGCGACGGCGCGGTCCTCGCCTCCGCCGCGGTCTCGGGGCTCGCGCTGTTCGCGGTGGGCGCGGCGATGTCCTACCTCACCGGTCGGCGCGCGATGTTGTCCGGGCTCCGGATGCTCGCGATCGGTGCGGCGGCCGCCGCCGTCACGTACCTCGTCGGCTCCTTCCTCGACGTGGGCATCGCCCCGTAGGCGCGGGTCTCCCGATGCTCAGGTGAGGGCGGCCGCGGCGGCCGCGTCCGCGACGACGAGCTGACGCGCCGTCCGGACGCGCCCGGCGGGGATCGATGGATCCGCGTCGAGCAGGCGGGGTAGCATCAGCGCCTTGTCACCGCCCGTCACGAGCCACAACGCGAACGGAGCTCGGTCGAGCAGCCGGTACGTGAACGTCATGCGGCGGCGCCCCCGGTACTCGCCGGTCACCGCGACGTCGCGGTCCCCCACCTCGAGCACCGGATCCCCCGGCACGAGCGATGCGGTGTGCCCGTCCGCTCCGAGACCGAGGTGCACGACGTCGAGGACCTCGGGCAGGGTCTGCGCGTAGCCCCAGGCGGCGGCCTCGAGGTCGGCTGCCGTGACCGGCATGGGTCGCACCGCGTCGCGCGCTCGTTCGGGCAGCGCGGCGACCAGCGCCCCGAGGTTCCGATCGGGATCGCCGTCCGGCGCGACCCGTTCGTCGACCTGCCAGATGCCGCCGCGCTCCCACTCCAGAGGCTCGACGGCGAGCCGCCGGAACATCGCGAGCGGGCTCTCACCCCCGCTCACCGCGAGCGCGAACGAGCCGCGGGCCGCGCGGACCGCCTCGGCGATCACCTCCGCCGCCCGTCCGGCCGCTGCCGCCGCGTCCGGCAGCACCGCGAGCTCGCGGGCGACGGCCAGCTCAGACCTCCGCCGACAGGCCGCGCGCCTCGATCAGCTCCTCGAGCGCCCCGCGCAGCGCCTCGTACCGGCGATCGCCGAGCTCCCGCCGGGCGCGCGCCTCCACCGCCGCGACCGCACGGCGCGCCTCGGCCACGTACCGCCGGCCCCGCGCCGTCAGCCGGACGACCTTCGCGCGGGCGTCCTCGGGATCGGGGACGCGCCGGACGTACCCGCGGTTCTCCAGGTCGTCGACGAGCAGCATCATGCCCTGCTTCGTCATCCGCGCCCGCCGGGCGAGGTCGGTGAGCCGCGTCCCCGATCGCCGATCGATGTGCATGAACACGGCGGCGTGCCCCGGTCGCGCGTCGGGGAACCCGCGCTCGTCGAGGTTCGCGACCACCTCCGCGCCGACCGACCGCGACGCCTCGAGCATCAGGCGCGCGAGGTCCGGTTCGCCCATGGACGGCCATCGTGCCGATCGGCCGTCGTTCCGTCAACGTGATCGACCATCGGCGGCCGGTACCCTGCGTGTCGTGGAGATCCGAGAGGCTCGCCCGGACGAGCACGAGGAGGCCGGCGCGGTGACCGCACTCGCCTACCGCGAGTTCGCGAGGCCCGGCGAGCGCGACTGGGAGGACTACCTCGCGCGCATCGCGGACGTGGCGTCGCGCGCGCGCGTCGCGACCGTCCTCGTCGCGGTCGAGAACGAGCGCATCCTCGGGAGCGCGACGCTCGAGCTCGGCGTTCGGATCGAGGATGACGACCCGCCGCTCGAGGCCGACGAGGCCCACATCCGGATGCTCGGCGTGCATCCCGACGCCCGGCGAAGGGGCGTCGCTCGCGCCCTCGTGGCGGCGTGCATCGAGCGCGCCCGCGCCGACGGCCGCACCCGGATGTCGCTCGCGACGACGACCCGGATGGAGGTCGCGCGGCGCATGTACGAGGGGATGGGGTTCGAGCGCGGCGAGGACCGCGTCTTCCCCGACGGGTTCGTGCTGCTGACCTACGAGCGCGCGATCTAGGCGCTCCCGGTCCGGACGACCTCGCCCGTCGCCAGGATCACGCCGTCCTCGCACTCGGCCTGCACGAGCCCGCCACGGAACTGCTGCTCGTAGAGCCGCGCGTACAGGCCGCCGCGCTCGATCAGCTCGTCGTGCGTGCCCCGCTCCACGATCCGACCGCGATCGACGACGAAGATCACGTCGGCCGACAGGATCGTGGAGAGGCGGTGCGCGATCGCGATCGTCGTGCGCCCGTGCATCAGCGGCTCGAGCGCCGCCTGGACGAGCCGCTCCGACGTGGTGTCGAGCGAGGACGTCGCCTCGTCGAGGATCAGGATCCGGGGGTCCTTCAGGATCACGCGCGCGATCGCGAGGCGCTGCTTCTCACCGCCGGAGAGCTTGTACCCCCGCTCCCCCACGACCGTGTCGTAGCCCTCGGGGAGCTCCACGATCCGGTCGTGGATGTTGGCGGCGCGCGCGGCCCCCTCCAGCTCGTCCTGCGTCGCGTCCGGTCGCCCGTACAGCAGGTTGCGCCGGATCGTCGTGTGGAAGAGGTACGTCTCCTGCGTCACGACGCCGATCACGTCGCCGAGCGACTCGAGCGCGACCCGGCGCACGTCGATCCCGTCGATCTCCACCGCACCCCGCTGCACGTCGTACAGGCGCGGCACGAGGTACGTGATCGTCGTCTTTCCGGCCCCCGACGGCCCGACGAGCGCCGCGAGCTGGCCCGGCGCGATCTCGATCGAGACGTCCTCGAGCGTCCACTCGCGGGGCGCCTCGTTGGCGAGCTCGAGGTCGCTCGGCGAGACGGGCACCCGGCCATCCTCGGGCGGCGCGTCGTACCGGAACCACACGTCCCGGAGCGCCACCCGCCCCCGGACCTCCCCCGGCCCGAGCCGCACGGCGTCGGGGTCGTCCCGGATCTCCTGGTCCATGTCGAGGTACTCGAAGATCCGGTCGAACAGCGCCAGGGAGGAGTGCACCTCGGTCGAGACCTGCAGCATGGATCCGATCGGGAAGAACAGCCTGGATTGGAGCGTGGTGAACGCCACGATGTCGCCCGCCGTGAGCGCGCCTCCTCCGTCCTGCATCACCCACCCGGCGACGAGGTAGACGAGCGCCGGCGTGATCGAGAAGAAGGTGCCCACGACCGCGAAGAACGAGCGGCCGATCATCGTCTGGCGGATCTGCAGCCCCGTCAGCCGTTGGTTCTCCTCGCGGAAGCGGTCGATCTCGTGCTGCTGCCGCCCGAACGACTTGGAGAGCAGGATGCCGGAGACCGACAGGGTCTCCTCGGTCACCGCCGTGAGATCGGCGTAGGTCTTCGCGGTGTTCGACGCGACCACGCGTCGTGCGCGGCCCACCTTCACGGTCAGCCAGAGGAAGAGGGGCAGCAGCGCGAGCGACAGGACCGTCAGCTGCCACGACAGGATCGCCATCGCGATCAGCGTGCTCACGATGACCACGACGTTGGCCAGGATGTTCGAGGTGGTGTCGGTGACGACCGCCTGGACGCCGCCGACGTCGTTGGCCAGGCGCGACTGGATCTCGCCGGTCCTGGTCGTCGTGAAGAACCGGAGCGGCATGAACTGCAGGTGCGAGTACAGCTGGTGACGCAGGTCCTGCATCACCCGCAGGCCCACGACGTTCGCGAGGTACGTCTGCCCGATCCCGATGATGCCCGTGACGATCGGGATCGCGATCATCAGCCCCGCGTACAACGTGAGGTTGGCCATGTCGGGGCACGGTCCGCCGTCACACACGCCCGGCGGGTTGCCGAACAGCGCGTTGTCGAACACCGCCTTGATCAGCAACGGGTTCACGACCCCGAGCCCCGACGTGATCACGATCGCGAGCGCGACGAGCGCGACCTTGCCGCGGTAGGGGCGGAACGTCGAGACGACCCGCCGGACCGTGTGCCGGGCGATGGGACGATCGTCGTCCTCGATGGGAACGCGCAGCATCCGGCCGTGGCCCCGCATCCGGCCAGGATACGGCCGTCCACCGATACGTCCCGGGTCTAGGCTGTGCACGTGGACGTGGAGGTACAGCTGGCGCTGTTCGGGCGGGCCGCGCTGGCGGCGCTGCTCGGGTTCGTGATCGGGCTCGAGCGCGAGTATCGCGGCAAGGCGGCCGGCGACCGGACGTTCGCGCTCCTCGCGTTCGCGGCCGCGGCGATCACGGCCACGGGTGTCGAGGTCTTCGGCCTCGAGGGCACGAGCCGCGTGATCCAAGGCGTCGTGGCGGGCGTGGGGTTCCTGGGCGCCGGGCTCATCATCCGCGGGAGCCAGACCCACGTCCGCGGCCTGACGACCGCGGCCAGCTCGTGGGCCGTGACCGGGGTCGCGATCCTCGTCGGGGTCGGCGCCTACCTCACGGCGGCGCTCGGCACGGTCCTGGTCCTGCTGATCCTGGAGTTCGACGCGATCCCCGCGTTGCGCCGGATCCGCGATCTCGCCGAGTCGGGCGGGGCGGACCGGGACGACGAGCCCTGAGGGGCTGGGAACCCCCTCCCGTCAGGAGGCGAGCTCGACGGCCCGCGCGAGCACCGCGTCGAGCATCTCGGGCGTGAGCTTGCCCGTGAAGGTGTTCTGCTGGCTCGGGT
>DATBMU010000067.1:0-1711 GCA_036554665.1 Actinomycetota bacterium | reverse complement strand
CCCTGACCCGGGATCAGGTTGCGCGTGATGATCCGCGAGAAGTCGAGATCGCTCTCGGAGTACTGGATGCCGGCGGACGTCGTCGCGGAGAACGACTCCGGGCCCGGCGAGTAGGTCCTGGCCAGGTTCCCGCTGGTGTTGATGTTGAGGTTGTCGCCCCCCGTCAGGATCGACGTGCCGGGTAGGCCGTCGCGGGGCTCGAACTGGAGCTCGGGCGGCGCCAGGAGCTCGTCCTCCTGATCGAAGAAGTCCGCGCCGAAGTCGGCGATCGCCTGCAGGCTGTGGCGCTCGCTGTTGATGAGGTCGTACGTGCCGCGGATGGACCCCAGGAACCGGAAGACGTCCTGGTCGTTCAACAGGAGATCCCGGGTCTGCACCGGGTTGCTGGGCTGGAAGATGTTGACCGGGTACAGCCCGTTCGCGTCCGGGAGCAGATCGATGAAGTTCGGCGTGAACGGCAGGACCATGAAGAAGCTGGTCCCGGTGTTGTCGTTGTTCGAGAGCGCCCGGTTCGACTTCGTGTGGATCAGGTTCGCGGTCGTCTGGAGGTCGAAGCTCGACCCGACGCGCTGGTCGAGGTTCAGGCGCAGGGACTGCTTCTGGTAGCCGGTCCCCTCCATGATCCCCTCGTCGTTCTTCACCAGCCCGGCGGCGTAGTAGCGCGTGGCCCCGGCCCCGCCGCTGATGTTGGCGCTGCCCTCGAAGGAGAGGTCGTTCTCGCCGTAGAGCTCCTCCTCGTAGTCGAAGCGCTGGCTTCCGAACACGGCCGCGGCGCCCTCGCCGAAGGCGGCGACGGCCTCGTCCACCGTCTCGAAGGAGCGCGTCCCGAGCTTCTCGGAGAGGTCGAACGTGCCCGCGCGCGCCGAGACGTTGAACTGCGGCTTGCCCTCGCTCCCGCGCTTGGTGGTGATCAGGATCACGCCGTTGGCGGCCTTGGAGCCGTAGATCGCCGCCGCCGAGGGGCCCTTCAGGATCTCGACGCGCTCGACGTCGGCCGGGTTCAGGTCGGCGATCCGGTTCACCGGGTTGTCCTGGGGCAGGCCCGCGCCGCCGCCCGTGGCGTCGGTGATCGCGTCCTGACCGTTGTTGATCGCGGTGTTGCTCACGATCACTCCGTCCACGACGTAGAGCGGCTCGGCGTCGGCGTTGATCGAGGTGATGCCGCGCAGGCTCACCTGCGTCCCGCCCCCGGGCGCGCCGGAGTTCTGCTGGATGACCGCCCCGGCGACCTTGCCCTGCAGCGAGTTCTCGATGCTCTGCGTCGGCACGCGGCCGATCAGGGTGTCGGGGATCACGCCGACGGCGTTCGCGGCGTTCCGGCGCGCCGTCGTGGCCGCGATGCCGCTGACGACGACCCCCTCGAGCTGGAGGACGTCCTCCGTCATCGCGATCTCGACCGTGTTCTGGCCGGCCGTGACCGTCTCGGCCTCGCTCTTGTAGCCCAGGTAGTCGGCGCGGATCGTGACGTCCCCGTCGGGGACGGTGATCTGGAACGCGCCGTTCTCGTCGGCGAGGGTCCCGAGCCGGGTGCCCTCGATGTAGACCTCGGCGCCGGGCAGCGCCTCGCCGGTGCGCGCGCTCACCACGCGCCCGTTCACCACGCGCTGCTGGCCCCACGCGGCGGGCACCGCGAGCACGAGCAGCGCGAGTCCCGCCAGGATCCGTAGCCGTCCCGGCATACGCCGTCCTCCAGCGTGGACGAGTCGTTCCG
>DATBMU010000055.1:0-1901 GCA_036554665.1 Actinomycetota bacterium | reverse complement strand
AGATCGACGAGTCCATCCTCGCCGTCCCGATGAAGATCGGGGACCGGGTGACCGGGGTCATCGTCCTGTCGAACCTCGGCGTCGACCAGTTCGACGACGAGGACATCCGCGTGCTCGAGGTCCTGGCCTCCCACGCCGCGGTCGCGTTCGACAACGCCCGGCTGCTCCAGCAGGAGCGGCAGGCGGCGGAGACGGCCTCGGCCCTGCTGGGGCTGTCCCAGGCGCTCACGGGGGCGCGCGAGATCGCGACCGTCCTCGAGCGGGTCACGGTTGCCGTGCCGTCGATGATCGGCGTGCCGATCGCGTTCGCCCACCGTCACGATCCCGAGACGGGCGCGTTCCACCTCGTGACGCAGCGCGGCCTCTCCGAGGCGCAGCGCCGAGCGCTCGCGGACATCGGGCCGGCCGTCGCTTCCGCGCTCCTGTCCTCGATCACGGACCCGTTCGTGATCTCGGTCGAGGCGGCCGCGGCCGTCCCGCCCGAGCTCCAGGTGTTCCACGAACCGAGGCCCGCGATCGTGATCCCGCTGCGGTGGGACCCGGACGGGTTCGCCGTCGTGGTCGCCGTCGCGCCGGACGGGGCGACGACCTTCGCCCCGCGGACGATGGCGCTCGCCCGCGGGATCGGAGACATCGCCTCGCTCGCCTTGGGCAGCGCCAAGCGCGTCCACGAGCTCGAGCGCTTCCACGAGCTGGTCGAGAGCCTGGACGCGATCTTCTGGGAGGCGGACCCGGAGACGCTCGCCTTCACCTTCCTCTCCCACCGCGCCTCGATCATGCTGGGGCGGACGCGGGAGTGGGGCGCGGCCGGCCCGCACGCGTGGGGCGACCACGTGCACCCGGAGGACCGCGAGCGCGCGACCGCGCTGGTGCGTCAGGCGCTGGCGTCCCCGGGCCAGGACCTGAGCCTCGAGTACCGGGCGCTCGGCCCCGAGGGCGAGCCGATGTGGTTCCGCGACCTTGTCCGCGTGGGCGCCGACGCGCGCGGCGGGAACCTGCTCCGCGGACTGATCGTGGACATCACGGACCGCAAGCGCGCCGAGCAGGCGCTGCGGCGGAGCGAGCAGAAGTACTCGGACGCCTTCCGCCGCGAGCGGGAGGCGACGCAGCGGCTCCGCGCGCTCGACGAGATGAAGAACACCTTCCTGGAGGCCGTCTCGCACGACCTGCGGACGCCGCTCACGTCGATCCTCGGCTCGGCGATCACCTTGGAGCAGGCGGGGCTCGACGTCCCGCGGAGCGACGCGCTCGACCTCCTGCGCCGGATCGCCACGAACGCGCGGAAGCTCGAACGGCTCCTGTCCGACCTGCTCGACCTCGACCGGCTGCAGCGCGGGATCGTGTCGCCCCAGCGACGGCTGACGGACGTGAGCGCCCTCGTGTCGCAGGCGGTGAAGGAGTCCGACCTGCTCGGCGGCCGGGAGGTGGAGCTCGAGGAGGGAACCGTCGTCGCGAACGTGGACGCGGCCAAGGTCGAGCGGATCGTCGAGAACCTGCTGGCCAACGCCGCGCGACACACCCCGGCCGGCACGCCGATCTGGATCCGCGTCGCACGTCAGGACGGCGGGGTGGAGATCGTCGTCGAGGACGCCGGGCCGGGTGTGCCCGACGACATGAAGGACGCGGTCTTCGAACCGTTCCGCCAGGGTGACGGCGCCCCGAACCCCTCTCCCGGCGTCGGCGTCGGGCTTTCGCTCGTCGCGCGGTTCGCCGAGCTCCACGGGGGCCGCGCGTGGGTCGAGGACCGCCCGGACGGCGGCGCCTCCTTCCACGTGCTCCTGCCCGACGGGGTGTGTCGCGCGGCGTTGGCCAGCAGGTTCTCGACGATCCGCTCGACCTTGGCCGCGTCCACGTTCGCGACGACCGTCCCCTCCTCGAGCTCGACGTCCCGGCCGCCGAGC
>DATBMU010000010.1:0-12469 GCA_036554665.1 Actinomycetota bacterium | reverse complement strand
AGCGCGCGGACGAACTCGCCGGCGGTCTGGTGCTCCGCGCGCGGGTGGCCGCGCGCGGCCATCGTCCGCTGCAGCTCCGCGAACGCCCGTGCCGTGCCCGACGGCGCGGGCCCGACCCTGCGCCGGTCGCGACGCCGGCGTCGGACGGCGCCGACGAGGGCGAGCGTCCCCGCGACCGCGAGCAGCACCGGCCACGCGCCGGCGACCGCAACCACAGCGCGTCCCAACGCCTTCGCCGCCTCGCGAAGCGGTTCCGGGATCGCCGCCGACAGGAACCGGCCGACCGCCTGCAGGACCTCGGGCGCCACGAAGCGCCCCGAGAGCCCGGGGTCGGCCGGCGGCACGCCGAATGTCGGGTCGTAGGCGACCCATCCGGCCGAGGGGTAGAAGACCTCGACCCAGGCGTGCGCGTCCGAGGCTCGGACGTCCCAGTAGCCGGTGAACGGGTTCCGGTCGCCGGGGCCGAAGCCGGTGACGAACCGCGTCGGGATCCCGACCGCCCGGAGCAGGACCGCCATCGCGCTCGCGATGTGCTCGCAGAACCCCGAGCGCCGTTCGAACAGGAAGTGGTCGACGGCGTTCACACCCGGCGGGTCGGGGGCGATGCCGAGATCGTAGGTGGTGGAGCGGCGCAGCCAGGACTCGACGGCGACCACCGCGTCGTACGTCGTGGTCGAGCCCGCCGTGATCCGCTCGGCGAGCCGGACGACGCGCTCGGGCAGGTCGACCGGCAGCTGGAGGTACTCGGCCATCACGGTCTCGAGTCCCGGGCCGGCGGGCAGCGACCCCGCCGCCCGCAGGAGCGCCGGCGGCGGCGCGGGTATCTCGGAGACCACCGAGTAGACGACGCCCTCCTCGAGCAGGATCGGCGAGCGGACCGAGCCGTACGCGTCGACCGTCAGCTGCGAGGTGGGGAAGTAGACCTGGTCGGGCCGGTACGCGCCGAAGACGACGTTGGGCAGGTCGGTCTGGACGTAGAACGTCGCGAGCACGCTCTGCGTGGGGACGAGGCCGGCCCGCTCGATCGAGGGCTCGAACGCCTCATCGAAGCCGCGTCCGACGGCGTAGACGCGTTCGTCCGACGTGGTCCATCGCGTGCCGTCGAACGTGTCGTACGCGAGCCCGCGCCACAACGCGGCCTGGGCGGACCGGACCCGGAGCACGACCTCGTCGGACAGCCGGCCGCGCGAGCGCAAGTCGACGCTCGAGCTGAACCCCGGGTAGGCGAGGTCGGAGAACCGCGGGACCCCGTCGGGACCGACCGACAGACCCGGGTTCACGACCTGCCCCTCGAACGCCGGCACGGCGGTGACCTCGTCGGCCCCGAACGGCGGCAGCGCGAGGTTCACGCCGGGCAGGCGCGGCAGAGCGACGAACACCCCGGTCACCGCGACGCCGGCGACGGCGGCCCACGCCGCAGTCGTGCGGGCGAGCGCCTTCGGACCCGGCCGTGCGGCGTGGCCGGCCGGACGGCGGATCTCGAGGACCGCGGGCGTCTGGTCCGGCCGGGGCCCGAGGGTGAGGAACAGGTAGGTCGCGGCGAGCCCCAGCCACGGTACGAGGTACACGAGGAAGCCCGTCCCGAATGACAGGGCGCCCGCCTCGGCCATCAGGATCACGCTCGAGACGGCGGAGAACCCGAGGTCCCGCCGTCGTGGGACGTCGAACGAGTGCAAGACCTGCACCCACAGGAAGAGCGCCGCGAGCGGCTGCCGCGCGTCGTCGAAGGACCGCGCGCCCTCGACCGCCCGGAGGAACGAGCCGAGCGCCACGAGCAGGCCGGCGACGAGGGCGACCTTCGTCAGGATCGACGGCCGGCGACGCCGGAGGTACGAGAACGTGTAGCCGGCCGGGACGAGCAGGAGCGCGCCCATGGCGGTCGTCGCGTCGACCGCGCCCTGCGCCACGACCGCGAGCACGGAGACCTCCACCATCAGGGCCACCACGACCCGGAGCGGCACCGAGTCCTCCGGCTCGCCGGGAGGCTTGCGGAGACGCTCGAGCAAGCTCGGCGCGCTCACGCCACGACCCCGATCGGCGAGCCCGCGAGGGCGAGCGCGAGGTCCGCGCCGGCGGGGAGCCGGAACACGAGCGCGCCCCGGTCCCGGAGCCCCCGCTCCAGCGCGTCCACGCTCGGCGGCGCCAGGTGCGGCACCCGGCGAGCCCCGTCGAACGTGTGGACCTCGACCAGGACCACGACGACGCGCGGGGCGCGCGGGACGAGCTCGGCGACCGCGGCGACGAGCGTCCCGGGGTCGTTCGCGCGCCAGGTCGGGGCGGCGAGCAGGAGCGTCGCGGCGCCCAGGACCTCCTCGCCGAGCCGGTCGACGAGCTCGGGGAGGGTCAGCCCCCCGCCCGGCGCGAGCTCCGCGAGCCACCGGAGCGTCGCTGCGGGATCCGAGCGCGAGACGGAGACGGGCGCGCCCCCGACGGCGGCGACGAGCCGGACGCCCTGACCCGCACCCTGAGCCGCGAACGCGACGGATGCCGCCACCGAGCAGCAGACGTCGAGCGGTGTGGCCCCGGCGCCGGCGGCGTCGGTGACGGAGTCGATCACGACCACGAGCCGTCGCGTCTGCTCGCGCTCGAACTCGCGGACCATCAGCGCGCCGTGGCGCGCGGTCGAGGGCCAGTGCACGTGCCGCATCGAATCGCCCGTCCGGTACTCGCGGATCCCCAGGTAGTCGGGACCCGCGCCGCGCCGGGGGGCGGCGTGGATCGCGCGCTCCGGCGTCGGGGCGGACTCGAGGAAGGCGAGCTCGCCGAGCGGGACGACCCGGGGGAAGACGATCGTCGAACCGGGGACCCCGACCCGGCGTCGCCGCTCCGCGGCGCCGAACGGCGCCGCCGACCCGATCACGACGTCCGACGCCTCGTGGACCCCTCGACGCGCCGCGGCGCGCTCCGCCTCCACGATCGCGACCCCGCCCGGCGCGAGCGCAGGCACGAACGCCCGCACCGGCTCGAGGTGCTCGTCGCGGAGGTCGAGCGCCAGGCGGGCGCCGCCGGAGCGGTTCGTCACGACGAGCGAGACGCGCACGGGCTCTCCCTGGAACGCCTCCGCCGGGACGCGTCGCTCGACGGCGATCCCACGCAGCATCCGGCCGGGCAGCACCAGGCCGGCGAGGAGCGCTCCCAGCAGGCACGCGGCCAGGACCAGCAACCAGCCGGCCTGCACGCTCGTCCCGACGAGGAACAGCAGCAGCGCCCCGCCCGCGAGGGCGAACGCGCGGCGGCGCGGACGGGGCATCAGAGCGGGACGCCGAGCGGCACCGACACGCGCTCGAGCAGCTCGCGCACGACGTCGCGCGCGGTCCCGCTCGCGGCCGTGCCGCGGCCGCGGGGCACGAGGCGATGGGCGAGCACGGATCCGGCCATCGCCTTCACGTCGTCGGGCAGCGCGAACGCGCGCCCCTGCATCACCGCGTGCGCCTGCGCCGCGCGCGTGAGCGAGACCATCGCGCGGGGCGACGCCCCGAGGAGCACGTCGCCGTGATCGCGCGACGCCCGGGCGAGGGCGACGACGTAGTCGACGATCGGTTCCTCGACGTGCACCGAGCGCACGGCGAGCTGGTGCCGCACGACCTCCTCCGCCGATACCACGGCCCCGAGCTCCTCGATCGGGTGCCGCAGGAGCTGGCGTCGCACGATCTCGCCGGCGGCGACGTCGTCGGGGTAGCCGACGGACACGGTCATCGTGAACCGGTCGAGCTGGCCCTCCGGCAGCGGGTAGGTGCCGTGCTGGTCGACCGGGTTCTCGGTTGCGATGACGAGGTACGGCCTCGGCAGCGGGTACGTCACGTTCTCGACCGTCACCTGCCGCTCCTCCATCGGCTCGAGGAGGGCGGACTGCGTGCGAGGCGTCGTGCGGTTGATCTCGTCCACGAGGACGATGTTCGCGAACACCGGCCCCGGCACGAACCGGAACTCGGCCGTGGACTGGTCGTAGACCGAGACGCCCGTGAGGTCGCTCGGGAGCAGGTCGGGCGTCGCCTGGATCCGGTGGAACGTCCCGTCGATCGAGGCCGCGAGCGAGCGGGCCAGCATCGTCTTGCCGACCCCCGGGACCCCCTCGAGCAGGAGGTTGCCCTCGGCGAACAGGCACACGACGGCCGCCTCGACCTGATCGCGGGCGCCGGCCATCACACGCTCGACGTTGTCCGCCACGCGCCGCATCGCGGCCGTGGTCGTGCTGAGATCGACCTCGGACGGCATCCCTCAGGGCATCGACCCCCCGGGGGGGACGCTTGAACCGCTGGGGGCGGCGCCCGAACCGGGCCCGCTAGGAGCGGGAGCCGAGGTCGGCGAGGATCTCGCGGGCCGCGTTCGCGCCGGGGGCGCCGGTCACGCCGCCGCCCGGGTGCGCGCCCGAGCCGCACAGGTAGAGCCCCACCAGGCCGAGCCGGTACCGGGCGTGGCCGAGGAGGGGCCGCCACACGAAGAACTGATCCAGGCCCGGCTCCGCGTGGTAGACGTGGCCGCCGGACAGGCCGTAGTCGTCCTCGAGGTCGACCGGGGTCAGCACCTGGCGCGCCGTGATCAGCTCGCCCAATCCGGGGGCGTGCTGCTCCATCGTCTTCACGACGACGTCGGCGAGGTGATCGCGCTCCGTCGTCCAGTCGCCCTCGCGCAGCGCGTACGGGGTCCACTGGACCACGACGCTCATCACGTGGCCGCCCTCCGGCGCGAGCGTCGGGTCGCCGATCGTGGGGATCGTGGCCTCGAGGTAGGGCTCCTCGCTCACGCGGCCGTATTTCGAGTGGTCGAACCCCTGCTCCAGGTAGTCGATCGACGGCGCCACCAGGATCCGGCCCCCGAGCCGCTCGGGGTCGCCCCCCCGGAACGTCGGCAGGCCCGAGAGCGCGCGGTTCACCTTCGAGACCGTGCCGGGCGTGCGGATGTTCGAGGCCCGCCAGCGCAGGTGCGGCCCGATCTCGACGGGATCGACGAGCGTCGTCAGCGTGAGCTTCGGATCGGCCGCCGTCACGATCGCCCGCGCGTGCAGCTCCTCGCCGCTCGCGAGCGCGACGCCGAACGCCCGGTGGTTCCGCGAGAGCACGCCGACGACCTCCGCGCCCGTCCGCAGCTCGGCGCCGAACGTCCTCGCGGCGCTCGCGAGCGCGTCGGCGAGCGCGCCCGGCCCCCCCTTCACGGTCGTCGCCTGCCCGGCCGCTCCCCCGTCGTTGCCGGCGGAGTCGGCGAGCAGGACGGCGGTCGTCCCGGCCGACCAGGGTCCCATCGCCGTGTACTGCGTCGCGCGTGCCGCGATCGCCCCGCGGACCGCGTCGGTCTCGAACGCCTCCGCGACGTAGTCGGCGATCGCCATCGGGATCGCGCGGGTCGCCTCGCGCCCCGGGCGCTTGCCGAGCCGGCGGAACGCGTTGCCGAGCTTCAGGCCGTTCATCGCGTCGGCCATCGACGGGTTCTTCACGTCGGGCGGCGTGATCGCGTGCAGGTACGACAGGAAGGAGGCGAGCGAGCGGATCCGCTTGTCGAACCCGGCGTAGCCCTCGGCGTCCACAACGGAACGCCCGCGCAGCTCGGCGGCGGTGCGGGCGGCGTCCGCCCAGAGCGTGAGGGGCGGCCCCTCGGGCTGCGGCGCGAACACCCGCGCGGCCGGCTCGATCGTCACCAAGCCGTGACGGACCAGGCCGAGGTCCGCGATCACCGACCGGCGGAGCCGTCCGACGGTGTGGACGATGCCCGGCGCCCGGTAGCCGTCGGCGATCTCGAGCGTGTCGCAGATCCCGCCGACGCGGTCGCGGCGCTCGAGCACGAGCACCTTCACCCCCGCCTTCGCGAGGTACGCGGCGGTGACGAGCCCGTTGTGCCCCGCGCCGATCACGATCGCGTCGTACGACGTCGTCACGCGGCCCGCCCCTTCGAGCCGGCGCGCTGCGCCTTGAGCAGCTCGAGCGCGGCGATCCGTCCGGGCGCGCCCATGATCCCGCCGCCCGGGTGCGTCGCCGAGCCGCACATCCACAGCGACCGGATCGGCGTGCGGTACCTCGCCCAGCCGGGGACGGGCCGGTTGAAGAACAGCTGCTCGAGGCTGAGCTCGCCCTGGAAGATGTTCCCCTCGGTCAGCCCGGTCATGTCCTCGATGTCCTTCGGGGTGAGCACCTGCTTGTGCAGGATCAGGCTCCGGAGGTTGGGGAAGCGTTCCTCGAGGGTGTCGAGCACGGTGTCGCCGAACGCGTCGCGCTCCGCGTCGTCCCATACCCGCCCGTCCGACAGGTGGTACGGGGCGTACTGGACGAAGCACGACATCACGTGCTTGCCCGGCGGCGCCATCGAGGGGTCCACGAGGGTGGGGATGATGCAGTCGATGTACGGCCGGCGCGAGAACCTCCCGTACTTCGCGTCGTCGTACGCCCGCTCCATGTAGTCGACGCTCGGCGAGAAGCTGATCGCGCCGCGGAGCCACTCCCCCGTGCCTGGCTTGCAGGCGAGCTCGGGCAGCGCCTCGAGCGCGAGGTTCACCTTGCCGCTCGACCCCCGGTACTTGTAGCGGCGGACCTCGTCCAGGAACGACGGATCGAGGTGCGCGGGGTCCACGAGCTTCAGGAACGTCAGGTGCGAGTCGACGCTCGAGAGCACGGTCCCTGCCGAGATCTCCTCGCCGGACTCGAGCACGACGCCCGTCGCGCGGCCGCCGGCGATCTCGATCCGGGCCACCGGCGCCTCCGTCCGGATCTCCGCGCCGAGCGCCTGCGCGGCGCGGCCGATCGACTCCGAGATCCCGCCGGTGCCGCCGCGCGGGATCCCCCAGGCGCGGAACGCGCCGTCGATCTCGCCCATGTAGTGGTGCAACAGGACGTAGGCCGTGCCCGGCGACCGGACGCCCTGGAACGTCCCGATGATCCCCGAGGCCGACATCGTCGCGATCAACGGGTCGGTCTCGAACCACTGCCGCAGGAAGTCCGTCGCGCTCATCGTCATGAGCTGGACGAAGGTGTGCTGCAACCGCTCCGGGAGCTGCCCGAACGTCTTCGCCAGCCCGACGATCGGCATCCAGTCGAACGGGTGGAAGCGGCCCGGGTCGGGCGGGACGACCGACAGGATCGGCTTCACGAACCGCGCCATGTCGGCCATCAGCTGGCCGTACTCCTCGTACGCCTCGGCGTCGCTCTTGGACCAGCGGCGCAGCTCGCGGATCGTCTTGCCGTGATCGTTCACGCGCCAGACGGAGTCGTCGTCCAGCGGCGTGATCGTGCCGTCGAGCGGGAGGATCTCGAGGCCGTGCTTCGGGAGGTTCAGCTCGCGGATGATCTCGGGGCGGAGCAGCGAGACCACGTACGACATCTCGCTGAACCGGAACCCCGGGTACACCTCCTCGGTCACGGCGGCGCCGCCCAGGACGTGCCGCTTCTCGAGGACGAGGACCGACCGGCCGGCGCGCGCGAGGTACGCGGCCGAGGTCAGGCCGTTGTGCCCCCCGCCGATGACGACGGCGTCGTACCGCTTGGCCACGGCGTCATCGTAGGTGGGGCCGTGGGACCCGGCCACAGGGTGCGTGACTACAGGTCAGCCGCCGTCGGTGCCCCGCAAGCGGGTCCGGCTACGCTAACGCTCGAACGAGCGCAGGAGGCTTCGTCGTGAGCGTCGGCACCGCGTTCCACCCACGCACGTCCGAGCTGAACGGCAGGATGGCCTGGGGTGAGTGGTCCGGCTACTTCGCCGCCGCGGTGTACGCCGACTTCCACGACATCGAGTACAACGCGATCCGCGAGCAGGCGGCGCTGATCGATGTCTCGCCGCTCTACAAGTACGTCGTGAAGGGCCCTGACGCCGCGCGCCTCGTCGATCGCGTGATGACGCGCGACGTCAGCAAGCTCCGCGTCGGGCGCGTCTTCTACACCCCGTGGTGCGACGAGGAGGGCAAGGTCGTCGACGACGGGACGGTCACGCGCCGGGCGGATGACGAGTTCTTCTGGACCGCGGCGGACCCGACGTACCGGTGGTTCCACCTCAACGCCGCGGGCCTGGACGTCGAGATCACCGACGTCTCCGAGGAGATCGCCGGGCTCGCGCTGCAGGGACCGCGTTCGCGCGCGATCCTCGAGGACGTCACGCGGCAGGACTGGGCCGACGTCCGGTACTTCGGCCACCGCCGGACCGAGATCGGCGGCATCGACGTCCACGTGACGCGGACCGGCTACACGGGCGACCTCGGCTACGAGGTCTGGACCCCGGTCGAGGCGGCCGTGGAGGTCTGGGACGCGCTCTGGGAGGCGGGCCGGCCGCACGGGATCCGTCCCGCGGGGATCCGCGCGCTCGACGTCTCCCGGGTCGAGGCCGGCCTGATCCTGATCGAGGTCGACTACACCAGCGCCCGGCACGCGATCAGCTCGGAGCAGATGTACTCGCCGTTCGAGATCGGCCTCGGACGGCTCGTGGACCTCGGCAAGGCGAGCTTCGTCGGGCGGCACGCGCTCGAGCTCGAGCGGCGCCGCGGTGGCCCGGCGCGCCGTCTCGTCGGGCTCGAGCTCGACTGGACGGCGATCGAGGCCCTCTACACCAAGCACGGCCTGCCGCCGATGGTCTCGGCGCTCGTGAACCGCGACGCGGTGCCCGTGTACCGCTCGGGCACCCAGATCGGGCGCGCGACGAGCATCGCATGGGGACCCACGATCAAGAAGATGGTCGGGTTCGGCTCGCTCCCGCCCTCGGCCGCGGCGCCCGGCACCCGCGTCTCCGTCGAGTGGAGCGTCGAGGGCGAGCGCGGCACCGCGGGCGCCACGGTCGTGGAGCTGCCGTTCCTGGACCTCGAGCGCAAGCGTTCGTAACACGAACTCCACGGGACCTCCGCCTCCGTCCGGGATAATCGAGGGGTCGTGCCGAACCCCTCCCGCACCTCCCTCGTGGCGATCGCGCTCGCCGGCGGCGCCGTCGCGTTCGTCGTCACGTTCACCGGCAGCCTGATCGCCGCGCTCGCTGCCGGGCTGCTCGTCCTCGCGACGTCGATGCTGGTGATCCGCGACCGGACCTCGGCGGACCGCGTGCCCGACCCGTCGAGGCGGCGCTTCCTCCGGCTCACGCTCGGGGGGCTCGGGCTCGCGTTCGTGGCCGGCGGCTCGGCGATCGGGGCGGCGATGCGCAAGCTCTCCCGTCCGGACCCGCGGCCGGTCCTCGAGGCCTCGGCCTACGACCTCGGCTCCGAGTACCTCGAGCTCGTGGCGCGCGCCTACCACCCGGAGCGCTCCGGCGACCTGCAGCTCCTCGTGACCCCGTACTCGACCGCGAACTACGAACAGGAGTCGCGCTCGCTCGTTCCGAACGACCCCCGGACGAGCCACGCCGTCGTCTGGATGTACGGCGAGCGCGTCCCGATCGTCGTCTGGTCGCCCGGCCGCGTCGAGCCGCAGGACCACGACGAGCGCGTCACGCTCGCCGACCTGGCGCCGACCGCCGCGAAGCTGATGGGGTTCGACGAGTTCGAGGCCGCCGACGGCGTCCCGCTCCCGGGGATCCCCTCGGTCACGCCCCCGGTGCAGCCGCGGGTGATCGTCACGCTCGTGATCGACGGCGGCGGCTGGAACGTGCTGCAGCGGTGGCCCGACGCGTGGCCGAACCTGAAGCGCCTGATGCGCGAGGGCGCCACGTACCGCAACGCGATCTGCGGCTCGTTCCCCGCCGTGACCGCGTCGACGCACGCGACGATCGGCACCGGCGCGTTCCCTCGCGCGCACGGCATCACCGGTCACAACGTCCGTCGCGGCGGTGGACCCGTGAAGGCCTGGGGCGAGGCGGGCCACGCCGACCCGTCGTTCCTGTTGACGCCCACGCTCGCGGACCGCTGGAGCGAGTGGACCGAGGACCGGGCGTGGGTCGGCGAGCTCGGCTACCAGATCTGGCACCTCGGGATGCTCGGCCGCGGCGGCCGTCCGATGGGCGAGGTGCCCGTCGGGGTGTACTGGGACGAGAACGGCGGCGGCGGGTGGAAACCCCATCACCCGGAGCGCTACCGGCTGCCCCACCTCGCGCCCGGCCTCGAGCGCCTCGACGAGCTCTCGGCCGCCTACGTGCCGCCGGAGCCCTCGCCGTACGACCGGTGGGCCGAGGGCAAGAAGGCGATGTGCTGCTTCCCGCCGATCGTCCGCTACCAGGGGGAGCTGATCGAGGCGACGTTCGACAGCGAGCCGATCGGCGAGGACGAGGTCCCGGACCTGCTCTACATCAACTTCAAGGCGCCCGACTACTCAGGTCACGTCTACAACATGGACGACCCTCGGCAGGCAGAGGTCCTCGGCTCGGTGGACGACGAGATCGGCCGCCTCGCGGACCTGCTGCTCGAGCGGTTCGGCCCGGGGCGCTCCGCGATGATCGTCACGGCCGATCACGGGCAATGCCCCGAGATCGACGCGCACGGCGGCGTGCGGATCGACCCGATCCAGCTCGAGGAGGACCTCGAGCGCGAGTTCGGCACGAGCGTCTTCGGCCTGATCCAGGCCGTCGCGCCGTCCGAGGTGTACCTGGACCCGAAGGCGCTCACGGACTCGGGGTTCACCACCGAGGACGTCGCGGCGTTCCTGGCCGACTACCGGTACGGCGAGAACATCGGCCCGTACGTCCGGCCGTCGGCCGTGAACCGGGGCCAGCTCACGGCGAAGACGTTCGCGGCCGTGCTCCCGACGAGCTTCATCGCCGATCTCGCGGCGCGCGACCTCTCCGCATACGGGTCCACCAGGTATCCGGAGGCGGACCCCTACGGTATCCCGCCGGTCATCCGGTAGCCCGCGCGGCGGGTGGTACCGTTCGCGACACGCCACCGTGGGAGATCGATGAGCCACCGCTTCTCCGACAGCATGCAGCGGATCCGCGAGATCCAGCGACCGCTCATCCGGTTCTTCCTCGAGGGGAGCTGGTCCAAGAGAGATCCCACCGACCCCGAGAACTGCGACTTCGTCGCGGCGAACCCCCAGGAGATGGTCCTGCCGGGGTTCGTGGAGGCGCTGCAACGCTGGACCGTCCCCGGGGACAAGGACTGGTACGGCGACAAGCTCAACGAGCCGTACGCGTGCGAGGCGGTCGCCGCCGGTCTCCGTGAGCGCCGAGGGGTGCCGTTCCGGTCCGACGACGTCCTGATCACCGACGGCGCGTTCACCGGCCTGAACGTGTGCATCCGCGCGATCACGAACCCCGGCGACGAGGTGATCTACCTCACACCGTCGTGGTTCTTCTTCGCGGCGATCATCGCGAGCGGCGAAGCGTCGCCGGTCGCCGTCCCGGTCGATCCTCACACCTGGGATCCGGACCTGGCCGCGATCGAGGCCGCCATCACGGAGCGCACCTCGGCGATCATCGTGAACTCCCCCCACAACCCGAGCGGGAGGATCTACCCGCCGGAGACGCTCGAGGCGCTCGCCGACCTCCTCACCGACGCGTCCGAGCGTCGCGGCCGTCCCATCTACCTCGTCTCCGACGAGACGTTCTCTCGGATCGTCTTCGACGACCGGTCGTACTCGAGCCCGACCGAGTTCTACCCGTACTCGTTCGTGGTGTACACGTACACGAAGCAGCTCCTCACGCCAAGCCAGCGCTGCGGGTTCGTCGCCTTGCCGCCGACGATGCCCGACCGCGAGCCCATGCGCGAGGCGCTGCTGTTGGGACTGCTCACCTACGGGAGCCACGGCACGGCGAGCAACGTGCTCCAACGGGCGATCGGCGACCTCGAGGGGATGAGCGTCGACGTGAAGGCCCTCCAGAGCCGGCGTGACCGGATGGTGACGGCGCTCCGCTCCTTCGGCTACGGCCTCCACTCGCCGGAAGGGACGTTCTACCTGCTGCCCACCAGCCCGGACCCGGACGACGAGGCGTTCGTCGAGCGCCTCGCCGCTGAGAAGGTCTTCGTGATGCCGGGGACCGTCGTCGAGGCGCCGGGGAGGTTCCGGATCTCGATCACGGGGAGCGAGCAGATGGTGGATCGCGCGCTCCCGATCTTCGAGGCCGCGGCCGGGCGCTGAGGCCTCATGCCCGTCGAGCTCACCGAGACCGATCGGGCGGTCCTGTCCGGTCGCGATGGCGAGGCCGACGCGCTCGCGATGCGGATCGTCGTCGATATGGCCGAGGTGATGGGGGCCGAGCGGCTGATCGACGTGAGCGCCGCGCACGTCGACGGGTGCCTGTACCACGGGCTCGCGGGGCTCGCGTTCGCCGAGCGGCTCTCGGGCTCGGGCGCCCGCGTGCGCGTCCCGACCACGCTGAACGTGGGCGCGCTCGACCTCCTGCACCCGGAGCTCACGCCCGGCCGCGACGAGACGGCGATGAACGCGCGCCGTCAGATGGACGCGTACGTCGCGATGAGCTGTCGGCCCACGTGGACCTGCGCCCCCTACCAGCTCCCCGAGCGCCCGGCGTTCGGCGAGCACGTCGCGTGGGCGGAGTCGAACGCGATCGTCTTCTGCAACTCCGTGCTCGGCGCGCGGACGAACCGCTACGGGGATTTCATCGACATCTGCGCGGCGAT